>CALIEI010000080.1 GCA_938022165.1 uncultured Saprospiraceae bacterium | reverse complement strand
ATCCCCTTTTATTTTGCTGCAGAAGGTTTTCTGCAGTTCCTTCATTATCTTGATCCACTGGATCAAGATTGCTTTGCACCATTCAGTCAGGGGCCGGGCCATCCGTTTGTACTTAGCAGCCTAGAGACTTATTCAGTATGTGGCTGACTAGTATTCGCTCATTCGCTCATCCGTCGTCAGCCACTACTTCATGGAGTCTCTAGACTACTGCGTATCACTGCTGTCCCTATCGCAAAACCGATAAGTACTGAAAATCTGCACTTGTGTCCACAAAATTCCTGCGTAGCAACTAATGGCACTTGACACTAACTGAGTCCAAGTTGATTTGATTAAAAGAACCCATTGCCATTAAACCATTTTGGCAACAAGTTCTTTGAATATTTTATACGCCACCATTGCAGTCATATTATGCAAATCTCTAACTGGGTTGTACTCCACTATATCGGCTCCGATAATTTCGCAAGATAAGTTTTGAATAATTTTGATCAATTGCCTACTTGTCATGCCTCCCGGCTCATGGTGCGAAACTCCGGGTGCAAAAGCGGGGTCTAGAACATCTAGGTCAATAGAAATGTAAAGCGGCGAAGGCAAATTCTGAATAAAATTGAAGTCGAAATCCTTCATCTCTACAATAGTAACTCCATACTTTTTTGCTTGTTCTTTTTGGTGCGTATTGAGTGTTCTGATCCCAACTTGAGTTAATGAGTTGATCTTGTTGCTCTCCATAAGTCTTGCAAAAGGCGAAGCATGAGAAAATGGATTATTGTCAAAATTATCATATAAGTCTGCATGGGCATCTAAGTGTAAGATATTCAATTTGGTATTTTCATCTGCAAAAGCATTTATCACAGGATAACTTATAGAATGATCGCCTCCAAAGGAGATAACTTTACTCTTGTCACTTCTCAGTTGTTTGATTTTATCTCCGATAGTATCAAATGCGATTTTTGAATTTGTATTTTCAAAATGAATATCTCCACAATCTTGATAATTAATGCCTTCTTTCACTTCCAATCCATTCTCAGAAAAAGAATTTGCAGAACCATCTGTATCCATCAGTCTGATTCGCTGTGGAGCATAAGAAGGACCTCTTAGAAAAGAAGAATTTGCATCAAAGGGTATTCCGATTAATTTTATCATTGTAAAATATCTGCGTTTTCTTGTAAATTATTTTTTATAGTTTCCTAGCTAAGATCATGAATTAGGTGTCGGCATTCCATTTTTGATGAAGCATATTATTTAATAGATCAAAATAGGTCCATCCAATTTTTCTGGCAGAGAGTAAAGTCAAGCTATCTTGATTTTTCCTATGCGGTCTAGATGGTCCAGTCATATTTGGCTTCATATTGAGGTCAAATAAAAAATATTTTCCTTGAGTATTTGCCCTGCAATCAATCCTTATAGGTGCTTTTATATCAGTTAATTCTGCGGCTTTGATACAATGTTTGTACACTTCTTGTATTTCAATGGACTGCAACTCCTCTTCATGCAAAACTTCGCTATTTTCCATCACAGCTACTGTGCCATTATAAGGAGCTATTCCATTGTGGTGATTATATCTTTTCACTGCTGGTAAGCACCAAGGATTATTGAACAATTGTTGTTTTTTATTTATCATATAATTCCCTTTCGGCATTACCGATATGGTTATTTCTTGCCCTTGCAAATATTGTTCAACATAAGCAGCATTCCCGTAGTCGTTATCTGAAAATAATTTACTCAAATTTTTATCGAGTTCATCTTGATTATCAATTTTAGTAACGCCTTGGCTCCCTCTTCCTCTGATGGGTTTCAACACTAGAGGAAATACTAGTTTCATTTCTAAATTTCTATGATTTGCTTTAGTGATAAGTTCGTTTTGTGGAATAGGAATATTGTTGGATTTCAATAAGTTATTCGTATACATTTTATCATCAAATATATCAACCGATTTGGGTTTTTGTCCGACTATATCAATACCCTTGTTTAGATAGTATTCTATATTGTGGTCTTGGTATAGCACAGTGTTTAACCAAAAGACTTTTGCTCCTTTTTGTAAGGCCATCTCAATACCTTCTTTCGTATCTGGAAAAACCCAATCTTTATCATTGTTTGGATCGGGACTTCCTACTGGAGTGACTACAGCAAGGTTGTTTTTAATTAATTCGAATGCTATATCTGCTCCGCTATCAGAATAACCTCCTGGTTTCATAGGTTTTTGAATTCCATCTTTTATCGGTGGTAGTTGAGCTTGATATAATATGGCTACTTTCTTCATTTTATTTATTTTGCAGGTGAAGTATCTATCAACATTTGTAGGCTGCAAAGAATCCGCTACATTCTAATTTGATACCAAGTCAAATATAATATTTTGAGATTATCTTCGATACTTAAAGGCAAATTAAAGAAGTATGAATAAGGCTAAAGTTGTCTTTCTAGATTATATGCTGTTTAGAGAATTGAATAAGTTGGATATATGCTAGAGGGGAGGAGCTTTTTTTATCAAACTCGTCAATCACCTATAATTTTCACTTGATTTCTAATCAAGGTGCACCTTAAATGCAAAATATGACTCAATTACTATTGTTTTAGATTAACTAATATCACTTTATGCAAAGTCTTCTTAAATTACATCTTTTTTAGAGCTAAAAACTAAATCTGAGTCCACTCATTGATTACATCTTCAATAAGCACTGCATTAATAACTTTATTATAATACCAGAATAATTTAAGATAACGATACGAATGAAGACAATAAAAATTCTTAAAAATAGATCAGATATAGGTGCAGGGACAAGAGGAGCTGATCTAGGAATAGATGCCCTAGAAATAGCAGCTATCAATAAAGGGAGCCAGTACTTTCGGAATAATAAATATGAAGACATCGAGTCCTATAATGAATCTATATATGACGAAGTAAATAACCCATTTGCAAAGCGTATACAACATGTAGTGGCGCAATGCACAAGAGTGAGTAATTGTGTGAAAGAAACACTTAAAGAAGATTTTTTTCCACTGGTATTATCTGGTGATCATTCCTCCGCTTTGGGTACAATCAGCGGAGTCAAAGCTGCATTTCCGCACAAAAAATTGGGTGTCATATGGATAGATGCGCACGCTGATCTACATTCTCCTTATACTTCTCCCTCCGGCAATATACATGGGATGCCTTTAGCTGCTGCCTTGAATAAGGACAACCTTGATTGCCAAATAAATAACGTGAATGGAGATACGGAAAAGTATTGGAACGCATTAAAGAATATTGGCGTAGAAGGAGAGAAGCTTGCACCCGAGCATTTGATTTATTTTGGCGTTCGCTCGACGGAGGAACCAGAAGATCACCAAATTTCGAAATTAGCTTTACGCAATTATAAGGTAGATGAAGTTCGTTTTCGAGGACTTGATAATTGTGTACAAGAAGCCTTAGAAATACTAAACGACTGTGATCATATTTATATCTCATTTGATGTAGATAGTATGGATAGCGATTTGGTTTCAGATGGAACGGGTACACCAGTGCCTAAAGGTTTTGATACCGATGAAGCGAAGAGAATGATACAAACTATAATCGCTTCGAAAAAAGTGGCTTGTTTAGAATTTGTAGAAGTTAATCCTCTGTTGGATACACGAGGAAATAAAATGGCAGAAGCTGCATTTGGAATACTTGAGGAAGTGTCCAATACATTAAATCAATATCTCTAAGATATCCTAAGGGATGTTTTTATAGGCATCTCATAAGTGGACTCAAATGTAAAAGTGAAAAACTTTTACCTAGACACCTAGCACCTATCACCTTTCACCTAGCACCTAGCACCTAGCACCTTTCACCTAGCACCTTTCACCTAGCACCTTAAATGCGATAGGGGTAGTAGCAGTGGCTAGCTTTGCTAGACAGCCCTCGACTGGGCAAGGCGGGAGAGCAAGGGGCCAAGCTGCGAATGACCCGACCCCTTGTATAGCATGGCGGGTAGGCTGGGGGATCGCCCAAAATATCAATATACAAATCCAGCTAATGAGAATAATAGCGTGTATAAAAAAGCCGCTCCACAAAATGTGAAACGGCCTTTATATTTTTAAAGCAATATCTTATCGCTTTATCTTACATATGCTTGATGATCTCGTCGCCAAACTCAGAACACTTCAATAGAGTAGCATTCTTCATCTGTCTTTCGAAATCGTAAGTAACACGCTTAGCTTTAAGCGCTCCTTTGAGACCTTTCTCAATAGTCTTACCAGCTTTCTTCCATCCCATATAATTCAACATCATCACTGCTGAAAGAATGACAGAACTTGGATTTACTTTATCCTGACCTGCGTACTTAGGTGCTGTACCGTGTGTCGCTTCAAAAATAGCTACACCTGTTTCGTAATTGATGTTGGCACCTGGAGCGATACCAATACCTCCTACGATAGCAGCTAGTGCATCAGAGATGTAGTCACCATTGAGGTTCAAAGTAGCGATCACGTCGTACTCTGCTGGACGAAGAAGGATCTGCTGCAAGAATGCATCTGCAATCACATCTTTTACAATGATCTTGCGTCCTTTATTGTCAATCACCTGCCATGGTCCACCGTCTAGATCAGTAGCGCCAAACTCACGCTTAGCTAGAGCATAACCCCATTCTTTAAATTTACCTTCTGTAAATTTCATGATGTTACCTTTGTGTACTAGAGTAACTGAGGTTTTCTTGTTTGCGATCGCATACTTGATAGCAGAACGCACAAGTCTTTCTGTACCTTCGATAGAAACTGGCTTGACTCCAATAGAAGCACTCTTAGGAAAACGAATCCCTTTGGCACCCATCTCATTGATCAAGAATGACTTTACTTTTTCATTTTCTTCAGTACCATGTAGGTATTCAATACCTGCATAGATGTCTTCAGTGTTCTCTCTATATATAGTCATGTCTACAAGACCTGGCTTCTTCACAGGAGAAGGCACCCCACGGTACCACTTCACCGGACGAACACATGCGTATAGATCAAGCTTTTGGCGCAGCGCAACATTCAACGAACGTATACCGCCACCTACTGGTGTAGTCAAAGGCCCCTTGATGCCTACTAAGTGCTCATTCATAGCATCTAGCGTAGCTTGTGGTAGCCAATCTCCTGTACGATCTTTTGCTTTTTGACCAGCATAGACCTCCTTCCAGTGGATTTTGCGCTTACCATCAAATGACTTCTTCACAGCAGCATCAATTACTTTCTGGGCAGCTTTCCAGATATCTGGACCAATACCATCCCCTTCTATAAAAGGAATAATAGGATCATCTGGTACGGCTAGCCTTTTTCTTCGGGTTATTGTTATTTTTGAACCACTCATTAAGTTTAGAATTTAATTTTAAAATGGATTTGTGTATTTGCTTTCAACACCCAAAGGTGACAAAACGGGGCAAAAGTAACAAAATATTAGTCATTTTCGCCGTTTTCGCTTGGATTTGCCTATAACAACAATATTAAAAAATGATAAAATCATCTTTGAAATGTAGCCTAGGTCTACTTATATACCTACTTGTTTATGGCCATTCAGTTGCGCAAACGGGGCATAAAGTAGAGATTTCGCTCAAAAACTACCAATCTAGCCAATTGGTCTTGGCGCATGAGTTTTTGAATAGATATCCTGTAGTAGACACGCTGCAAGCGCTGAGCCCGGGCAAATTTGTGCATGAAAGCACTGAAAAGTTGGATGCTGGCGTCTATTTGGCCGTTTTGTTACCTGAAAACGAGTATGTATCTTTTATCATCGATAATGATGATCAGCACTTTAAGTTGACAGCCGATGCGAATGCTTTGTTTAACGCAACCTCGTTTGAAAATTCGAAATATAATAATGTATATCAAGATTACCTCAGATACTCCAACGAGGTCGTGAATAGCCTAGGCGCTTTGAATGAGAAGTTGAGAGAAGACATAGACGAGGGGACTAGAGCGCAAATCGTTTCTTCCTTTAATGAAAAGCTGGCTTCTCTAGAAAGTCATCGTACAAATCAGATCAATAAAGCACCAAACTCTCTAGCTGCCCAATTGATCAGAATGGAAATAGAGACTCCAGTACCTAATATACAGGGGAGTCAAGAAGAGGTGATGCAAAAGAAGTTTGAGTTTAGAAGAAATCATTACTTTGATAATGTAGATATATCTGATGAGCGCCTGCTCAACACAGAAGCATTTTTCAATAAGGTGTTCTTTTATTTAGAAGAACTATCTCCGCAAAACATAGCTGGAATAAATGCAGGTATAGATAAGGTCTTAAGTTTGATGAAGTCGGATACCAAAAACTTTAAATATTTTTTAGATCATATCATGTTAGAATATGCTAGCTCTGACTACATTGGGATGGATGCTGTCTATGTACATGTAGTAGATACCTACTATGCAAAGGGTATGGCTCCTTGGGTCAAGGAAGAAGATCTAAATGAGATGATTGAAGATGTAAGGAAACGTAAACCTTTACTGTTGGGTAATCCTGCGCCAATTATCGATATGGAACTTAAAGATGGAACGCCAATAGCGCTGTATGATGTGGATGCGCCGGTGACTATTCTTTACCTATGGCAGCCTAGTTGCTCTCATTGTAAAGCTTCTATGCCTTATATGAAATCGTTTTGGGAGAAATATAAGGATACGGGAGTGAAGATATTCTCTGGTTGTACAAAAGTAGGGGCGAAAACAGAGGATTGCTGGAAGTACATAGAAGAAAATGATTTAGGAGAGTGGATAAATACAGTGGATAAGGATTTAAGTAGTAGATTTGTGCAGAAGTATATGGCAGAAAAAACCCCTAAATTATTTATCCTTGATGCGAATAAAAAGATCATCTTAAAAGATTTTGATGCCTCTCAATTGGAAGAAATAATGCCAGCTTTATTTGAAAGTAATCGTCTTGAAAAACCAAATAGCGTAATAAAATCGAAATAAACGAATCATGAGGTATTATCATTTACTTATTTTGCTTGGGTGTTTTATTTTGTTTTCATGTCCACGAAAAAGTACACCACAAGAAGTAGTCACTACTACGGAGCCTGGAAAGGAGTTGGATAAATCGAATATGGAATGTGAGACAAGCGCTATGGTAAGAGATTTTACTGGAAACGATGGCTGTAGGTTTTTATTTGTTTTGGATAATGGTGATAAGTTGTTGCCTAATGAAATGCCCTTGATGGATTTTAAACTGGCAGATAATCAGCTTGTAAAGATAGGTTATGATGTAGTCAAGGATGGTTTGAGTGCTTGTATGATGGAGAATTTTATTGTTAAGGTAAATTGTATCACTTTGGAAGGTATGACAGGAGGTGTAAAGCCTGCAAAAAAACCTTGTGTCAAAGTCGATAATTATAATGATTCGAAGTGGCTAAAAAGTATGGCAGGTGAAATGAAGCCGTACATAGTGACTAGATATACTTACTTGACCGATGGCTGGGCATACTTGATAGATAATGGAAGACAGAAAAAGCTAATAGATTGTCAAGGCACTGAGATTTGTTCTGTCCAAGGAAAGGCATTGAATGCTTGTACCGAAAAGGTCAAGAGTCTAGGAAAAGGAACTGTTATATATGCCACTAAACCTCCAAGAAACGAATAATGGACTTTCCGATAAATGATCCGAATGCGGCTTATCTGTCTACGGAAGATAAGCAAGTAGAACGTGCACTGCGTCCGCAAGAACTTTCTGGTTTTTCTGGCCAGCCTAAAATAGTAGAAAACTTATCCATATTTATCCAAGCGGCGAAGATGCGAGGCGAGGCGCTTGATCATGTTTTGCTGCATGGACCTCCTGGATTGGGTAAGACTACTTTGTCCCATATCATAAGTCATGAGATGGGCTCCAAACTGACTGTTAGTTCTGGCCCTGTGTTAGAGAAGCCAGGTGACTTGGCAGGCTTACTGACTAATCTAGAGGCAGGTGATGTACTCTTCATAGATGAAATACACAGGCTAAATAATGTAATAGAAGAATACCTGTATTCAGCAATGGAGGATTACCATATCGATGTGATGATCGATCAGGGGCCAAGTGCAAGGAGCATTCAAATTACTCTAAACCCTTTCACCTTGATAGGGGCGACTACTAGAATGGGCTTGCTGACCGCGCCTATGCGGGCTAGATTTGGTATAACTTGTTTATTAGACTATTATGATATACCGACCCTTGAGAAAATCATTAAGCGATCTGCTGATATATTAGAAATTCCTATTACTGATGAAGGGAATCATGAGATAGCAAGACGAAGTAGAGGTACACCAAGAATAGCCAATGCACTATTGAGGAGGATTAGAGATTTTGCGCAAGTTAAAGGCAATGGTACTATTGATGATAAGATAGCCAAGTATGGCCTAGAAGCGCTTAATGTAGATAGCTACGGATTGGATGAAATGGATAATCGAATTTTGAGTACGATCATACACAAATTTAAAGGTGGCCCTGTAGGTATCAATACCATTGCTACTGCAGTAGGGGAAGAAGCTGGTACTATAGAAGAAGTCCACGAGCCGTTTTTGATAATGGAGGGATTCATAAAGCGTACTCCTAGGGGTAGAGAGGTGACAGAGAAGGCGTACAAGCATTTGGGAGCAGATATACCGCATAAGCCAGGGTCCTTATTTTAGTCCTATAGATCAAATATTCCTTTCTGACCCAATATCTTTTCTAAGTTTACTATTTTTAGACTAAATTTTTAGAAATGAAGAATTGCAATGTTCTTATTGGTATACTATTCTTGTCGCTCATCTCTCTTTCGAGTTGCAAAAAGGTATGGCATGTAGCTCAGTCTGATTATACTTTGAATCGCCTAGATTCAACGGCCGTTTTTTCTGATCCGATAAGTGAATTAATCCAACCGTACAAAGTAAAGCTGGATAAAGAGATGAACAGAGTCATTGCTACTTGCCCTGAAGATATGCCAAAAGGTAGGCCTGAAAGTACCTTGGGAAACTGGATGGCTGATGCCATATATGATCGTGCAAATGAATTGAGTGAAGTGCCTATTGATTTTGCTATGCAAAACTCTGGGGGTATACGTATTCCATTACTTCGACAAGGAGATATCACAAAAGGAAAAATATATGAATTGATGCCCTTTGAAAACAGTTTGGTTGTCGTTCATTTGGATAAAGCGTTATTGATGACTTTTCTGGATAGGGTAGCAAGGAGTAATGGCTGGCCAGTATCTAAGAACTTCTATATGAAGATAAAGAATAACGAGATCAAAGAAGTGCGCATCAACGGTCAAGAATTAGAAGATCGCATATATAATGTAGCGCTACCAGACTACATTGCTAATGGAGGAAGTGATTGTCCTTTTTTGGTGGATTGCAATAGAACCACTTATCCGGATTTGTTGAGGCAAATGTTTATTGATAGAGCCACGAATGATAAAGTCATTGCAGCTAGCAAAGAGGGAAGAATTGAGAATTAAGCTTATCTAAAGTAAAAGTAACATGAAAAGAAGGTCATTTATAAAGCAAGGTAGTTTGATTAGTTTTGGATTAGCAACGGGTCTTAATGCTACTGACCTGTATAAGCCCAAAAAAAGTAGTCTCACTATACTTCACACCAATGATGTACATAGCAGGATTGAGCCTTTTGCACAAGATGGTGGTCGATATGCTGGTTTAGGGGGGGCTGCTAAAAGGGCTAAATTGATAAATAAGATAAGAGCGGAAAAGGAGAATGTATTGTTATTGGATTGCGGAGATATTTTTCAAGGAACACCTTATTTCAATTTTTTTGGTGGAGAGTTGGAGTTCAAGCTAATGAATGAAATGCAGTACGATGCAGCTACTATAGGAAATCATGACTTTGACGCTGGTATTGATGGATTGCATAAGCAGTCGACCAAGGCAAAATTTGATCTGATAAACTGCAATTATGACTTTAAGAACACGATCATGCATAATTTGGTCAAGCCATACCGTATTTTTCAAAAGGGAGATATCAAAATAGGAGTATTAGGTGTGGGAATTGAGCTTGAAGGCTTAGTGCCTAAAACTTTGTTTAAGGAAACACAATACTTAGATCCAGTAAAGTCTGCGAATGATACTGCAAAGTTGCTAAAAAATGAGCTTGGCTGTCATTATGTTATTTGTTTGTCGCATCTAGGGTATAAATATAAAGAAGACAAAGTCTCAGATCATACCTTGGCTGCAGAGAGTAGTGATATAGATCTTATATTAGGAGGTCATACACACACTTTTCTGGATGAGCCCAAAGTATTATCCAATAAACAAGGTAAAGCGATACAAATAAATCAAGTAGGCTGGGCAGGAGTAGTGTTAGGACAATTGGATATAGAATTTGAAAAGAATTTCAAAAACAAATGCATAAGTTGTCAGCCAAAAATCGTAAAGTAGATGATAGCTTTTAAGGAATAGCTAAAGTGTAAATCAATTTAGTTTTCCAAGGATTTTGAACAGAAAATTTTGCATAAATATTGAGTAAATTTTTTTTCATTTTTTTTTCACTTAGAAAATGTAATTAAAAAAATGATACTCTTAATCTGGCCCTTGCAGAATTACTTCAAGCCACTATCAAAAATGCTTCAATATCAGTTCGAATAGGCAGGTATAAGATATCTATCAAGTCATCGTTCTTGTTGAGTATGTAACCGCTCTGATTACACAAATTAGATAGACTTAAATAGGAAAAAAAAATATTCGTAAAGTGTTTCTTAGCCCCTATAAAAATCCATAAATATTTCACATCTTTGTAAGCACGCATGACAAGAAAAGGATGATGCTTGACTACTTTATTATAGAAATGAAACACTATATCTTCCCTTCATCATCGTCCTTTGATCGTGTCATTATAATTCGATAATTCTGAATTTTTCCAGAATTACTTTTAAATAAGTTTGTTTAAATTTTTAACTGAGAAATGGTAAGAGACATCAATACTGTATGGGACAAGTGTCTGCACACTATAAGAAAGAATGTAAATACTCAAAGTTTCAAAACATGGTTTGAACCTATCAAACCAGTACAGTTGGTTAATGACTCTCTTACTATACAAGTACCCAATAAATTCTTCTACGAATGGCTTGAAGAGCACTATGTTGCACTATTAAAGAAAACAATTCGCGATGAATTGGGTTCTACTGGTAAGTTAGAATATCAAATTAGACTAAATAAGATGAAGAACAATAGTGCTACACCGCAAGCTAGCAGCAATACTAGTCAGTCAGATGCTGATAAGGTGGGCCCTATGAATTCTTCAAAAATTGAGAACCCATTTGTTATTCCGGGGATCAAAAAGCTTTCCATCGATCCACAGCTCAATAAAAATTACAGATTTACCAATTATATAGAAGGAGACTGCAATCGTTTGGCTCGTTCAGCGGGTATGGCTATTGCTAAAAAACCAGGGGGAACTGCTTTCAATCCATTGGTTATATATGGTAACGTAGGTTTAGGTAAGACGCATCTTGCTCAAGCTATCGGAAATGAAGTAAAAGAAAACCAGCCTGAAAAGAATGTCTTGTTTGTTACTTCAGAAAAATTTGCAAATCAGATGATCCAGTCTATTAAAAATGGCTCAGTCAACGATTTTGTGAATTTCTATCAGATGATTGATGTACTTATTGTAGACGATATTCAATTCTTCGCCAATAAGCAAAAGACGCAAGAAATTTTCTTCCATATATTTAATCAGCTTCATCAGAATGGTAAGCAGTTAATTTTAACCTCAGATAGAGCACCTAAGGATTTAGATGGGATGGATGAGCGTATGATTAGCAGATTTAAATGGGGGCTTTCTGCAGATGTTCAAGCACCTGCTATTGAAACCAGAATAGCGATCTTAGAATCCAAGATGACTAGAGAAGGCATAGAATTGGATAACGATATCGTTGAATTCATATGCTACAATATCAAGAATAATATTCGTGAGCTGGAAGGCGTCCTCGTATCCCTCGCTGCTCAGTCTTCTTTGAATAATCGTCAAATTGATTTGGAATTGACTAAGGAAGTGATCCAGAAGTTTATCAATGAAATAAACAAGGAGATTACAGTTGAATCGATTCAAAAATTGGTTGCTGAATATTTCAATGTACCAGTCGAAAAATTAGCAGGTAAGACAAGAAAGAGATCTATAGTAGTAGCTAGACAGTTATCTATGTATCTTGCCAAGAATCTTACTAGTAAGTCTTTAAAAGCGATTGGCGATCAATTTGGAGGCAGAGATCACAGTACAGTTATTTATTCTTGTCGTACAGTTCAAGATCTTTTAGATACAGACTCAACCATCAAGGAAGACGTGAATGTTCTAGAAAAGAAGATCAGAATGACGCTGAACGGCTAAGCTAGCTGATTCCAATTTCTTATTTCTTTTACCTACTACTAGAGCTTCCTCTACTCAAATTTTGGAAGAGAAGACTGACGAATACCACCAAGGTACAACCGATCAGATTGAGCCATAAGTAGCTCAACTCGATGACATCATAACTATCAAGGAAATAAATCACTATTACCGAAATTTGTGCTACTACTGCTCCCGCAAATACAGAGGTACCATCTATTCTTTTGAAAAAGCGATCTGAAAACCAATAGCCGAGCAATCCGCCAAGCAGCATAGAAACTAATGTTGCAGGGACATCATTTTCATAGATGACTGGGAACATTTCTTCTACATAGTTAGAATGACTGATGCCTGTAAATACCACTCCAAATAAAAGACCTAGCGTAAAGAATCCAACCACCTTTGTACTTCTTTCTAGGCTTTTATAAAAGAATGCCACTATAAAGATGCCTAGTATAGTCCCATAAAAGATAGAGCCTATAATGTTAACTGCTTCAATCAAGTTGTCAAATAAAGAAGCCATTATGGCAAATAAAAGTGCAACAACTCCCCATAAAATGGTAAGGACTTTTGAAGATGTCAGATAATGCTGATCACTAGCGCCAGGGTTTATGCTTCTTTTGTATAAATCTATAACTGAAGTAGTAGCCAATGCATTTAGCTCAGAGGCGGTTGAAGACATAGCAGCAGAAAAAATTACTGCAAGCAGTAATCCAATCATACCTATTGGGAGATAGTTGATAATAAAAGAAATAAAGACATAATCACTGTCTTTGACAATAGCTTGGTCATCTACTTTCAATATAAGGCTATCTACTTGAGATCTGATAGCGGCATCTTTAGCCAACTGAAATTCATAGGCCGTCTTAGAAGCTTCTATTCTATTTTGATCATTAGATTCTATATCAGAAGAAAGTTGACTTAGACTAGCTATCTTATCCTGAAAAACCATATCAAATTGATCTTCCAATTGATTCAATTCCGCACTATACTCTGAATTTTGCACTTTTTGGATATTTGCATCATTAAAGTGAATAGGAGGGCGTTGAAATTGGAAAAACATAAATACAAGGATACCAACAAAAAGTACCAAGAACTGCATAGGAACTTTTATCATCCCGTTAAAGAGCAAGCCCATTCTACTTTCAGAAAGGCTTTTGCCAGAAAGATATCTCTGTACTTGAGATTGGTCTGTCCCAAAATAGGAGAGGAATAAGAAAACACCACCCAACATTCCTGACCAAAAAGTATATCTTTTTTCTAAATCAAAAGTAAAGTCAACCACTTGCAGTTTTTCCATTTTTCCCGCAAGCGCTAAAGTATCTTTAAAGGAAATATCTGCGGGCATCTTAAAAACTATAATTACCGCGGCAATGAACATACCTGCTAGGATGATTATCATTTGCTGTTTTTGGGTGACGCTTACTGCTTTGGTGCCACCCATTACGGTATAAAAGATAACAACAGCTCCAGTGATGAGTATAGTAAGGTTTAGATCCCAATTGAGAATATTAGATAGGATGATTGCAGGGGCATAAATAGTAATACCTGCTGCTAGTCCTCTTTGGACTAGGAATAAAATGGAAGTTAATGTCCTCGCCCTTAGATCAAATCGCTGCTCTAAGTATTCATATGCAGTATAAACATTGAGTTTATAAAATACGGGTAAGACAAATATACAAAGTATGACCATCGCCACTGGAAGGCCGAAGTAGAACTGAGCAAAGCCCAATCCATCCTCATATGCTTTTCCAGGAGTAGATAAGAAGGTAATGGCCGACGCTTGTGTCGCCATGATAGATAATCCTATTGTCCACCAGGGTAAATCTTTATCTCCCATAAGATAAGATTTGACACTGCCTACATTTCTAGTTTTATAGACTCCATATCCAATAATCACTAATGTGGTACCAATAAGAACAATCCAGTCAATTATGTGCATCAGATGGGAATTACGAGTAATATCTTGAAAATAAAACGAATAGAGTTATGATCACAAAATGAAGCAATATTACAAGTAAATACAGCTTATTCCAGTTACCCAAAATGGGTGGATCGTCTTCTGTGGCTTTGTTTTCATTCATATCATTCTATTTTGAGATATAAAAAATTGTGTTGTCACAAATCAATGCAACTCTTATTCACTTAGTAGAATCAAATATAAGAATTTGCTAGTAATCTAGTTTCCAACTCAGATTTAATCTTCCCCTCTCTTTTTTTAATTGCTTTTCAATTGGCACACGATTGAATAAAACAGTTTTTTACCAATGAAACAGTTATTTGGATTTTTTTGTATTAGTTGTATTCTTTTCTCATGCGCAAAGGAAGAAAATATAGAGCCTGCACCACCATCATTCGAGTCTTTTTTTGAAGAGCCTGTGATAGAAGATTTTAGTGATCAGATGTCTGATTTTGAGGCAGAAACCTTGGCACTTATCAATAAGTTTAGAGCACAAGAAAACGATTGTGGGGGAGACATTAAGGCACCAGCAGAGCCTTTATTATGGCATCCAGATCTTGACGCAGCAGCTGAAGCTCATGCACAAGATATGTTTGATAATGATGTATTGACACATGAAGGCAGTGATGGCTCAGATTTAGCTACCAGACTAAACAGAGCTAATTACTTAGCATCTCACTGGGGCGAAAACGTTGCATTTGGACCAATCACCCCAGCGCAAACAGTGGAAGCCTTTAAGAATAGCCCAGGGCATTGTTCTGTCATGGCAAGTCCAAACTTCAAGCAAGTAGGTATCGCTAAAGTTGGAGACTATTGGGTATTCGATTTTGGTACGCCTAGATAAGGCCTACTTACCTAAGCTGATCATATTAGCAAATAATCTATAAGCACCTGGTACTCCGGCAGGCAATTGTCGGAACCAGGAATAGCCACTATACACAAAGTTACCTTCGCCATATTTTGCTACCAAGAGGCCACCTTTTTTAGCATCCTCACCAGGATCATTACTGGATAAGATCGCGGTATATTCTTTAGACCATTCATCAGGGAAGTAAAGACCTCTCTCTTGAACCCAGTTGTCAAAATCTCTTTCTGTAATTTTATTCGGCGTATTGAGTACTTCATGCTTAGGCGCTATCATACGTATTTCAGCTTCTTCTACAGAAACTCTATCTCTACTTACTTTGAAAGGGTAAGGGCCTAGTTGATCACTTGGTATTTTCAATCGATGTCCAGTGTTGTACTGAACGATCATATTACCACCATTTTTAACAAAATCTAAAAATATTTCTTGATGAAACTTCACTTGATCTTGTGTATTATACGCTCGTATCCCTATGATCAGTGCATCATATTTAGCTAAGGTTTCTGCCGATACATCTTCGTCACTCAGTAAATCTACTTCATAACCAATTTGCGCCAAGCTTTCAGGAATTTTATCCCCTGCACCCATGTAGTATGCAACTTTTTTTCCTTTTGATTCTATATCTAGTTTAACAACTCTTGCTTCCGCTGGAAGAAATACTGTTTGAGTTGGGATATGCTCATAGTCAATCAAAATCATTTCTTTCTTATAGTCTTTTCCACCAAGACTAGCAACAACAGAAAGCGATCCTGTGCTTTGACTCGCAGGAGGCGTAACTTGAAATTTGAATACTTGCTCTTGTTCTTGCTTAGAAATATCAAAATTATGACTATCAGGATTTGAGCGCCATCCACTTGGTAATTGTAGCTTTACCTGACCATTTACATCAGGCCTACCGGCTTTTACTCGGACCGTTACTTCTTTATTCTGATCATCTGCAAACACAACCACCTTTTCATCGATGGCTACTGATACAGCAGGTATGATCTCTACGGGTCTAAACTGTTCGCCCATTACAGCATCTACAGATTTGTATACCACTGGTTGTGCATGCTTGATTTTTACACCATCTACCATAAGATCAAAAACCATGATAATTGGATCTTCACTAGTAGGATTACCCACTTTATACTGATCCTTTACTTTGTACATACCAAAACTTCCTTTCTCTTGTAACCAATAAGGATCAGAAGTTTTTGCATTACTTGGTATAGCACTCTTGAGATAAAATTTATTCTCTTCGCTTTCATTCAATACCAAATTCATACTCGTATCCTTCTTGATACCGATGAAACTTACATTGCTTACTGACATAGGTATTGGCGAACGATTGGTAAACTCTACACCTATTTCCAAATCTTGCCCTTTAGTATAAAAGTAATTATCTGAAGTAGCTGCCGCATATAGTCCTGAGCTTTGAATGATGATCTTCTTTACTTCTTCCAGTTTTACAGAGCGCCAATTGCTTCTAGGGAGTGCCTCTATTTTGCTGTAGACTTTTACTAATGCAGGAACACTTTTATGTGGCGCAGCATGATCAAAGTTGGCCAAGATATTGTCGATCATGCCAGTGATTGGAGCCCCGCCTTCTAGTCTAGACCAAGTCGTGTTGACTCCATCAAAAAGATTGTCTTTATCCTGTGGTACATCCCCTTGCAATACTTCTAAGTATTCTGATCTGCTTGATCTAGATAAGGATCTACCCATGCCTTGACAGCGGTGTTGTGCTCTACTGATGGCAGCGATCTCTCCGTTTGACATTCCTCTATTGGGAAAGTATACGCCTGTTTCTAATCCGATCAATCTACTCTTATCGGCCTTAGCAAACTTCTCTCGGCTACCATAAAACCACCAGCTGGTGTTGAAAAACAATCTCTTAGGTTGCCATGTATCTACAAATTCTAATTGTTCAGGGTAGGCACTAGGATCATTATATAGATTCCATGCGTCTACAGACATTACAGCAGATGAGGTGTGATGACCATGTGTACTTCCTGGGGTGTCATGCTTAAATCTATTAATTATCACGTCGGGCTGAAATCTCCTTACATTCCAGACTACATCTGAAAGCACTTCATCTCTATTCCAAATACCTAGCGTTTCGTCCGGATTCTTAGAATAACCAAAGTCATTGGCTCTGCTAAAAAACTGCTGCCCTCCATCCATGCGTCGGGCGGCCAATAATTCTTGCGTTCGGATTACGCCTAATAGTTCTTTGAGTTCAGTACCGATTAGATTTTGCCCTCCATCACCTCTGGTCAGTGATAAATATGCCGTATTAGCCTTTACATGGTTGGACAAATATGAAATCATGCTAGTATTCTCATCATCTGGATGAGCAGCAACATATAAGGCTGAACCTAAAAAATTAAGCTTCTCTATGCCATGATAAATATCGCCAGAAGTCCACCTTTCAGGGGCTTGCGCATTAGAAATTTGTAAAAAAGTAAGGCATACTAGCCCTAATATAAAGGTCCTCATCTGCAGAAAATTTTGATGAAAATAGTAAATAATAACTATAATACATCCCAAGAGCTATATGGTTCTTGCACCTTGGTCTATTCTATATCATAGCCGCCATATTTTTTATGGGGTTTGGCTCATTTTCATATTGGCCAGTGGAGTAGATCCAATGATGAGCAACCAACATAAACATTAGCTTAAATCAAGCGCAAGCATCAATTTTTTCCCAAAGTATATAAAAGGTATAATTGCTAAGATATATTACATCTTAGTCGCTCCAGAAAACAGGCGACTCCAATTGATACCATTACCCATGCTTCCATCTTTGGTACTGAACCATATGAACAGTGGTTTACCTACTATATGATCATGAGGTACATAACCCCAGTATCTGCTATCCTCAGAATTATGTCTGTTGTCACCCATACCCCAATAATAGTCTTGTTTGAAGGTGTAGCTATCAGCCTGCTCACCATTGATATAAAAAGTATTCCCTTTTTGCTCAAAAGTATTTCCTTCGTAGACCTCGATTACCCTTCTATAAAAAGCAATATTATCTGGTCTAAGTGGAGTAGTGGCTCCCTTTTTAGGTATCCATATTGGACCAAAATCATCTACAGTCCAGTCTTTAGATACTTCTGAATGTGGGAATGCACCACCGGGCTGGTTTGGCATTCTTATGATTTGTATTTTTGGATCTAGGCTTTTTACTTTTTCCAATTCGTCATTTGATAGCGTCAGCAAAAATCTTCCATTACCAATATCGTTGATATCATAGTTTGGTGATATGCCCCAATCGATGAGTTTGTTTACATTGATATTTACTCCATTAGGTTGTACAATATAATTGTATTGCAATTTACTTGGATTTTCAGCCGCAGTCCCGTTTATATATACTTGAGCATCTACGATACTCAGCGAGTCTCCAGGCATAGCTATACATCGCTTTATATAATGATCTCTTTTGTCTATTGGTCTAGTATCTAGCTTGGCTCTTCTCTTTTTTACTAGGTTCGCCACTTGAGGTTTTCTTTTTACATCGTGTATGCTATACGTTCTACCAGGGATCACATATACACTATCTCCTTCAGGGTAGTTGAATACTATCGGTTTATTATGGTCAATACTTTCGATAGCCGGCAATCTAAAACTCGGTATAGATGGACTTTCTATGTAAGACTCTTTATTTATTATTGGTATACGATTGTGCAGTAGAGGAATCATAGCAATAGTCTCTGGCGTACGGATTCCATAATGCGCTTTACTTACAAACAAAAAATCTCCTATCAACAATGATCCTTCCATCGATCCAGTTGGTATCTTGTATGCCTCGATCAAAAACATACGAATAAACGCCGCGGCGAAGACAGCAAAAATAATCGCTTCTGCCCATTCTCTTCCAATCGTCTTTTGGTATGGATTATTCTTCTGTAGTTTTTTGAGCGCATATTTATCACCGGACTTCTCAGCATCTATTAGCTTTTGCTTATAGTCTTTTTCGTCTTGGTACGCGGCTACTTTATATTGCTCTTTGTCATCTTTTGCCAATTTATAAAATGCGATAGGAGCATAGACAACAGCTAGAATGCTATCTGCAAATTTCGTTTTCCCAAACGAATACATCATGTCCACGCACATGCCAGCGTAAATGAAAATATTGACAATCGGGAATAACAACCACAGAGCGTGGCTTGGTTTTCGGCCAATGATCTTGCACCATTCTACAAAATTGACTCCCGGTATCAGCCCCTTTGTACCACTTACTCCCGCCTTTGGAAATAAGAAGTAAAGACTGATGCTCAATAGAATATAACTAAGTATAAAGAATATAAGTACGCCCACTTTGGTTGATTTTAGTGTGCAAATATAACCTAAAAACTATTTATGAAATTGCCTTCTTCATGTTTTGTAGGAAGTAGAGTAGAATATATTCGACAAACGGTGTATTTCGCTTTGTGCTAGGCTTATTTGGGGCCATCCACCGCCAAAAAAATGGCGGCGGTCGCTATGTTTCGTAGCTCCCTATTCGGTCGGCCTCTCTGATTTCCCGCCTGACAAAAGGCGGGAAAGTCTTCGAGTCTGCCGATAAAAATCGGCACTACTGCACAGCGCTTGTCCATTTGGCTAGGCCACCATCCAGTAGATATACCAATAAAATGGCGAAGACTATTACCAAAGGGGCAACATCAAATTAATGAAGGGAAGAGCCCTTCGAAGTAGGAACAATAAATAGAAGCAATTCTGAAAAGAAAAAAAACAACGGTATTCTTAGAATATAAAGAAGTATTAAGTACCCCATAAAAGATTTCTTAAAACTTTATTAGTAACTTGGATTAATTATTCAACAAGATAATCCAGCATGAAAAATAAAATACTATTCAGTTCCCTTGTTCTTCTTTTTCTCACATCATTTATTCAGAACTCAATCGGGCAAAGCATTAATGTAAGTATCTTAGGAGATGCTATCGTTGGAGATTCTGTTACTATTGAAGTTACTGCTGAGCATCCTAGCGGTATTAGAAGATTGTGGCTCATTCAAGATAATGATTATCTCAATAAAACTGAAGAGACATTTGGAGGTGGCGTTACTAATGCTACTTTGAGGAAAAAAGTTCTAGTTGAACATCTCGGGAGTGTGAAGTTTACTGGGTCCTTATGGATAAATCCTAATAATTTTTTTACGGATACAAGTATTGATGTAGAGTTCACTTGTGATTCTGAATATTGCCGGCCTAATCCAACTTTTCAACAATTTTTTGATTTTATGCGTACTGCGGGCTATGATGAATGTCTAATTGAGAGATATTATTCTTACACAATTAATCCTGAACTAAGGGCAGAAATGTACCAGTTTTTGTTAGATAAACCAATTGGTTATGAGCATGGTGATACTGTCATATTTTATGATGTTATTCCTACTGATGCAAATGTTACTTATAATGGTTTGGATATTGGGGAAGCATCGGATTGTGTACAAAATGGAAATTTCCCAGATTTTTGCCAAGAAATAACTTCAGCTGATTATCAATTTGTTGAAGATCATTGGCGAAAGACCTTTGGGATAGATTTGAAATTTAGATATGAAAGAGTAGAGCTTTCTTATTTAGAAAATTTTGGAGAGCCGCTGTGGAATGGGCAACAATGGCAATTTAATGTTCCACTTTATGTCTCTCAAGCTCTTTTTGAAAACAGTAATATTGTTCACTTTGCTTTACAAACTTGGCAAGGCGCTCCAGTAAGACAAATAGATGGGGGTGGTTTTACAGCGAATCTTTATTCTGAGCCTAATACAGCTTTTGGAATGCTGATCTATTCGCATGAATGGGGTCATGCACAAGGATTAGGTCATACCTTTGTTGTAGATCAAAGTTATACAAGTAGAACGTATTTTACGATGGACGGGGTCATGAGTAATACTTACCAAGCGGAAACAAACGCAATCGGCTTTGATCCTATGGATCCAATTGAGAGATATGTTTTTGAACCAAGTGATCCTTATCTAGATAATGATAATTATGCAAGAGCTTATAGCGATGGAATTATCCAAACATCAAACTTTAATGGTCAATGCCCAAATATCGATCCAGCAGTAAGTGCTTTCGAACTAGAAAGCCAAACAAATGATAATTTTAGATTTAAGGCAACATTAAATAATTTTGGATCAGTTAATGCCTCCTATGTTGATGTCTCCTTATATCAAGGGATAACACCGACTCAAACGCTATCAAATCGTACTTACGAATGCCTTAAAAGTAATACAGAGCGTGAAATCTATTTCACCATTGCCAAAAATGAAATCTCGGATAATATTATTACTATTAGAGTTGACCCGGGAGATAAGGTAACTGACGAAGAAGAAGGCAATAACACTTTAATCTTAGATGATATTAGTACTTCAATAATAGATAATAGCGAAAATCAAAACATTGAAATACATCCTAATCCAACCTCTGATATTGTATTAATATCAGCAAGTAAAAATTTAAAATTCGAGGCCCAGCTATATTCTTCTTATGGAGTTCTCCTCGAGAACCATATAACCGCACCCTTAATTAATTTATCAAGCTATTCGCCAGGTGTTTATTTTATAAACATTCTGAATTTAAACACTAATTTGAGAACGGTAATGAAAGTTGTAAAACTGTAATAGCTTTTTTAATGTAATAGCTATAATTTAAATGTGGTATATCTAGCCGGACAGAATTTCGATTGACTTTTGCGTTTATAACTTCTGCTTTTTTTGAGCTTAAAATTTTTGTATGGCTTAGAAAAGGCGAGGTACACAGCAGTTGGAAATTCACTTTGATACAAATCAATATCGCGACGAGCGGAACGCTCCAAAGCTCGACAAAGCTTGTCCCGACTGGAGTGTAACGGAAAGTCGGGGCGGAGCGCGTTAGAGGCAAGCGGTAGAAGCGGCATGGGATGTATTCGGGTGGGCCTAGAGAAAATTCTTAAATTTTCTATATAAGCGATGACATACATCCCATACAGCGGATGACGCAGTCCCGAATGAAATGATGGGATGACCCACAACAAAAACATTACTGAAAAAATTTATTGGCCTGTGGGGATGACTTCTCCTGTGATGGATAATTGCTCAGCCTTGCGTTGGGTATTGAAAAAGACTTTCACCTTCTTGTAAAAGTAGCCCTCTTTATAGGCATCGTACTTTAAGGTAATTTGCGAAGTGCTGTCGGGTAGAATCGGAGTAAAATCCCAATAGGGTGCAGTACAACCACAGGTACTGCGTATATTATCTATAATCAGGGTATCGGTACTAATATTTTTGAAAGTAAAAATGACTTCCTCTGGCTCGCCTTGAGTGAGTATGCCGAAATCAAAATCTTTGTCTTCCTGCCATTCGACTATTTGTGCATTAGCGCTAATTGGAATGAATGCCAAAATGAAAATCAGTATTTTCATAGATTACTTTCGATGATCTCCCAAGTATGGTCAGAAAGCAGTTTTACTTCAGATATAAATTTGTAGGGTGGATTATCACCCCATTCCTCTGGCCCTACCATAGATAAAACATGAGACTCATCCTTCTTTTGGTATAAAAAATACATGCGACCAATAAGGGGTTTGAAACCCATATCCGCTTGATAAATTTTTTCTGAAATTTCTACTCGATCATGGACTTGCTGCGCTTGTTGAATAAGGGTCTCAACTTGCTTGCGAATTTGTGAAAGATGCACATTGGTTTGTTCATACATAGCGTCGAGCGAAAGTCCTTTAACACGACCTTTGTCTATAGGCTTGATAACAGATCCACCTACGGTATGCGCATAAGGCAACAAATGCGGATTTTCTGCGATCTTGTCCGGGTCTATTGGATTGATGAATTCTTCCTCTTTATTTTCTTCCATGTATTACTAAACTTCTAGGCTTAACAATAGTTCAAATTTAATGTTTTTAGCCCTGAAATGCTTGAAAAATAGGGTTTGTGAACTATAAATGCAGCTCTGGCGTGTTTTTTTAACACCGCAGCTTGTCAGACAAGAATGGGCTGGAAACCGCAGCCATCTCTCTCATGCTCAAGCTTGCCCAACTTATTTAAGGTGGGGCACCGTAGCTCTTCTTCGGTGTCTTGCACTCGCTAGTACTGCTGCGGTTTCTTCGGTGGTGAACCGAATCAGCTTTGCCTTTCTAACGATTCCTTAACCACCTTAGATACTGTGTTCAATACCAAACTTTTTTATTAAAAAAACTTACTATCTTTATAATCTAAGGAAGAGGCATTTAAAGTCCTCTATCCACAGTAGTATCGGCTTTATGCCGGTACTACCTCTTTTAAATTTTCGTAATGATTTATATCGAAGGCTTCATCTTTTTTCCATAGTGTGTAAATTATAAGTAACAATTTACGTTGCACAGCTATATTTGCTTTCTTACTTATTCCCCCATTTCTTTCCATTAATCTACTATATAAATTATAGTATGGCTTTGTTTTAGATCTAACTATTGTTAACACTGACATGTATAATACTGTTCGAATATTCGCATTTCCTTTTTTTGATATTTTAGTCTTTCCACTAAAAACACCACTACTATTTTCTACTATATCTAGTCCTGCATAGCTTTCTAATTGCTTCCGATTTCTGAACTCTTGGAAACCATTTGTTTCTGAAATAACTGTCAGTACGGATATAAATCCTAAGCCAAAAACACTCTTAGTTATCTGCAACACCTTTCTGTGAAAATCTGCATCACTTTTACTTAATTGCGCTGCTCTGATCTCAATTCTTTTAATCTCTTTTTTGAGCTGTTCAATTAATTTTTTTAATGACTTTTCTACTTCTGGATCTTTAACCTCACTATATCTATTGGCATGTAATTGATTCTCTAGTCTTGTTTTTGATTTTACTAATCCTTTTCTATGACGTAGTAAACTCCTGATATTCAGAATGTTTTCACATATTGGCTTCCATAGTTTAGGACTTAACTCACACGCCATGCGATTTATTCCTATACTATCTTTCTTGTCATTTTTTGATTTCTGACCTATTGCATTTAGGTAGTGCTTTACACGAGCTCCCAATTCAAGACAAGCTTGATAGCCGTTTCTATACAGAGAATAGAGAACAGATTCATGGTATACGCCAGTAACCTCCATCAATATTTTGAAGTCTGTTTTTTCTAATTTATTCTTAGCTCTATTTTGCTCAAGCCAAACTAAAAATGCCTTTACACCAGCTGGGGTATTTTTAAACTTCTTTGTTCTTATCACTTTGTATTGATTAGACGTTAGTATAACTCCAAAAGAAGCATCAAATGTTGATTTACTAATATCCAATCCAACTCCAAAACGCAAATACTTTTCGTCCATAATTAAAAATTATTAAGGCTGTTAAATAAAAAAGTATCGGAAACCCTCCTCGTCTTCTCTCGCATTTGATCGTGGATAGAAATATTAAATAACTTCCTTCAATACTGTTGTGACTCTAAGAGAAACCCTCAAGGACTAATTCTAAGGTCGTGCATAGATCATGTCTTGCTTGGTACCAAAATGTGTTTTCCTTGAAGGCTCGATACAAAAGATCAGAATGTAACGATTTTCCCTATTATTTTATATTTTGTAAACATACGAGGTACCTAAGACCTCTCTTACATGTACAAGGCACCTAAGAAAAGTCTAAGGTGACTTGTACAATTAAGCTAAGCTAATGTATCTAAGGTGGTTTCCCGAAGATGCTTAGCTTTTTAATGAAAATAGAATCACAAGTCATTTTACATTCATAATTCCGATTCCCTTATAACAGCAAAAAGAAAGGCAATACCATGATTATGATATTGCCTTTCAAATTGTAAAACTAGATAGAATTATTTAAGCTGAAAACTACCTGTACCAGATAAGAAGCCTTTATTGTAAACTTCTACTTCGTAAATTCCCTTGGCAAATTGAGTATTAGGTTCCCAAACTACACATACATTTTCTTGGTTTGCTTCATACTCTATATCCGCTCTTTGGGTAAATCTTATAGACTCCTTTGTTTTAGTAGTCGTGAAAGTACCTGAGCCTAATTCTTCTATAGCCATAGTTTCACCAACAGGGTTGATAATTCTAATGTAGAAAGTCTCATTTCCCAAGTTTGCAATTTCATTCTCTGTAGTAGTAAAACAAACTTGAATTTTCTCCGCATTCTTAGCGTAAGACTTTTGAACGGTCTTGCCACTATTTTTTGTTTTCAATCCTTCACCAGTTACATTAGTAACTCTTACTACCGAACCATAATTTACTTTTTGGTTCAACATAGAATTCTTCTCTTCCAAGTTTTCTTTCAGTCCAACAAGTACTGCTTTTTCTTCGCTCAAATTTTGAACATTCATTCTCTCAGATTCTACATTAGATTGCAATACTTTCTTCTCCTCACTTAGCTGCATTTTCTCTTTGGTAAGAACTTGGTTTTGAGCTTTGACAGCGTCTAATTCTGCAAGATATCTTCCCAGTTGCGTTTTGAAATTATCAATTTCTAGTCTAGCATTACTCAAGTCATTTTTGGTAGCTTTGCCACTACGAATTAACCTTGAAATTTCATTTTTCTTTGTTTCTAATTCTGTCTTTTGAGTTTCTACAATCGCATTAAGCTCTTCATTCTCTCCCTTTTGTTCATCAAGGGTATTCATGACTTCTTCATACTGATTTTGTAAATCTTCCTGTAGCATTTCAGCTTCATCTAATTCAATAGATTGCTGAGAAATTACATTTGTTTGCTTACTTCTATTAAAGAGTAGGAAGGCAATTACTCCAAGAAGTAACGCAATGATTATCCCCATTCCGATAACTCTCTTTTGCATAGATTCTTCGTTGGTACTCATAATTTGATTTTTAAGTTAATAATGTATGAATGTATATACGTAGATTGTGAAACGAATATTGCCAAAAATACAAATTGTCTTTGTTATTCAGTAAGTTTATAGGGGATAAATCAATAATATTATATTATCTAACCAATTCATTATCATATGATTGACGCAATATCACTAACTAATATATTGTTTCTAGATGTCGAAACGGTATCAGGTAAACATAAATTGACAGAGCTCAATGAAGAAATGCAGTACCTGTGGAAGATAAAAGCTTCTCAAATTTCAAAGACTGCACTGACAGAACTAACAACAGAGGACAGTGCCGAACTTTATCAAGATAAAGCTGCTATCTACGCAGAGTTTGGAAAAATTGTCTGCATATCTGTTGGTTTAATTGTGAAAGATGGAGGCAAATTCAAAATTAGACTGAAATCGTTTAAAAGTTATGATGAAAAGGAGCTATTGGAGCAGTTTGCTGAATTGATGAATCAGTACTTTAGCAACCTCAATAAGGATTATATCTGTGGACACAATCTGAGAGAATTTGATATCCCTTATATATGTCGAAGAATGGTGTTACACAATATCCAGCTTCCTACCTTGCTACAATTACATGGAAAGAAGCCTTGGGAAACGAAATATCTTTTAGATACAATGGACTTGTGGAAATTTGGAGATTATAAGCACTATTCTTCTTTGAAGTTATTGACAGGTATATTTGGTATACCATCTCCTAAGGACGATATTGATGGTTCTCAAGTAGGAAAGGTCTTCTACGAAGAGCAGGATTTGGACAGAATTGCTATTTATTGTGAAAAAGATGTAGTTGCGGTGATACAAATACTAATGAAGTTTAAAAGAATGGATATTTTTGAACCAGAAAACATTACTTCATTATTAACTGAGACAAACTAATGAAACACTTAATTGCCCCTTCGATATTAGCTGCAGATTTTGGTAAGATTTATTCTGAAGTAGAAATGCTCAATGATTCTGAAGCGGATTGGGTTCATGTTGATGTAATGGATGGTAGTTTTGTTCCGAACATTTCATTTGGATTTCCTGTCATAAAGGCTATCAAATCGGTAAGTAAGATTCCGCTAGATGTGCATCTTATGATAGATCATCCGGAACGCTATCTGCAACAATTCAAAGATGTTGGCGCAGATATCCTAACGGTACATGCAGAAGCTTGTCCTCATCTGCATCGTACTATTCAGCAAATCAAAGAATTGGGAATGCAAGCAGGTGTAGCATTGAATCCACATACTAATGTAGATCAAATTGCTGACGTCATAGAGGATCTCGATTTAGTATGCTTGATGTCTGTGAATCCAGGTTTCGGAGGGCAAAAATTTATCTACAATACAATTCCTAAAACAAAGAAGCTCCGAGATTTGATCGATACCAGAAATGCTAAAGCAAAGATTGAGATTGATGGAGGAGTTGGATTGCAGAATGCTGAAAAATTGTTGCAAGCCGGAGCGCATGTTTTGGTTGCAGGATCAGCAGTATTTAAAGCAGATGACCCTAAAGACACCATTTCAAGATTGAAAAGTATTGGTAAAGACATCTATATGGTCTAAAGTTTATGTACTAATACCTTAACTCCTAGTTATTCGTTAAAATCATTATTGACAACGCCGTTTTATATGCGCTATATCTACTCCTTTTTACTTTTTTCTATTTGTACTATGCTGTCTGCTCAGGACAGTAATTTAAGGGGACGCATAACCGATGCAGATACCAAAGCAGGAGTTGAATTTGCTACAGTGTACATAAAGGATACATCGATTGCGACAGAGACGGATTTAAATGGTTATTATAGAATTGCTATCCCATTAGATAAGAAGTACACTCTCGTTGTCAGTAGAGTAGGGTACAAAGACTTTGAAAAGGATATGAAAAAATTCAGGGTTAAGGAAAAGAGAAATCTTGATATTGGTATTTCGCCTGAATCATTGGATATAGAAGTCGTAGTGTCGGAGTCTAGACTGAAAGATATTGCGATTATTAGAGAAGAGGTAACAGAACTCAAAAAACTGCCTTCAACTACAGGTAACTTAGAAAGTGTGTTGCCAAATATTGCTTTAGGTACCAATTCAGGGACGGGAGGAGAGTTGAGTTCTCAGTATAATGTGCGTGGTGGAAATTACGATGAGAATTTAGTATATGTTAATGATTTTGAAATATATAGACCGCAGCTAATCAGGTCGGGACAGCAAGAGGGGCTGACTTTTGCCAATATTGATTTGGTAAGAGATTTGTCTTTTTCTTCCGGCGGATTTCAAGCAAAATACGGAGATAAATTATCTTCTGTATTGGATGTTAGATACAAAAGACCTGATAGTTTGGCAGCAAGTGTAGGAGGTAGCCTTTTGGGAGGGTCTGCACATATAGAAGGTAGCATTTCGACAGGTGATGATTATAGAAAAATCAGGTATTTAGTAGGGGCTCGATATAAGACCACAAGATACTTATTGGGAACTTTAGATACAGAAGGAGAATACACCCCAAATTTTGCCGATTTTCAAGGGTACTTCACTTATGATTTGACCAAAAACTTGCAAATTGGTTTGATCGGAAACTTCAATCAAAGCATTTATAATTTTGTTCCTCGAAGTAGATCTACTGCGCTTGGCTTGGTGAATTTTGGTCTTGAATTGACCACTTCTTTTACGGGGCAAGAGGCCGATGATTTCACAAATGGTATGGGAGGAGTCTCATTAACCTATATACCCGAAAGAGAGAAAAATCCAATTTATTTAAAGTTTCTATCTAGCACTTATCGATCAAGTGAAATTGAGACAATTGATATCCTAGGTGATTATTTATTAGGTGAAATTGAGACTGGATTAGGGAGTGAAGATGCTGGAGAGTTGGTTAATGTTTTGGGTACGGGTACGCAGCATCAGTTTGTGCGTAATTACTTGTTTCTAGAAGTATATAATGCAGAGCATAAAGGAGGTATAGAAATTAAAGTAGATCGAGAAGATGAAAAGGATGTAAACCACTTTATACAATGGGGAGTAAAGTACCAGAGAGAAATTATTGGTGATGAAATCAATGAATGGGAAAGGTTGGATTCGGCTGGGTTCTCACTACCTTTTAATGAAGATTTAGTATTGCTTAATCAAGTATTAAAGACAGAGAACAATCTAAATTCCAATCGCTACACTGCTTTTTTACAAGAAACCTATTCTAGTAAATTAAATGATTTAAATGAGTGGAGTCTTACACTCGGAGTACGAGCCAATTATTGGGATTTGAATAAAGAGTTGCTAATATCTCCACGATTCCAATTTCTGTATAAACCACTAAATACTTTGAGAGAGGTTTCTTATAAATTGTCTGGAGGTATTTATGCGCAACCAGGATTTTATAGAGAGCTGAGAAGGCCGGATGGAAGTGTCAATACAGATCTAAGATCTCAAAAATCTGCGCACATAGTTGCAGGAATAACCTATGATTTTTATTTAGGAAAAATTGAAAAACCATTTCGATTTATTGCGGAAGCTTATTACAAACAGCTTTGGGATTTGGTATCATTTGATATAGATAATGTACGTATCAGATATAGTGGTGAAAATGATGCTGTCGGTTATGCCGCAGGTTTAGATTTGAGGATCAATGGAGAGTTTGTAAAAGGGGCCGAGTCATGGGTCAATCTATCCTTTTTGCGCGCCAGAGAAAGTTTAGTTGGAGTTGAACACAGAGATAGAGAACAAGGTAGTGCGGAAGTTGAAGTAGTCAATGATGTAGCTCGTCCAAGCGACCAATTCATGAACTTGAATGTTTTCTTTCAAGATTACTTAAGGAAAAACAAAAACATTAAAACGCACATAAATATATCCGTTGGAACTGGCTTTCCTTTTGGTTTACCGGGCGACAATAGAGTATTCAGAAACACATTTAGATTTTCACCATATCATAGAGTAGACATAGGTTTTTCATTTGCCTTATGGAATCAAGATCGCCTATCTAAACGACCAAATCACTTTTTAAAATTCACAAAAAACACATGGCTGAGTCTTGAAGTTTTCAATCTTATGCAGGTTTCTAACGCTGCTTCGAACACATGGATTAAAACTATTGATAATACTCAATTTGCAATTCCTAACTTTCTCACATCTAGAAGAGTCAATTTGCGCTTAAAAATGGACTTCTAATGTCCAAAATTGGCGGTTTTTTAAGTTAAGTTCCAAGGAAACGGGTCATTTTCATCATATATCCTTATCTTTAAATGGATAAGCATATATGAAGACAAATACTATATATAAATTGAATTCCAAACACATATTCTGTGTTTTACATGTTACCTTTCTTTATCTGAATAGCATAAATTCAAGGCGATATTTGACAGTAACTTAGCTTAGTTAAGCTTATCTAGATATAGAACTAAAATCATTTATAAAACAAAAAACATTACACTCATGATCCAATTTGTGAAATTTCTAGCCCTAACTTTTGGGCTCGCATTTACTGGAACAAATTCTATTGATACTTCTACTCCAAGTGATTTTGAAATTACCAATAACGCAGATCAGAATATAGAACCTGTACAGCATTCTATTTCTAAGGATACACTTAGACCAGATGAGTACAAAGGTTTGGGGATAAGTCAAATTCCATTGCAGCCATCAAATCATCATGGTTGCGGTATGAGTCATGTACATGAGGTGATGCGTAAGGAGGATCCTGATTATGATAAAAAATTGGAACATTTCACTAATGTAACTTTACCTGCATTAGAAAAACGAGGGAGAAAGATAAGAGAAAGCAGACCGAATAGAAGTCAAGCTGAAGTCTTAAACATGCCTATCGTTTTTCATATAATTCATAGATCAAGTGAAGCTGTAGGTGAAGGCCAAAATTTAACTGATCAAACTATAATAGATCAGTTGGAGACTTTGAATGAAGATTTGAATGCTATGAATTCAGGGTGGGCAAATGTGCCTCCAAGATGGGAGGGCATCAAAGGAAATCCTGAAATGCAATTTTGTCTTGCTGAAGTTGATCCACAAGGAAATGCTACTACTGGTATTGTTAGACATATTTATGAAAGTGTTCCTAGTAGAGAATTTATAAGAAACACAATTAAACCTCAAACACATTGGAATACAAGTCAATATTACAATGTTTGGATTGTTCCAATACCAGGAACTACTGCATTTGGAGGGGTTTTAGGTTGGGCTTTCTTCCCAGGTGCACACGGATCCAATTTTGATGGTACAGTACAAGATTATAGATTTACTGGTAAAGGTGGTAGAACATTAACTCATGAAGTTGGACATAGTTTTGGTTTGCCTCACGTATGGGGTAACTCAGGAGGATGTAGCAATGATGATGGGATCTCTGATACACCATTAGCGGCAGATAATACAAACTCTATTCAAAGAATGAGTTGTAATGGAACGACATGGCCGACTGGACCAACTACTTGTTCTGAAGAGCATATGTACATTAACTATATGGATTATTCTCCAGATGCATGTGCATTGACATTTACGATAGGTCAAGGGGATGCAATGAGACAAGTGGCTCAAGGAACAAGAGCAAGTTTGATTACGAGTGCCAATACAGTAGCCTCTTCATGTGAAGCAGGAACGCCAACTGGCGGAGGCGGAAACCCAGGAGGCGGAGGACCTCCTATTACTATAGAATTAGATGCTGGTATTCAAAATATATTAGAACCAGTAAACGGGGAATTTTGTAGTAGTGAAACCATTACACCAATCGTACTACTAACAAATGGTTTTGGTGATACGAATCTAACATCATGTGAAATCAGATATAAAATTTCCGGTACACCTGGTTCTACTTTATTTAATTGGACTGGTAATCTTGCTAAGGGAGAATCAGAAGAAGTTTCTCTAGAACCTTTTGTATCTCCAGATTATAGTTTTGAGTTGACAGCTTGGACAAATGCCCCAAACGGGGGACAAGACGAAAATGGATTTAATGATGAAAGGGCTATAAGTCTAAATACGCCTGAAGTATTTAGCCCAAATATTTTTGAGGATTTTGAAGATGAGACAGACCTTCCTACTTCTTCTAATATTATTGTTCTTGATCCGGGTTCTACCATTAGAGAGTGGGAATTGAATAGTGCTTCTGCTTATGGAGTAGGAGATGAATCAGTTTACTTTAGAAACTTTAATGATCCCGACGGAAATGGAACAATAGATATATTAGAGTTTCCAGTTGTTGATTTTTCAGAAATTGAAAATCCAAGACTTGGTTTTGATGTTGCTTATTATAACATAAATAATTTTAGTGAATCAGATACACTTGAAATTAGAGTCTCTACAGATTGTGGTGATTCATTTACCACTGTTTTTTATGAAGGTGGAAATGATCTCGCTACTGTATCTGCTCAACAGCCTTTAGAATTTATTCCTCAAGCAAATGAATGGAAAAATGAGGTGGTAGATTTATTGTCATATAGTGGAGCTAATAGATTTATAATCCAAATTGTAAATAGAGGATACAGTAATAATAATCTTTATATAGATAATATCAACTTGTCAGATGGTTGTGCATCAAGTGTTCAGGTGCAAGCTGGTGATTTGTTGTGTGCTGATGAATGTACTGGATTTATTGATTTGATATTAAATGGGTTCGTAACGGAACCGCAAATCACTTGGAGCAATAATGTAGATGGACAGACAGGAGAGTCGATTGAAAATTTATGCCCTGGAGATTATTCTGTTACGGTTGTAGATACTGAATTTGATTGTGAATTTATTCAAGAGATTTCAATTGAAAGCCCGGATGAATTAGAATTAATTGTTAATGCAACAGATATTTCAGTTCCTGGGGCAATGAATGGATCTGCAAATGCTCAAGCTTTTGGTGGAACCGGATTTTATACTTTTGAATGGAATCAACTCCCAACGGGAAATGATCCCGCAGATGCGTTACAATTTGGCCTTAGTGCAGGTATTTATTGTGTAACTGTAACTGACCAAGCGGGTTGTTCTAAAGAAGATTGTGTCCAAGTATTTGGCTTTGAATGTGAAATGGAAGTAATAGTTGATATAGTTCAACCTTCGTGCACTGGAGATCCAGGAACAGGTACTATAACTATAGTTGGAGCGAATACTCCTCAAATAGTTTGGTCTCAAGGTGGACCACCACAAACTGGTGGATTTCTTGTTGGGCCTACTTTTAATGATAATCTGCAAGCAGGCCCTCTTTTCATAAGTATAATTGATACCTCACTGGATGATTGTGAAGAAACATTCTTCTTTGAAATTTATCCTGGTGCTCCACCAAATATGAATGTTGTTATTGAGGACGAGACCAATGCAGGAGCAAATGATGGTTCCATTAACTTAAATGCTAACGGTACATCCGAGTACGAATATGAATGGTCAACGGGCACATCTACCACAGATGAAATAACTGATCTTGGAGCGGGAACTTATATGGTTACCATCACGGATTTAAATAATGGTTGTGAATATATCGAGACACATGTTATTGAAAATCTAAATTGCACCCTTTCAGCAACTGCTGATATTACACCTGTAACTTGTTTTGATGATACAGATGGACAAATTATCATATCTGCAACTGGAGGTTCACAACCCTATTCTTACGCATGGCCTTCTGGACCTGCATTCCCTGCACAATTTAATCTTGCGGCCGGTATATATCCGGTTACTATTACAGATGATGGCGGATGTAGACTTATCGTTGAAGCGATTGTAGAGCAGCCAGCTCAGATGAATGCAATATTAACTGCTACAGACGAATCCAATCCAGGTGCTCTAGATGGTGGAGTTTCTGCGCAAATTTTTGGTGGAACTGAACCTTACAATATTAATTGGTCTACTGGTGATACGAATGTAAATATGATAGATGGTCTCGCTGGAGGTTTGTACTTTATTACTGTAACCGATGTTAATGGTTGTTCAACAGTTAAAGGAGCTTCGGTAGAAGGGAAAATGTGTCCAGAAATAACGGCTTCTGCAAGTTCTACTCCAATTTCATGTTTTTCTACAAATGATGGAACGGCTTCCGTAACTGTCACAGGTGGAGTTGAGCCATATACATATTTATGGACACCAGGAAACTTTACAACACCTAGTATAGCTGATCTTGCAGTTGGTGATTATTCTGTAGCTATTATGGATGCGGAAGGCTGCCCAGCTAGCGCAGAAGTTAGTATCACAGCACCAGAAGAAATTGTAGTCTTTCTATCAGAACAGAATGAATCTACCTTGGGTGCTATGGACGGGACTATTGAATCTAGCATTACAGGTGGAGTAGGAACTATATCATATGCATGGTCAGGACCAGCTAGTTTTTCTGCAAATACGCCAAATCTTTCTCTCTTAGGTCCAGGTGAATATTGCTTAGTCGTAACAGATGAAACACAGTGTTCAACTTTAACTTGTGTTACCATTGGTGCAGGTGCTGACCCTTGTCTTGAATTTACAGCAAACAGTGTTGCTCTAGAGATTGCTGACCCAATATTATGTGCAGGAGATGAGACGGCATCAATAATTGCTAATGTAGGTGCAGGAATGGCACCATATTCTTATTCGTGGTCAAATGGCGATAGCGAACAAACTGCTACCAATGTTGGAGCTGGTTTGATTTCCGTTACGATTACAGATGCTAATCAATGTGAAACTATAATCGAAGACTTTGTAGTTAATGAGCCAGATGCAATTGTAGTAGAAGCTGCTGTTATAGGGCTTTCAGCTCCGGGAACAAATGATGGGGCTATAACACCTACACTATTTAATACAACTGGAACTACAACATGTACATGGTCAGGTCCAAATGAGTTTGTATCCACATCTTGTACTGGAATTACAGATTTAGCACCAGGGACATATACCTTAGTTGTAACTGATGAAAACAATTGTGAGTTAACGGAATCTTTTGAAGTAGAAGGAGAAGCGGATGCATGCTTTGGTGTTGAGCTTGCCTTCGAATTTGACATTACAAATGAAACTACTGTAGGAGCAAATGATGGTAGCCTTGAAGCAATTGTTTCTGGGAATGGTAGTGCTATAATTTCATATGAATGGACCGATCAGAATAGTACTGCCTACTCAGGTAATCCAATTGCGGATCTAGCACCTGGTTTATATACCTTAGTTGTCACTACAGAGAATGGATGTATGGGCGTTGCAAGTGTTGAAGTTGGCGCTGGATCAGATCCTTGTCTAGAATTTAGTGCCACAGCCTCAACTACAGGTATCATTTCTTGTAGAGGTGATGAGACTGGTGTTACAGAAGTTACTGTGGAAGGTGGTCAAGAACCATTCACATATGCGTGGTCAAATTCTAATAGTACGACAGCTATCGCAACAGACTTAGCTGCGGGAATGAATTCAGTAACCGTAACGGACGCTAATGAATGTACTGTGGTTGCTAATGTTGATATCTTAGAACCAGAATTTCCTTTAGATCTTTCAGTTACATCAATTAATGAGTCTGCTCCAGGAGCAAATAATGGATCAGCATCTGCAAACCTAAATGGTGGTAATGCGCCTTACAGCTATGTTTGGACAGGACCTGATGGATTTACTGCAACGACTATGACTATTGAAAATCTGTCACCTGGTACGTATTGTGTAATCGCAACAGATGCTAATGGATGCGATAGAGAAGAGTGTGCAACCGTTCAAGGTGCAACTGATATTTGTGCAAATGCTAATATTGAAGTTGCCATTTCATCTAGCGTTGATGTACTTGATTGTAATTTCTCAAACACTGATCTATCATATACTGCTACGGGTGGCCAAGAGCCTTACTCAGTTATCTGGAGTATAGATGATCAAACTACTGAAACGATCACAGTTGATCAAGCTGGACAGGTTTCTATATTGGTAACTGATGCCAATGGATGTATTGGTGAAGGCGCTATAATTATTGAGTCAAATTTCTTAGAACCTGACTTCATATTGACTTTCGCCGACCCATCTAGTTCAACTGCTCTTGATGGTTCTGCTCAAATTGATGATTTCGGAACAGGCCAAATTACGGTTGAGTGGGAGTTTAACGGAATGGTGATTGGTACTGGCTTGACAATTGGAGATCTAGGCGTGGGTACATACGTTGTGAGTTTGACGAATAATCTTACGGGATGCACACTAATAGAATCGTTTGATTTAACTGCGGATGCTCCAGATTGTGCTTCATTCTCTATTGAAGTTAGTACAGAAAATGTTTCTTGTGCTGGAGAATCAAATGGGCTTGCACAGATTGACGTCTTCAATGGAACCGGACCGTTTACATATATCTGGAATCCAGAGTTACCTGATGCACCAATTGTAACAAATTTATCACCTGGAAATTATGTAGTAACTGTGATAGACGCAAATGGGTGTGAAGATGATATTGCTTTTGAAATTACTGAACCGGAAGAATTAACTGTGTCAATTTCAACTACTAATGATTCTGGTGCTGGTGATGGAACTATGACGGCAAATGTAGAAGGTGGAACTGAAGATTACACATATATATGGTCAAATGAATCTAACGATCAAACTATCGAAAATTTAAGTGGGGGTGAAGAATTCTGTGTCACCATAGTAGATGCAAATGAATGTATAGTGGAGGCATGTGCAACTATAGAATCAGGAATGGATCTTTGTGAAGACTTTGACCCCTTGTTGACGTTTACAAATCAGATAACTTGTTTTGAAGCAAATGATGGTGCACTACAGGTCAATATTGATAACCCTGTAGAACCTATAACTTTTGAATGGTCTAATGGACTACCTAGCACACAACAACAAACTGATCTAGGACCCGGGGTATATTCAGTTACTGTGACTGATGGTAATAATTGTACCTATGTGGCGGAACTAGAATTAACGCAACCTGAATCAGAACTTGTAATAGAATTATCAAGTGATATTGTATCGAGCCCTGGAGCAGCAGACGGTTCTGCAAGTGTACTTGCCAGTGGTGGAAATGAAGGAATTGAATATACTTATATATGGGATGATCCTTCAGAACAAACTACTGCTACCGCTACAGGTCTTTCACCTGGCGAATACTGTGTAACTGTAGGTTCTGGAAATTGCTCAGCAATAGGTTGTATTGAAGTATTTGACGCTGAAAATCCATGTATAGATTTCACCGCTGAGATTAATACTATAGATATTTTATGTTTTGGTGAATGCTCTGGTATTGGTGAAGTTATTACACAAGGAGGCAGCGAACCATATGCCTTTGTATGGTCTGATGGTGTAACTGGTCAAAACAGAGACGATCTTTGTGGGAGTGGTAGCGTAACTATATCAGACGCTAATGATTGTACGGTTGTACTTGAATTCTTAGTTGATGAGCCGAATGAGTTAGATGTAGTTGCTTCTTCGATGAATTCAACCACTTCGACATCTAATGATGGTAGTGCTAATGCTGCTGGATTTGGAGGAACTCCACCATATACTTACAATTGGGGTAATGCTGGTATTGGTTCTTCTATCGAAAATTTAGAGCCCGGTACGTATACAGTGACTGTATCGGATGCCAATGACTGTAGAGTCGAAGCCTCCGTAGTTGTAGGTATTGGTGAAGATGAATGTAGTGGTTTCCAAGGAGCATTAGAAATAGAAAATGTTTCCTGTTTTGGTGGAGAAGATGGCTCAGCTACTGTTATTGCTGAAGGTGGTTTTGGTCCATTACTTTATGATTGGAGCAACAGTAATACACTTGGATTTAACCAAAATGGAATGGTTGCAGGTGACTTTGAAGTGATAGTAAGAGATCAAAATGGTTGTGAAATAATACTACAAGGAACTATAACTGAACCATCAGAATTGATAATTAATATTCTAGATGTTCAAGAAGCATCTGATCCAAATATAAGTGATGGTTCTGCAACTGTAGAAGTGATGGGTGGAACTGGAAATATTGATGTAAGCTGGTCTAATGGAGCAGGTGAAGGTCTTTCTGTAGAGAATCTTGCAGCAGGCACCTACACGGTTACTGCAGAAGATGAGAATGGTTGTATTACTACTGAAACTGTAACGATTGCTAGTGATGATCCTGGCAATATGAATGATTGTGAATCCTTAACAGCTTCATTTGCGATAACACCTGTATCTTGTTTCAATGAGTCTGATGGATCAATCGTAGTAACTCCTAGCGGGGGGACGGAACCATATGAGATATCATCTAGTTCTAATTCATTGACTAATCTTCCGGCCACATTAGTAGTAATCACTGTCGAAGATGCAGTAGGTTGTATTTTTGAGCAAAGCATTGAAATTCCTTCACCAAGTCGTCTTACTTCTACGACACAGGGATTTGATGGTACTTGTGGTCTTAGCGGAAGTGCTGAAGTAATTGTATCTGGAGGAACTGCTCCTTTTGTAGTTAGTTGGAGCAATGGTGATTTCGGTCCTTTTATAAATGGACTTGAAAGTGGAACTTATTCAGCTACAGTTATTGATGCGAATGGATGTAGCGTAGAGAGTGATCCTATAGAGGTAGTTACCGAGTTTGATCCACTTAGCTTTGAAGTTTTTACAAATGATGCTTCATGTGATGGTGGAAATGATGGATTTATTTTACTCGATATTTTAAATTCTAATAGCTCAAATGTAACATTCTTGTGGAGCGATGGTGCTACTACTGAAGATAGACAAGGTCTTGCTGCTGGATCATACACTGTAACCATTACAGATGAACTAGGATGTCAATATATTTTGAGTCGAGAAGTTCAATCACCAGGTGGACTAAATACAAGCTATACAGTAGAACCTGGATCTACAAGCGACCTATTTAATGTAACGTTAAGCACCACTGGAGGAAGTTCTCCTTATACATATGAATGGAGTGATGGTTCCAATGGATTCTTTAACACAGGTATAACGGAAGGGGAGTATCAAGTAGTTGTAACAGACGCCAATGGATGTATGCAAATAGTAGATATTATACTAGATGGTACTACAACCTCTGTGCTTGACAATCTTGATATAATAACAGAGTTTGATCTTAGTCCTAATCCTACTACCGGAGCATTCTTCTTAGATTTGACACTTAGCGAGGTTTCTGACATACAAATATCTGTTTATGATATACTAGGTCAAGAAGTTATTAATAATGCTTACAGAGCTTCTGAGTTGAATGAAAGATTAGATTTAGAAAATCATGCGGCAGGTACTTACTTTGTGAGAGTATATAACCAGCAAGGTCAAGTAACCAAAAAGTTAATCAAGGTAGACTAAGTCTATTTCTAATATCAAATACTAAATACCTTAGATGCTTATGTGTCTAAGGTATTTTTTTTGTTTTTATTTTTCTGGGGCCTACGGCTGATTTTTCACGAAAAAGTGAAAAATCAGCCGTCGCTTTTTTACGTAGCTCGCTATTCGCTGCGCCACCGCTAAAGCTTTAGCGACACGCGGTCGGCCTCTTCACGTCAAAAAAAGACGTGAAGAGTCTGCCGATCAAAGATCGACACTACTCCATAGCGCTAGTCCAAAAGCCCTTATTTATCTAGATATTGTAAATCTTTAAGGTAATAGTGTCTATGTTTGGACTTCAAGCTAAGAAGCCTTTATATTTGTCTTAGATGGATAATAAAAATTATCTCCGATTTTTGACCTATTTGGTTATGGCCTATATGCTTGTAGCGTTTGCATGGTGGACTAAATTACTCTTCATAAAAAATCAAGACGCATTCAAGGCTAAGAGTGATTTCATGGAGATAGTAATGTTTGCAGAGAAAAAGATCCAAAACACCCAGGAGCTTTACGCTACCCCAGAATATATAGATCTAGCAGCCAAGTATAATCGACAGGAGTGGATGATTCTGGGAGAAGCCATCTTTTTTGTAATAAGCATCGTGATAGGAATATGGTTGATCAATCGTGGATACAATAGAGTAATCGAAACAGCTAGACAAAGTCGAAATTTCTTACTCAGTATATCACATGAATTAAAGTCACCTCTATCTTCTATAAAACTAACTCTAGAGACTTTTCTAAAAAGAGACCTTGATAAAGCCAAGTCAAACCAACTTGCCGAGAATGCACTAGCTGAAGCGGAGAGGCTTAATGAATTGGTAGATAATCTACTCTTGGCTTCAAAAATGGAGAATGCTTACACTCCTACTTATGAAGAATTTGATCTTGTAGCATTAACAGCAAATCTAGTCCAACGGCTTTCACTAAAGTACCCTAAGAGCAAAATCACATTTGTACATGATCAAGAAGCAGTAAATACAGTAGCGGATAAGTTTGGACTTACCTTGGTAGTTGTTAACTTGATTGAAAATGCTAAAAAGTATTCTTTTGGCCCAGCAGATATCAAAATTGAACTAATTCAAAAAGTAAAAGGGATCCAGCTAAAAGTAGGGGATAAAGGCGTTGGGATAGATGATAAAAACAAAAAAAAGGTATTTGATAGGTTTTATAGGATAGGAGAAGAAGAAACTCGTAAAACCAAAGGCACTGGTTTGGGTTTATATATTGTAAAGCAAATAGTCAGTACCGCAAATGGTAAAATAGAAGTACTTGATAATAAGCCAAAAGGAACCATAATTGATATATTTTTGCCAAATAGTGAAAAACCAAAAGTTTATATAGCAAATGAGTCATAGAATATTACTTGTTGAAGATGAGGAAAGCATTCGTGCTCTTATCAAACTCAACCTTGAAATAGAGGGGTATGAAGTGGTCTGCTTGGATAATGGCAAAGAGGTGTTGAAAACCTACAATCAAGAACATTTTGATCTAATTTTATTAGACGTGATGTTACCTGAAGTGAATGGATTTCAAGTATGCGAGCAAATTAGACTTGTCGACAGGCAGATTCCCATTCTTATGCTTACGGCTAAGGATGCTCAATCGGATAAACTTACGGGTTTGAAAAAGGGTGCGGATGACTACTTGACCAAACCGTTTAACCTAGAAGAGTTATTACTGCGAATAGAGAAATTACTTCGACGCGCAAATCCAATTGAAAAAGAAAAATTGGAATCAGCAAGCTTTGGCAATAATAAAGTCAACTTTGCCACTTTTGAAGCTACGGGTACTAATGGCGATTTCACATTGACAAAAAAAGAGGCTATGTTACTCAAATTGTTGATGGATAGAAAGAATGAAGTGATTTCAAGACAACAGATATTACAAGCAGTCTGGGGATATGATGTGTATCCTTCTACCAGGACTATTGATAATTTTATTCTTTCCTTTCGTAAGTACTTTGAAACGGACCCTAAAGATCCCAAACACTTCTTGTCTGTAAGAGGGGTAGGGTATAAGTTTATAAATTAAATGAGGTTTCGCTTTATCGCGACTCACCGAAGGTGACCAAGCGCGTCGAGCAGAGCGAGCAGGCTAAGGGATGGAAATGGTTTCGTGACTGATAAGGAACGGAAGGAATGGACAGCCCGGCCACCTGTTAAGTGTGGCTCGCCCCACCAAGTAACACTATCGAGTACCCAACATAATATCACCCGAAATAACATTGATAGCTACTCTAACGCCGATCAACTCTCCCTCGGGCTTCACAATAATGTTTCGAATTTCATTTTCTTTAGTGTATTCTGCACGCAAGCGATCAGGCAATTCAATGTCTCCTTTTTGAGAGGTAAGATTGAAATTGTATCCACTCAGTTGGGAGTCGTAAAAGAATACATCGGACTTAGTAGCATTAATGTTCATATCCAATAAGGACTGATTAGCAAACACTTTCACAATACCAGAATGCGCTTCTATATTGAATTTTCCTTCTATCTCACTAAGCGTTACATTACTTCTTCTTGCACTAATATTTACCTCACCATTGATCATCACTCCAATCAAATCTCCATAATATGTATTGACATCGACTTTACCTAAAATATTTTTTAATTCTAGATTGCAAAATTCAGAGTTGATATCAATCCCTTGACTCAGATCAGTTAAAACAGCTGTTCCAAAATAGTTATCCAATTTCACCTTACAGCTAGCAGGAATATTGATGACATAAAAAGCTTGTAGACCGGATCGAAGCGTTTCGTCTTTAGCAGTGATTTCATTCTGTATAAAAATGGTGTCTCTTGTATCCTCAAACTTATATTCAAAGTAAGTAAGATCTTCTTCAGCAATAGCTCTTTCTGGATGTTGAGCAGTAAGATTTAAGGTGATAGCAATATAGTCTTTCTCCCATGGCGTGATTTCAACTTCAGATTTTTCGCCTTGTACAGCAAGTACCTGTCCATCCTTATACTTCATCTTTTTCTTTATCTCTTTAGTTACAATCTGCAAATTTACCGATTGCGCCATAGAGATATTTGCTATCATCGTGACTGACAATAGAAAAATGAACCTAATGATAATATGTGAATTGGTAGTATTCAAACTTACAGTTTTATATAGTAGTTGCTAAATAGGCTGCACGTAATTCAGCGGATTCCTTTTCTATTTTATTCAATGTTTCTTCTAGATTTTTATTTGTGTCAAATTTGCTAAGTCTACTTTTGAGTCGTTTTTTTGAGTCGTCAAGTTCATCTAGTTCAGCCAAAATTTCTTTAGCTCTATCGCTACTTTCTTTTTGAGCTCTTACTATAGTTTTAAATGCGCTGTCAGCAAGTGCAGCATTCAAGTTGTATACATTATTTACGAGCTGTGTTTCTTGCACCTGCTTTTCTTGATGTTTTACTTTCACAATGGCAGGGCCAAATTCTTCTGTGGTAGTGTTCCAGACAAATCCTATAAGCAATAATAAGCTTGCAGCTACTGCCAAAACTCTTGTCCACATTTTTCTTCTTACTGCCGGTAAATTTTGTTCAATAGTATTCCACGCGGCATCAGGAGCGGGATACGTAGGTAGCAGTTTTATTGCTTCATGCAAAGGCGCATCCGCCTGCGCTTGATCTAAATTGTCAGAGAGTTTATCCCAAAGATTAGCCTCGGGACTATATTTTGGCAAATTGTCGATTGCCTTTTTTAGACTATGTTTATTTTTTTCTTCCATGGTCCTTAATCCAAATTATTAATATATTCTCTCAATTTTTTCTTAGCGTGATACAATTGCGATTTTGAAGTTCCTTCTGATATATTGAGCAATTTCGCTACTTCTTTATGAGGATAGCCTTCTACTTCTATCAGAATAAAAACTGATCTATATCCTGCTGGTAAATCGAGTATAGCCTTCTCTAGGTATTCACTGTCCAAGTAATCTCCCCAATCAATATATTTATGCTGATGGCCAATGATATGATCTTCGATTGGAGAAAAATGTGGTTGTTTTTTTACTGCTTTTAGAGCGGTTCGCACTACAATTACTTTTATCCAAGCTCCGATAGTAGATTCTTTTCGAAAATTTTTGAGCCCTTTAAATATCTGAATGAAGGCATCTTGTAATACATCCTGTGCTAAATCAAAGTCATTGGTAATACGATAGGCCACAGTGTACATAGCATCCTTGTACCTATCATATAGCGCCTTCTGGGCAAGTCTATCATTTTGTAGACAAGCCTCTACTAGCGAGGATTCCGTATTACTTATAGTAAAAGACATGTATTAATTTTACTATTCAACGTGATTTCATATCGAATTATTTAAATGATACGAAATAAGCGATATAGGTTGTACTGCAGATGAAAAAAACGCAAAAGGATTGAATTTTAGCCATTTTTTCTATAAAAATGGACTTTTTAGTACTTTTCGAGCCTTTTTATTACTTCTGGCGTTACAGCCAATGTCCCCAATGGTGGAGCAATAAAGAAGCCTAAACCTAACATCAATAGAAATACGAAGACTAATCCATTGCCAATGGCAAGCCCTCGATTTGATCTGATAAATCGCTTACTCTCTTTTACTCCATAATAGCGCTCCAAGGTATAATCCATATTTCCACTACCAGCGAAATAGGCTTGGATTAAGATGATTAATACGGCAGTAATTGGACTTATAAAAGGAATGATAACACTCAAAATGAGTAGTATGAGCGTGATTGATAATTCTTTAATGATGCTGGCAATTGCAATTCTGACTCCTCTCCATATGCCTTGTGCAGCACTCAAGCTTTGGCTAGGTAGCTTAGGCGAGTAGTTACTGTTTGCTTCTATTTTTTCTGACATGGGACTCATGAAAGGGGAGGCTAGAATAAGTACTATGTATTTGGCAAGGATAAGACCAACTGTAAAAATTAAAAGTCCACCAATCCAAGAACTTATAGTATTCACTATAGAAAGTCCTTTCTCGAAAGGATACCATCTTACCATTAAACTACCAAGATCATCACCCAGACCATAGGCGCTAGTACCCACAGTTGCGATTAATAAGACTCCTATCAACATGGGTGCAAGGAAAAATCTAGCAAGAGCGTTTTTTCGAATCAGCGAGAGGTGCCTAAAATATCCCGATATACCTATGACGATGTCTTTAATCATTTAATATATTTTTCTAATAGCAAGTTGTCAGAAATGTGAAAACTTACAAAATATATTCTATGAAGATAGGAAGATCTACTATTAAGGAGAGGAAATGATCGATTTTATGGAAGCTGTATATGTCAAATAAAAAAGGGATTTCATCTCAGCAGATGAAATCCCTTGGTATAATCCTAATATGGATTATTTGGCTACTGCCTTCTTTTTACGTTTAGTTTTGAATAATTCTACCGCTTGCTTGCTGTTTAAGAATCCTAAATCAATGAAGGTAGCTGATACAAACTTCTTGATATCTTGATAATCCTTTCCACGCTTATCTGTATGGAAACGAAGCAGTTTTCTAACATAGATCATACTTAGATCTTTAATGTTTTGATTGAACTGCTGATTAGAGAAGATTTCCATATAGACTGGAATAGCCAAGTTTCTTTTTACTGTTTCGTCAGCTGTTTCTTCACTTGCTTCCTCTTCAGTGACTACTTCATTTTGAGCACTAGCTGGCGTTGCACCTAAAAGCTCCATGAAAATCGGATATTCCGTTTCTTCAAGATTTATAATAGCTCTTTTGAAATAAGCATAAATCACACTTCTTACACATGTATTGATCTTGGAAAGTCCTTCATGTGAATTGTAAAATGCTCTCACGGCATCAACAGCGTCTCTGTGCACATATCCTTTACCATGCACTATATCCATTAGCTTATAGTAATCAGACACATCATCATTAATAGATTTATCAATCATACTTGAGATGCTGTTATCCGCCTTATTATCTAAGTCAACATCTCTATTCCTCATCGTAAGGATGAAGTCAAGGTGCTTATCAGAAAATTCAGAATCACTATTTCTTAGTGAATTATAAATTTCTGTTAACTGTTTTTTGTCGTCTGCATTTAAGTCTAAGAATGCACTCGCTAATCCAAGGATAGTAGTGTGCTCCATGGTGCCATGAAATTCCTTATTACTTAAAAAAGTTATAATCTGTGATTTTAGATTTTCATCAACTTTGTTCAGTTTAACTCTGATTTCAATAAAGTTTCTAAATTCAGGATATAGCTTGCTTAGCTCCTCTCTTTTTTGAGGAATTTCAGCATAGTAGAATACATTGTCTTTGAATTGTCTCTTGAATTTTGCTAGAGCTGATTTCCTTTTAGATTCTACCCTCAATTCAGGCTTCTTCATACTTTGCAAAAAGTACTTCACCTTTTTATTGGTGTTTGCATTGATTAGATTGGTAATCCATATGTCACTACTCAATGCAAAACCTGTTTGCACGATTTGCCCGATTCTAGCCTTGATCAATTCAAAGTTCGCAGAGTTACAAATAGCCAATAATATATCTTTAAAGTGATCTTGCGGACGTAAATATTTAATTCTATCATCCAACTCTCCTCTCAGTACAGAGTAGCCTAACATTTTTGAAAGATACAAACCTTCCAAATCCTCATTGAGAAGAGCCTTTTCTAATTGTATGATTTGCATTGGAGATTCCGTAGAGACTTTACGGTGTAAGGCTTCAATTCTAGGTTCGAAAGCAGCTCTTAATACTTGAAATTGCTCGTCTTCTTCTGTTTCTAAGTAAGCTGCGTGCTCATCAGAAGTTACGATGTCATTAAGAATCGTTTGAATTTCGTTTCTATATTCTAAATCAAGGTCTTTCATTGCGCTTAGTTTTAATAAAGGTAAACCTAGTAACACCATATAGGCCTTACTAGGTTTATTTACAATTTATGTACGCGAATATAATTCAAAATATTCGCTTTCGTTATGATTTTTTATTCTTCTTCAGATCCAGCTTTTACTGGTGGCTTACCGCCATCTAACTCATCTTGAAGCTTTTTTAGCTCGTCCCATTTGCCATCAGCAGCGAGTTGTGCTTGTTGTGGCCAAGTAGTAGGATCGTGCATAGTGTATCGACTTCCAGCATCTGCTAAAATACCTTTTAGCTTATCTTTAGGTGCACCAGCTAGGTCAGCAAAAGAAGCTAGACCAGCTGCATGAAGTAATTCTTCTATTTTTGGACCGATTCCTTCGATTTTCTTGTACTCGTCAACCTGACCAGCAGGTGCAGCAGCTACAACAGGAGCCTCTTCCTTCACTTCAGGAGCAGGAGCCTCTTCTTTCACTTCAGGAGCGGGAGCTTCTTCCTTTACCTCAGGAGCAGGAGCTTCAGTTTCAGAACCAATTGTTGTTTGCTCTACTTGTTCAGCTAAAGTTCTGGTATCAGGACCTTCTTCTTTGAATGCAGCGCTTTCATCTACAGCATCAGCTACTACAGCTTTAGATTTTCCTGGTACGCCATCAATCGCTTTGAGTCTTTCTAGCTTCTCTTGAGCTGTTTTCTCAAATCTAGCAGCGATTTTAGCATCTTTATCTTCTATGAATTGCTGGTATTTAGCATCAGCTTGCTCTTGAGTCATCGCACCTTTAGTTACACCTCTTTGTAGGTGCTTTCTGAACATAACTCCTTTGAATCTAAGGATAGCAGCCATTGTATAAGTAGGCTGAGCACCTTTCATCAACCAGTCAAAAGCCTTGTCTCTGTCAAGGTCAATAGTTGCTGGAGAAGTCATTGGGTTGTAGGTACCGATTTTCTCGATAAATTTACCATCTCTTGGAGCTCTAGCGTCAGCTATCACTATGTGGTAAAAAGGTCTTTTTTTACGTCCATGTCTTTGAAGACGTATTTTTGCAGGCATATTAGTTAAAATTTAATTGGATGAACCATTACCCTCTTTGCTTGAAATCAAGCTGAAGGATTCTAACGTTAAAATTAACGAAGTGACAAAGGTAGAGTTTCTTAGTGTATTATGCTATTTTTTTGAAAAATAACACTCTTGACCTTAATATTGGCATCAAGAAGATATAAACTATTGAAATTCATCAAATTAGTGCAGTATTTGCACTGATTTGTTGAGTAAATGCCAAATATTTAGATTGCTTATGCAAATAATTTGTCCATCACAAGCATTAAATGATGGTATTAATTGATGTTATTTGCATAGAAATAGAATCTAATATGCCACAGGAATACCGAATGTCTATAAAAGTTAACAAGGATATGATTGACGAGAATTTTCATGTCAACAATATCGAATATTTAAAATGGGTTCAGAAAATTGCAAAAGAACACTGGCATTACTATTCTACTGAGGAGCTACAGAAGGGCTTTGCCTGGGTAGTTCTAGATCATCATATTCAGTACAAAGGTCAAGCCTTTCTTGATGATGAGCTCTCTCTAGTTACCTATATCGAGAAATCAACTGCCGTAACCACTACACGGATTGTAGAAATATACAAAGAGAACAAGTTGATCACCAAAGCGCGTACTACTTGGTGTATGCTTAATTCTGTTACAAGAAAACCTGCTCGAATAAATAATGAGATAATTTCGCTTTTTGAATTGGAGGTTTAACTTCATAGATAAAATAAAGCAAACCGAAGTGAAACGTACCTTAAATTTTTGACCTTGTTGGAAAAAGCGCTCAAGTGGGGGAGATATTCTAGAGGTATTTAATTTTTGGATTTTCCATTTAAGTAGTATATTAGTATTGTACTAAAAACAACACACTTATGGAAGAAACTGGAGTATTAGATAGTGCTGACTACGGCGGCTCTACAGAAGGCATTTCGCTTAATCAACAATCATTGGGGTATCTCAAAGAAACAGCCAAATGGGCTACCTTCCTTTCTGTTTTAGGATTTATTATGATTGGGCTGATCCTTCTAGGGGGACTGGGTTTTACTTTGTTTATGTCTAGCTCAGCCATGCCAGGAGCAGGAGGATTTTTTGGATTTGGATTGGTATACTTACTTTTTTTAGGTATTTATATTTATCCTATATTGAAGCTTTACCAATTTGCTACTAAATGTAAAAGAGCTGTATCGGCTTCTAGTACAGCGCTGATGACAGAGGCACTCTCTAGTCTAAAGTCTTGCTACAAGTTTATTGGAATTTTAACTATTATTACTCTTGCATTTTATATGCTTATGTTAATTCTTGGAGGAGCATCTGCCTTATTTATGTAGGAGGACAAGTTATTCTTTTGAT
>CALIEI010000079.1 GCA_938022165.1 uncultured Saprospiraceae bacterium | reverse complement strand
ATTAGTATCCTCTTGGGCTTTCATGGCGGAGGGCATCATGGCTACTATTGATTTGGCAACAGCTCCATTTCCTATTGTCTTTGATGTGGATGTAATTTCTACTTTTCCATTTTTTTCTTTTAGGGTCATTTCATACTCCATGTCCATAAAGTCCATTGAAAAATCCATCGCAATCACATTGGGGGCTTCGTACTTTGTAATCGTCTCTTTCATCATCATTTCTTCACCATTGTTATCCACATAGATATTAGCTACCGCACCTACTGTATTGGGTGTCCCACTTACTGGTTCCATGCGTTTCACATCTTTTAACCATTCCGAAACTCTAGTTTCATCAGCCATGATGGCCCATGCCTCTTCAATAGATTTGTCTACTGTGATGGTGCTACTATATTCAACACTAGGAGTGATAAAACCTAATGCAAAGAAGCCAATTATCAGCAGTGCTAAAACAACGATTAAAATCTTTAGAATCTTCATGATTACCTATTTATTGATGATGAAATAAAGTTAAGATAAATTTTTGAAAACTTAATTAGAAGAAGATGATAAGTAGTATAAAGATTAAAATAAATGAATTATATGTTTGGATAAACTACACATCTAGAATCTCGCGTGAGGGATCGAAAGTGCTGACTCGATAGAGGCAGGTCTAGATTTTTTCTGACTAGGATTAGGCCGGTGGTGGGGCTTGGAGTCAGGAGAAAATCTAGACGGGAACAAAGTGGACCACGAAAGAGCCCGACGCTGATTTCCCGATTTTCTCGGGATCATCAGCGTCACGCCCAAAAAAAACCCTTAATAAAACGTTTTCAACTTCAGATTTTCTTCCACTAAAATTTTTCCTGAGTTGACAATCTTATTATTTGCGTGTTTATTATTTTTTGCTCCCCAAAGTTGTGCTATTAGTTTAACTGGATTGTTGGTAAAGAAATTACCTGAGAGATTAACATTGATGATGCCATAAGTATTCAACAAGATTTTATTTTTCTCCTTGGCTCCGCAATTTGTGAAACGGCTATTTATCAGATTCAGGTTTCCGCCTACGGTAGATTCATCATAGCCGCCGCGGTAATAATCAACCACATTCGCTCCAATGTTTTCAAAAGAGCAATCTGATATAGTAATATTCTCAGCATTGTACTCTCCTTTGTCTTCTGTCTCCTCAGAAAGTTCAAGTCCGTTTTTGCAGTTGCTAAAATTTGAATCATATAAATCTATGTGCTCAGAAAAAGAATATTTGTATGCTTTTAATATGTAGTCAAAGTTTTCGACATCACACCTCTTAAGTTTTAAATTATACAAGCTAGACATATTTTCTTTTAATGGTGCAAATGCATATTGTCTACCTTTTCCTCGCAGGGTGATGTTATTTAACGCAAGTTCTCCCTTTGGATGCATCTCAAAAAGTGGAGTTCCAGCGGGGCCATCATATACTATAGTAGCAGGTTCAGTCTCGTTAAACGATTGAACGATAGTTACTGGCTTGTCAATCTTAATAGGGTCAGTCATCACATACTCTCCAGCGGAAAGCTGAAGTACATCTCCTGGATTGGAAACAGCAATTAGTTTTATCAAGCTTTCTGCAGAGCTAATCATGTGATTTGTTAAATCCATCGCCATCATTGTCTATCCCATCCGCACATAGTAAAAAGTCATTCTCTTGGGAGAATATGCTACATGATAAAAATAAAATGATAAAAATACTTTTGACTCTCATAGGTCTTCGTTTACATTAAAAAAAACACTTATGCAACACAAGTGCTGCGCCCTATTTGAGATGCTAAACCCTTTCTACACCTTTAAAAAAGATTGTTTTGTTTATTGATAGTAAGTTAGAATAGTACTAAGATATGAAAATTTAATCACTGCAAGATAATTTTAAACACCCTATTATAAATCAAAATTTAAGTTACTTGATTTTAGAGATTGTTTGGCCAATAGTTTTACCCGCCTTGTCCATGTCGTCAATAGCAAAGCTTATCGCTTCTTTTATCAGTTTTTTCACCTTGGCATTTCTATAATCACTGGATTTTTCAATGGGGATGTGCCTAATCCACTTTCCTGTTCCTTGCAGCAAACCATGCGGGTCTTTCAGCAATGTTCCCTTATTAAAACCAAGATTCAAATGTTTGGTGTAGATGGGAATCATACAATACGCATCAGACAATTTTTCTGAGATGGTGTATACACTCGTCAGGGCATGTGTATGATAGAGCAACTCATTCGCCTCTGGAAGTAGTTCTAACATATATGCACGAAGATCAAGATACAGGTCTACTAATTTTTGATTTTTCAATTCTAATGGGTGCAGAAAGTCTGGATGGACAGGACGTTGATTTGACATAGGAGGTAAGTTACAATATTTATTTGGGCGTGTCCCATTCAGACTCCGATAAAGTCGGATTCTTCAGGGCCGGGCTATTTCGGGGTACGCCATTCGGCTCCCGTCCTGCGGACCTCCTCGCTATACTCGTCGCCCTGTCTATCCCTCACGCAAAAAATTAATTTGAAGGCGGGTTTTCTTTTTTCATCTGTTGATGTTGTTTCACCACTTCTCCTATAGAAACATCATCTACAAAAACATCTGTCAACACCGCGTCGCCTTCATTAACACTCGCCATTGCATAAACCTGTTTACTGGTATCTCTAAAAGTAACCCTTGATAAAATTTCTGCATCATAGGCTTTTGACTCTTCCATATAGAATCTATCAAAAGGGTAATTGATAGTAACACGATCTGATTTATAGTTGGGATATTTTACGGTTACCTTTAAAAAGTCGGATGAAGTCGGTGGGGCTGTTTTAGACAAGCTGTTTATTTTTGCAAAACCATCCTCATCCGTACTTAATAATGCATAGACCTGTTCTCCCCTTTTCCATTCTAAAGTAGTATCTACTTGTATGTATTCTCTTCTAAATCTAAGTCGAATATACTTCCCTCTGAATGGGTCATAAGGATCCAATGGAGCCGTCTTGAATTTGTACGCTACACCAGACTTGATGACATCTTCTTTATCAAAAATCATCTTGGCAGGTACGTAAAGTTGTAGCAAGACCATCAATATAAATGCAGGAAAAATTAATTTACGATAGTTCATTTTTCTTTCTTTTTTGTAGCATGAAATAGTTAGCTGCAAAGAATCCTGCACCCACAAAAATAAACAGTAAGCCACGCAATATGAAGTTCAAATCCGAATCAAAAAATCTACATGCAATCAATGCTGTAATCGTTAATAAGCCATAATTCAAAATAACTAAATGGTCTTGCCTAACACCTTCTCTCATTGTCAATAATCCAATAGCAAAAACGCAAAGATTAAT
>CALIEI010000078.1 GCA_938022165.1 uncultured Saprospiraceae bacterium | reverse complement strand
ATCACTAAAATTCCAATCCTCAGGAGGATCCAAATCAACAATAAACTGGTCAGGCTTATTTAGATCAGACAAAGTACTATTCATAGTATGAATCTCAAGAGCAGCAAGGTTGGCCAACCATACAAGATGTGCAGGATCATTAGCAAGCAGATAATTATTATCCTCATCCCATGGCAATACACTGCTTGGCATCCAATCAGGTGTCCAAGAAGGTTTATTTTTTGTATAAAATGATTTTCCCCCTACTCCATCAGGTAATCTTATCAATGTTAAGGCCCTTCCTTTTAAGTGAGGAACCATATGCGAAGCCACCGATAAATAATATGAAATCACCTCAGCCTTAGAGATATTCGCTTCAGGATATAAGCTTTTCTCTAAATTAGTCAACTTAAGTCTTTGACCTTCAATTTCCGTATAGACTGATTTACTCATGACCATGCAATATAATCGATGTACAATTAGTTTGACCCAGACTTGTACAGAATAGTTTATATTGTCTTAAATTTAGCTCCGCAACATAAATATTTAAGCCAGCGTTATTAATAAAAAGCTACTTCTAGATGAAGAAATTCCTTTTATATTCCGTTTTACTTTCCTGTTTTGCATGTAGTTACACACAAAAGATCAATAGTGGAGACATGGCATTCGAACGCAAACAATTTGCCGTTGCCGTAAAAATGCTTCCAGAAGATTACCAAAAAGAGAAATCCTTAGTAAATAAAGGCAAAATTGCCTTCAAACTTGGAGAATCTTACCGCAGGATGAACAAAAACGAACAATCGATAGACTGGTATAAAACAGCCTATGATAATAGCTATGGAATAGACGCCCTAAAAGAATATGCTTTTGCCCTTAAAGAGGCTGGCAGATACAAAGAGGCAAAACAAGCTTTTAAAGAATTAGGGATTGAGATTGGCTCGCCTTATGAATACAGAAAAGAGATTAGCGCTTGTGATATTGTTCAGGGTTGGATAGACGGTCAAGATCGAAACCCATATGAAGTAAAAGATGCCGGCTTAAATTCTGAAAATGCAGATTATGGCCCTACCATACTTCAAGATGGGCAGATACTATTTACCTCTGACCGAAAATCGAGAGGAGAGCAAGAAACGTATAACTGGACGGGAAATAATTTTTCAAATTTATGGAAGTTCAATCCAAAAGAATTTGATTCTTCCTCTTATAGCGATATAATAAACAGTGAAAACAACGAAGGAACAGCTACTTTCAACAAGGATTTTACTGCCATCATTTTTAGTCGTTGCTTCGCTCTAGATAAAGAAGATAGATACTGCAAACTGATGAGCAGTACGATAGAGGATGACAAGTGGTCGACGCCTAAGGTATTGAACTTTACCAAACCAATGATCAACTATGGTCATCCAAGCTTGAGTGAAGATGGCAACACACTTTACTTTGCCTGCAATGACCCTGATGGTTGGGGAGGATACGACATATATTTGTCTCAACGAAACGCGGCTGATGGCTGGGCTGAGCCAAAACTTTTGAGTAGAGCGATAAATACAGAAAAGGATGACAAATTTCCATACATAGATGCTGACACGCTTTACTTCGCTAGTGAAGGACATACAGGCATGGGCGGTCTAGATATATATAGGACTTATATTCAGAATGGATCTAGGTGGACTCCTGCACAAAATATGCTTCCTCCGATCAATTCTTCCGCCGATGATTTTGGACTAGTGGTCGACTATATCAATCCTCTACAAGGAGACAAATTGCAACATGGGTATTTCAGCAGTTCTAGGGTTGGAGGCCAAGGAAATGATGATATATATAAATTTGCTAAAGTCGTATTACCACCAGAGGAAGTCGTGGTAGATACCACAACGACAGCTCCAGAGCCAAAAAAGATAGAGTATAAAATGATTTTGAATGGCTATGTAGTAGAACAAATATTCAAGGATCCCAACAATCCCAACAGCCAGGTCATAGGTAGAAAACCAATCCCAACAGCCGTGGTAGATATCAATGTCAATGGCAAAAGTATTAACAAAGTCGAGGTAGATAAAAATGGTTTTTTTAGCATTGAATTGGATGAAGAAACAGACTATTACTTTTTTGGATCTAAAGATGGCTACCTAAATAACAGTAACCGTTTTAGCAGCAAAGGCATTGGTAAGATCCCATCAAATCCAATCCAAGAATTTGAAGTAGAAATCACGCTAGATAAAATTTTCAAAAACAAGGAAATCGTACTTGAGAATATTTACTACGATCTTGACAAGTGGGATATCAGACCAGATGCTGAGCCTACACTAGATATGCTATACACTACTTTAAATCAAAATCCCAATATTAAAATCCAATTGAATTCTCATACGGATTGTCAAGGACAAGATCAATACAATCAAAACCTCTCACAAAAGAGAGCGCAGTCAGCGATTGAGTATCTCATCAAAAAAGGGATAGATGCCACTAGACTATCAGCGCTTGGATATGGAGAGACTAGATTGGCTATTGATTGTGCTTGCACGAAGTGTACCGAGGATGAGCATCAAGCCAACAGACGGACATCCTTTACGATCACTGAAAATTGAGTCGTTAAAAAAGAATTTTCTGACTAGCAGAAGGTTTAGATATGCGTTCAACATTTTTTGGGCGCTTAAACCCGTCGTTCGCTTGTACTAGATTCACTAGATGCACATTCATGATAGTCGTCTCTAGTATTCACTCATCCGTTCATCCGTCGAGACTCCTTCATTCATTGTGCATCTATCGAGTCTAGTATCGCTGCCACCGGGAGCGCAGGGTTACACCTTTATTTATAGAATATTCTAAAAAACAAAGTTGATTCATAAAACTAACTTTGATAGTTTATACGGCACATACTCGTTTGAATTAACTAAGTCTTCCTTAGTTAATTCAATTATGTATTTATGTAATCGCCTTAAAAGATGCGCACTTGTTCTTAGATAAGATTATGGCATCGAGGTTGAAAACCTTAACGATCGTATATGGAGATGTAAAGTATTTTAATCAAGTACAGGATTTCCTATCTGCAATATTTTTTTTGTGTGAGGGGGTGTAATGATAGCACATCAAGGGCGGCGATGCGTGCGGGCATGTGCTAGACCGATAGGTCCGAAGCAAAGCGGAGTCATGCAAGACCCGACCCCTGTGTAGAGCTTGTGCCAAGGCCAAAGGGGGCACACCCAAATAATAAATACAAAAGAAAAAAACTATAAACCAACTATGAATGATCTCCGTCCGATAAAGGTTCCTTTTTCCCAAAGTACAGCGAAGTAAACACCTGGGGGATAGTTGGAAACATCCACTCGATGGTACATTTTTTGCTGTAAGCCGAGAGCAGTTTCGGTTATTAATCGTCCAGACGAACTATAAAAATTTAAATTTAAATCTAAAGTTTCATCGAACTGCGCGTCTAGGTATATGTAGTCCGAACTTGGATTAGGGGCTATATCAAAAGTCTGTAAATGTTGGGAAGTCTCCACTGAAGTGGATAGCTCAACGACTAGGTTTCTCCTTTCGAATGCACAGCCACCTTGGTCAACTGCAATAAATGAGTAATTGCCAATGCCTATATTTTCTATAAAGTTTCCAGAACCAATTTCGATATCATTAGCATCAAACCAAGTGATCGTAAAGTCTCCCCTACCACCACTAATGAAAATTTCAATTGAACCGTTTAGGGCACCTGCATTTGCTTTTTGGATATATGTGCTATCCAAAGTTATGAGTTCTGGTCTAATCAAATTAACTGTATCCGGAAAGAATATACATCCTAGATTGTCCGTAACAGTTAAGGTATAAGTGCCCGGCGCCAAATCAGAAAGGCGCGAGGTGTTTTGATCAGTATGTCCCCACATATACTGATATGGAGGTAAGCCACCTGTCATAGCTATATCTATGACCCCATCATCGCTACTAAAACAAGTGATGCTATCTATGGCATTATTTGCCGCAAGACTAGTAGGTGTAGAGGAGATATAAATCTCTTCATCAAAGATGCTTTGACAACCAACATTATCCGTGATAGTCAAACCAACAGCTCCTTCGCATAAATTAAACACAGTAGATGCATCGTCACCTGTAGACCAAGCATAGGTATAGGGTGGTTCTCCTCCAGTAATATTTGTGGCTACTACCCCATCACAAACGCCATTGCAACTGGCATCTGTAGAATTGAAGGTCAATGCAATGGCACTACTTAAGGGTTGAAAAATATCAACGTCTGTTAAATAAAATTCGCAGTTATTCTCGTCTGTAACAGTAAGACTATAGCTCCCGGGCTCAAGATCATATTGATTTGGCGTGGTGGCTCCATTATCCCAAAAATACATTAGCTCACCTACTCCTCCTTCGAAACTAGTTTCGATAGAACCACTATTTTCACCCGCACACTCAACCTGTTGAACATTTAAACTTTGCAAAACAATGGTATCGATTTGGGGGCTAAAATTAATGGGATCAGAAATCAATATGCAGTCGTTATTATCTATGATAGTCACTTCGTAACTACCAAAGGAAAGGTTTTGATTATTACTAGTAGTACGGCCATTACTCCATTGATATTGATATGGAGGGTTTCCACCCAGGGTCTGAATATTGATAGCTCCGTCAAACGAACTTTGGCAAGAAGGTAGATTAGTGGAAATATTTATAGTGACCTTATTCGGTTGGAAGACTGCAAAATCAGTACTGGTCACACAGCCATTATTATCTGTAACGGTAACCTCGTATTGCCCTTCTGCTAGTCCTCGCAGTGTATCTCTATTCTCGAACACTTCGTCTCGTGCTACTCCAACTGCCCAGTTAAATTGGAAGGGAGGTGCTCCTCCTTCAACCTCTACAACTACAAGTCCATCCTCAGCACCATGACAAGAAACGTTTTGCACTTCTCTTGTAAAAACGCCAATAGATGCCGAACTAGTACCGATTGTGATATTCTCTATGATGGTGTTGCATCCATTTCCTCCCGATATAGTGACGTTATAGTCTCCGGGCGAAAGATTGTTTTGATTTTGATCGCTTGAGCCGTTACTCCATTGATATTGAAATGGGCCTACTCCATTATTAACCAGTAAGTCTACACTTGATGAAACAGAGGCATTGTCGCATGGATCATTATCTAGTACAAATTCTACCTCTGGAGATTGCAAAGCATTGATGGTCACTGGAACAAAATTGCTTGCACATACTACTTCATAGTTTAGGTCGGGATTACTATCTCCAATAGATGCGTCATTTAAACACTGATAATCTAAAGCGGTATTGGTTTCATCGCTTCCAGTCAAAGAAATAGTTCCGCTACAGTTATTTAAGATGATAGAAGTGCCTAGCCATGGTATATTGGATAGGTTATAAACCCTGCCTTCAATATTCAAATTTAAAGATGCCATTTCTGCATCTGTCCAATTCCAAAAAATAGCATCTTGAATATCGCCTTGCTGGTCAATAAGTAGAGCCCAACCCGGTTTATTACGTGGCCAGAGGATTGGGTTTATCCACTCGTCTCGAATACGTGTCCGAACTTCACCTCCTTGCATAAAGTCTAATGGCCAGGGCGTAGTGTTGAAACTATTGATAGGATCTTCATCTAAATTATTCACATTGGATATTGAATTAACATAAATTTTCCATCCGGTATAATTTTGTTCGCGTCCGATGCTTTCAATTTCAAGATGAAATGGAAAATCAAAATTTATTTCTGTCAATCTTAAGCCTGGTCCATTACGCATGATATTTTGAGCATAAAAGGTCTGGAAACCAGCATTGAGATCAGTCTGCAATGGATTGCCAACACCGATGGGATTGAGTCCTAGCTGATCAGAAAACCAATGTGTCTCAAACCCATTGGTATTAAATACTTCCACTTGCACTTCTTCCCCTGAGCAAACTTCTTGAAAAAACGCTGTGGGAGGGCTGACCGTATTATCATCAAACATTCCATTGCAATTTTCATCTATTCCATTACATCCTATTTCGACTGCTAAAGGATTGATATTAGGATTGGAGTCATCACAATCTCCAGGAATAGAAACGAAACCGTTAGGTGGCACTGAAGAACAAAGAGCCAGAGATTCAGCTCCATTCCCATATCCATCATTGTCATTGTCTCTATAATGCACAAAAGAAGGTGTTCCATTTGTTTGTGCTCCATAAAAATTAATTTCATCCAAGGCCAAAATTCCATTGTTGTTTGTTGCTCCTTGAGATACGAATCGCATTTTTACATTCTGTCCATCATAAGGTCTCAAATCGATATATTCTCGTAACCAGTTATTTTCATTTACACCGTTTGAATTCCAAAGTGAGATCCATTGCTGAGAACCCTGAGGAAGGATTTCTAAATTTAATTCTCCTATCCCATTACCGAAACTATGATAGTAGAAGGACATATGACAGGCATTTTGATTGGCCGACACTTGTATGCAAGTAGACTCCAAAATAGCTGTGTTGTTAAATTGACAATTAAAATCATTCGTTTGGATGTAGGCGTATTTTCCACCTCCTTGGACATCACCAGAGGGGCCTGAATTGGAATTAGATATAGAGCCTTGACCAACAAACCAATCGAAATCATCATAGCTTACATTTTGCCAAGTTCCTTGTATTGGGCAAGAACTTCCACAGGAAGCGAGGCAAACTGTTTGATCATCAAAATTATTACTGATCGTCACTGCCTGTGTTTGGCAAGCGGTCTGAATAAATACAGGGCAAGAATTTTTGCTGAATAATCCGTTAGGGCATCGCGTCCTTACATACACATCATAGGGTGTATTCTCTAGCAGCTCTAATGCCGTAGAAGCCGATACATTGTTTGTTTGAAAAATATTGCCATTAACAGAATTATTCCCAGTACTCGGGGGTGCCCCATGCGGAACTACTTCGATCAAGGTCAAAATAGTGCTTGGTATAGCATCCCAACTTACAGTAATGCTTGAATTATTGACACTTGACACTTGGACATTTTGCGGTGCGTCACAATGGATTTCTGTAAAAATCAAATCTGCATATTCTAATCGTCCAATATCAGCAGCGGCATTTTTATCACATACTTCAAGAAACCATATTCCATTTGGATCTTCCCCATCAAAGTTGGCAAAGTCTCCTTCAGGAAGAAACTTACCTATAAAGTTTTCTTCGATAGCTGGATTATCTAAGGATAGCAAATCAAGACAAGGATCCATCGTAAAAGCGGTATGTGCTTCACAATTCGGAACATTGATATTACCATAGCTATTTACATTGGCAGATGTACCGTTTTCTGTGGATAATGGTATCCTCGTACCATTAGGTGATCGTAGAGAAATTCTTAAATCTAGTTCCCAAGTATGAGAAATGATGATCCTAGCTTCACTGAGTTCGACATTCGAACCTAATATGTTATTGTTTAATCCGTTAATTGGAATAGGGAATTCAAGGCCTTGGGCACAATCATCTTGGGGAATACTAATTGCTAGATTGCAATTGTCATTGGCTACCTGTTCAAAAACAGGCGCAATTGAATCATTTGGGTACGTTGGTTGTCCAAACAACTGAAATATGAAAATGCTCCAAATAAGCGAGATCAAATTCTCTTGTTTATCGCTAAAATCCTCTCTTAAGGAATTTGCTTGTTAAGAAATACGTGTTTCAGTGTTGAGTTATAAAATAAGGTAAAGTCTCGGCTTATGTACCTCACAAAATAATCAAAAAACAAGAATTTAGGCTCAAAAACGGCCAATTTTCATAACAAATGATGGGTTTTACCTATCCCGCTACGACAATATTGATCATTTTATTAGGCACGACTATGATTTTCTTAATCTCTTTGCCTTCAGTCCATTTTTTGACTACTTCTAGTTCAAGGGCTTCTTTTTCTAGAACATCCTTGGCTGTACCTGCTGGAAAGTCATGGAGTGCTCTTTTTTTCCCATTTATACTTATAGGATATGATATGCTGTCCTCAACCAAGTACTTCTCTTCAAACTTTGGATATTGGCTCATATGAACAGAGCCTTGCTTACCCATAAGCTGCCATAACTCTTCAGTTACAAATGGAGCAAAAGGCGCTAACAAAACAGTAAATGGCTCCAATATCGCTCTCTTATCACAATTGATCTTTCTCAAATTATTTACCCCTTCCATGAAAGCGCTCACACAAGTATTAAATGAAAATCGCTCGATATCATGACGAACTTTTTTGATCGTACCATGAAATATCTTAAGTTCTTCTTTAGTAGGCTCGTCATCACTCAGAGCAAATGTTTCTTCTTTGAAAAACATTGCCCAGTATTTTTTTAAGAACTTCGACACACCTGAAATACTATTGATATCCCAAGGCTTAGATTGTTCTATTGGCCCAAGGAACATTTCGTACATTCTAAAAACATCAGCCCCATGTTCTGCTATTACATCATCTGGATTGATAACATTATAGTAGCGTTTAGACATTTTGCCAATTTCAGATTTAGTGAGCATTAAACTATCCTCACTATCCCCTTTCTTGCTCCAACGGCCTTTATGAAATACTCCTTTGCTGCATTCAAAGATTGCATTCTCATATTCTGGTCTCCACTTTATAAAGGATTTGAAACCTGCAATATTCAAATGGGATTTCTTTGTACCATAATCACTCACAAAACTAACATGTACTGGTAATGGGACGGCATCTTCAATTCCCAATTTTTCGACCATTGCTGCGCACATAAAATGATAATCGCCATCTTTCTTTTCCCGAAGGAGATAAATGGATTCTATCACACCTTGGATCATACCTTGGTTGATCAATTTTTTGAATGGCTCTTCTTTTGGTAGGTATCCTTTATCAAAAAGAAACTTATTCCAAAATCTAGAATATAAAAGATGAGAAACTGCGTGCTCTGCTCCTCCTACATAAAGATCTACATCTTGCCAATAGTTTAGAGCCGATTCAGACGCAAAAGCTTCATCATTATTTGGATCCATATATCGCAAAAAATACCATGATGAACCTGCTACCGCAGGCATAGTATCTGTTTCTCTAGTGAGTCCTCCATCTACATTTACAAATGAATCGATTCTCGCTAATGGAGATTTACCATCACCACTTGGCTTAAAGTCACTAGTGTCTGGCAATTCTAAGGGTAAGTTTTCTAATGGTAGGGTTGTTACTAATCCGTCCTTGTCGTAAGAGACAGGGATAGGTTCTCCCCAATATCTTTGGCGACCAAAGTTGGCATCGCGCATTTTGTAATTAATCTTTGCTTTACCAATTTTTCGCTCTTCTACCTGCTTACAAACCTCAGTGATTGCATCCTTAACTTCTAGGCCATTTAAGTCTTCGGAGTTAATCATAAAGCCAACTTTATCTGCTAAGCTCGCATTGGGATATTTTGACTTATCTACTACATCGACTATCTCTAAACCGAATTTGGTAGCAAATATATTGTCTCTTTCATCATCGCTCGGAACAGCCATGATCGCTCCTGTTCCATATCCGGCTAGAACATACTCTCCAATCCAAATTGGCATTTTTTTGTTTGTGAATGGATTTGTAGCATAAGCACCTATGAATACACCCGAAACCTGCTTCTCAGCCATTCTCTCTATTTCACTACGCATCTTCACTGACTTCACATATTCTTCTACTTCTGTTTTTTGTTCTGGAGATGTAAGTTGATCAACCAAATCATGCTCAGGAGCCAATACAATATATGTAGCACCGTAGATAGTATCTGGACGAGTAGTGAAGACCTCGACTTGCTGATCAGATCCTTCCACATCAAAACGTAGAGAAGCTCCCTCTGATCTTCCTATCCAGTTAGTTTGCATAGCTTTCAAGGCATCGGACCATTCTAAATTATCCAATCCATAAAGTAGTCTATCAGCATAGGCCGTGATTCGCAGGTACCATTGTGTCATCGCCTTTTGCTCAACTGGATGCCCACCTCTTTCAGATACACCATCTATAACTTGATCGTTAGCTAGTACTGTACCTAAAGCCTCGCACCAATTGACATATCCTACTTGTCTAAAAGCCAATCTATAATGGCTTAAGATATCTTGCTTTTCAATTTCGCTTTTAGCATTCCATTCTGCTGCGGTAAATGTGTCTTCAAATGTAGTTGCGGCTTTTACAGTACTATTCCCGGATTGGGCGAAAGTTTCTACCAAAGATGAAATAGATTCTGCTTTATTGGTGTTCTGGTCGAAGTAATTAGCATACAATAAAGTAAATATCCATTGCGTCCATTTATAGTATTTAGGCTCGCAGGTCACTACTTCCCTACTCCAATCAAAGGAAAACCCAAGATTAGCCAATTGGGCACGATATTGAACGATGTTATCGCTAGTAGATTTACTAGGATGTATGCCCGTTTGAAGTGCATACTCTTCAGCAGGTAACCCAAAAGCATCAAAACCCATTGGGTGAAGCACATTAAAACCCTCCAATCGTTTGAATCTAGCGTAAATATCTGATGCAATATACCCTAGAGGATGGCCTACATGTAACCCTGCTCCTGAAGGATAAGGAAACATATCTAACACGTAGAATTTAGGTTTATCTTGATTATCGTTAGACACTTTATAGGTATTATTTTCTACCCAATGTTTGCGCCACTTTGCCTCAATAGATTGATGATTGAATTCCATTATTCTGCTTTATTTTTAGCTACAAGAGCCTATATATATCTTAAAAAATTACTTTTGTCGAAAAAGAACGTCAAAAGTGTATAAAGTTGGCGAAATTAGCCATAATTCAAGTAGAATAAAAATTGAAAACCATGATTGGAAGAATCCTTAAAATCGGACTTATATTGTTAGCTGGCTTTCTTGGCTATACCTACTTTTTTGGTAATGCTGAGGAAAAGGCTCAATCGAGAGAAATAGTTGGTGACATTGGGAATGCTGGCAAGAAAATATTCAGCAAAATTGGCACTATGCTTAACAAGCAAAAAGACAATTTTGATGAAGGAAGGCACGATGAAGCGCTATCAAAAGTAGGTGCTGAACTCGATAAACTAAAGCAAAGAGCAAAAGACGATCGAATTTTAGAAAGAGCGCTTGAAAAGCTTGAAGAGGAAAAAAACAAAATCGCAGAAAAAGTAAGAAACGCAGACCCTGAAGAAAAGCAAAAACTTAAGGATCGCTTTAGAAAACTTGTGGATGGTACAAAGAAGGTGCTTAAAGACTTAGAAAACGATAATTAGTATTTTTGAGTCAAATTCCAATACTCAAGAATCTATAAAATTACTCTTTTGGAAATCTGTTGGTTTCCGAAACTGGCTCAAATTTTAAAAAGTGTGTTTAATCTTCGATTAAACACACTTTTTTTATTCTTCCTCATGATGCCCGAGCTTCATTTCAGGTCTCAGTTTTATTTGAAGGCCATAAATAAAATTCCTTAAAAATTGATCTTTACATTGTCGGTATTGGCTTTGTGTTTCTTTTCTAAACAAGGCATTAACCTCGTGTTTACTAGCTCTAATATTCGCTTTTGCGAGTGTGTCTACAATGTGTTCATCACGAAAATTGAGTGCTATTTTTAGCTTTCTCAAGATCAAGTTATTGTTAAGTGTTTTTTCTGGTTTTGGTTGAGGGCCTTCACGAACACCTCTTCTGTCTGCAATAAGGCCATTGAGAAAAGTGGCTAATTGTTTATCGTAAATTCCGACATGACCTTCTGCATCCTCTTTTTTTAGCCAACTGCTGATCTCTGCCCGTGTAACCTCCTGCCCGCCTAGTTTGAAGAGCTTGATCATCATATCATCATTAAAATTGAAGGCAAAGCGCAGTCTCCTTAAGATATCGTTATTGGTCATTTTCTTTTTTTTGCTCGATCAAATAAATTCCATCTGACTTGATTTGAATCATCTTCTTTTTGTAAAGTGTGCCGATGGCTTTTTTAAATAACTTTTTGCTTATTCCAAAAGTCATTCTAATCGAGTCTGCATCGCTCTTATCGTGAAATGGTAAGAATCCACCTGCATCTTCAAGTCTTGCAAATATCTTACCTGCATTCGGCTCGATACTTTGGTGTCCGATAGGGGTAAGACTAATATCTAGCTTGCCATCGGGACGGATAGGTTTTACATATCCTGTGAGCTCTTGACCGTATTGCAAAGGGCGAGGCAGTTCGTTTTTATAAACAAGTCCAGCATATTTTTGATCCACAATCACATTATATCCTAACTCTGTTTCATTATATACCATCAGTTTCACCTCTTGTCCCATTGCGATCTGGTCATCAGCATGGTGCTCTAGTATTTTATTTAAACGGGTAGTTCCTACTAGTCGCTCAGACTTGTCATCTAAGTACATATACACCACATATTGCTGGCCTGGTCGCATAGTAGAAACCTGATTGCTGTAAGGAATAAATAAGTCTTTATTCACTCCCCATGCGCAAAAGGCACCAATATGGTTGCTGTCATTTACTACTAAAACGGCAAATTCCCCAACGGTGAACACTGGCTCTTCGGTAGTAGCGACTATTCTATCCTCGGTATCACAATACACAAAAACACGCACTTCAGCATCAATAGACATCTCAGGGGTGATGTACTTTTGAGGGAGTAGTACTTCGTTGGCCATACCGTCATCAAGGTACAATCCTTGTGGCATTTCTCTACGTACAATGAGCTTTTGGTACTCGCCTATTTTTATCATAAAAGATGACTTTAAGATTATTTTTTTGAAATGAGCATAAGATAAATGGCTTCTACTTCTGCCCTCGCCCATGGGGTTTTGCGCAAAAATTTCAAACTAGACTTTATAGAAGGATCTTTTTTAAAGCAATTCACATTGACTTTGGTGCTCAAATGCTCCCATCCGTAAAAATCAACTAAATGCTCAAGTAGATCTGCAAGCTTTACACCGTGCAGAGGATTATTAGGTTGAAAATTTTTATCGTTTTCTTTCACTCAAGATAGCACTTTTGATTCGCGTTTGATAGCAATAACAATTGGAGTAAAATACTCCAATCTGATACAAAGATAGTCAATAATGCAATTAATCATTTGCATAAAAAAAGGCACGCAAAAGCGCTAATGCCTTTGCGTGCCCAAAAATTAAAGCCCTTCAACTCTATTTTTGAATTACCAATTTCTTTGTAGATACCTTCCCATCATATTGCGCTTGTAAAGTATATACTCCGTCATCTAAGTGAGATAAATCTACTCTTCTATTTATTACACCTTCTTGAGATAAAACCAGTTTGCCAATCACATTGTAGACAAAAACTTGTCCTACAGCATTGGACTGATTTGCTACTGTTACGTTTACAAATTCAGAAGTTGGATTTGGATAAATATCAATCGCATCGTTTGAGATATTGTCTCTCACAGATGACAGTACACATCCGCCTTCTGGGAATGGCATAATAGTTCCGAAATCCCAGAACTGATCGAATTGCAGACAATAGAAGAATACTTTGTCATATAATTCTATAGAAGGTGGTGCGTCAATCGTAAATGTTTGCGCTCCACTTTGTACTGTAAGCCCAAACTGAACGTTGACTAAATTTGCTATTCTGGTATTAGTCAATTGATTATCAGTTAAACCATTTGATTGTACCAAATAGGCTCTCACATCTGGACCAAAAGCAGTACTATAATTTGACCCTAGATTGAGCGTCACTTGTTCATTAGCTGCATCATATACTACTTCAATATCTCCAGATACATTGTAAGAAGCAATAAAATCGTTATTTCCGAATCCAAATGCTTGTTCAACACAATCCTGCGCTACGGCGGAGAAGCCAAATAAAAGTAATGTAAATAAGGTAAGTATGTCTCTTTTCATATTATAAAGGTAATCGCAAGTGTGAATAAAATTGTCAAAAGTAAGTCTATATGTCTTCAATCCGAGAAGATTTATCAACCTATAACTACATATGGATTAAAACAAATTGTAATCCAATCTGGTTTTGGGGAAGTCTAATTTAATTCTTTATAGACCTTAATATTCAGATTATAAACTGATTAACAATGCTTTATGTACATTAAAATAGCAATATAATTCTTACAAAATCATATTGCAGTCTAATACATAACAAGGATAATACTAATCAAGTAGGTCGTAATCAATTTGTAGTTTACGTAAGGTGCGATAGGCAGAACTAGCATTTTTATCTGCAATCTCTATTTCGATTTGCTCTCCTTCCAGCAGATATCCAGTACTTTCTCTAGCAGATCCAGCGTCCATCATAGCTAATTCTTCTAAGGCTTTGGCTATTGCTCTTTGGTCTGGTCGAGCTGCTTGACAAGCATTTAATTGAATTTTCATAATTTCTTTTGAGCTGCTAAGATAATGATAATTGTTTATTGAAAGTTGAAGATTTAGTCCGATCTAATAAGCATTTTAATCAAGCCAATACCTACAAGAAGGATTATGAATAGCGCAGGAAAGCCACCCAAAACGCATAACAATCTTATGCCATCGATACCAGCAGAACTTATCATAATAGAGGCTATCACACCAATGAGAGACCCCCAAACAATCTTAATCCAAACAGGCGCTTCGGGATTATCAGGATTGACACCGATACTGCTCATCGCACTCATAGCTGAAACAGTTGAATCAGCTGCAGTAACATAGGATACAAATATCATAAGTAATGCTAAAATACTAATGGCTGCGCCGCCTTTGAGTGACCTCAGGATAGTATACAAAACATTCTCAGCCCCTCTATCTTGCAATATCTGATACAATTCTCCTTGTGTGTTTAGGTCAAAATCTAATGCTGATCCACTAAAAATGCCCATCCAAAGACATGTGAACAAGGCTGGAAAAATCAAATTATAGTGTATAAATTCTCTTACACTATAACCGACAGACAGTCTGCCTAAAAACAAAGAGGCTATTGGCGCCCATGCAAACCAATTGGCAAAGTTGAAGATCGTCCATTTATTTAACCACTCAGCCTCTATACCTGCTCCAATGTTGGTGCTGCGGCTCAAAAAATGATAAAGATAATCGCCTATACCGCTAAAGGTTGTTTTCAAAATAAATGTAGTAGGCCCCAGAATAAATACTAAAAAAGCCAAAACAAAAAAGGCAATTGCGTTCCATTTTGAGAGTATGGCAATTCCTTTTTTTAAGCCACTTATCGCTGAAGTAATAAATGTAGCCACGATGGTAAACCCTATAAAGGCAATTAGGAAATCTGATTTGGAGACTCCAAAAATAATTTCTAGTCCTCCCATCAAAGCAAAAATTCCCGCTCCAAGTGATGCTGCCATACCAGCGACCAAAGCATAAAGACAGATAATATCTAAAACAGCTCTACCGCCTTCTTTTTCTAAATTGCCCAATAAGGGATATAGTAATGAACTAATCCGAAAGGGTCTGCGGTAATTATAGTAAGACAATGCAAAGGAAAGGCCGGCGATAGTATAGATTGCATATGGGGTAAATGACCAATGCATAAACATAGTTGACATAGAAAAAGTAGAAGCCGCTGCACTACTACTTTCAATGCCTAGCTGAATTGGAGGTGAATTTAAATGATATAATGGCTCTGCTGTTCCCCAAAAAAGAATACCTGTAGCTACTGTAGTACATAACGCAATAGAAAACCACTTCCATTTGTTTACCAAGGGGATTGCCTCATTGCCTCCTATCTTTACTTTACCCAATGGAGAAAAATATACAACTCCTAAAATGATCAAAAAACAAAAAGGTGTCCAGGTAAATAACCATCCGAAATGGGACAAAATCCAATCGTTTATACTTTGTACAGTTACTAGAAAAGATGCATTGTCAAATAGGCTATATCCAACAGTCACTATCAGGAAGATAATAGTAGGATAAAACACCCACTTGTTTACTGATAGATTGGTGATTTCTGGCATTTGGATATTTAAATGAAAGGTGAGTCCACTCCGAAAAGTCACGAAAGCATAAAATGACTCTTTTGGCGATATTTTTCATTTTCTCAATCCACTGATGCTCAGGCATCACTGAATTTCGAGAATAAAAAATCTCATCCAAAATAGCCTATTTTTTACAATTCGCTACTTTCCGGAGTGGACTCAAAGGTAAAATAAAAATAAATTAAAGTATCTAATCATAAGATACTACCATTCTAGATGAACTCCTCTTTCAGCGTCCCAATAATCTCCATTTTTGAATTGATGTTCGATATAATCAACAATTCTTTCAGCGGATTGCCCTGGTGTAAGGCGGCCATGTTTCAAACAGCTTTCGGTAATAGTTGTCCTAACCCAACCTGGATGAATAGAAGCCACATCAACCTTACCTGCAAGGCGGTCAGACAAGATCTTAGTGTACATATTCAATGCACTTTTAGACATTCTATAGGCAACGGAATCATGTGATCCGCACAATGAAATAGAGCCCATGACGGAGGAGATATTCGCTATCTTACTTCCAGATGGCATAAGTTTACTTATTCCTTCAGTTAAGAAGACAGTACCTTTTACATTTATGTCGAAGGTAGCATCATAACTTTTCTCTTCGGGACTCATAGTATCTAAATCATAGCCTACTCCTGCATTATTAATCAAGAGGCCTACTTCCTCAGTTTTATTCTTTATCAATTCAACAAAAGAAGAAATACTTGCAGAGCCAGCCAAGTCTAAACTTAAAGCACTAAAATTAGAATTGGATATATCAGATATATTACCTGAACGGGAAGTTCCAATCACTGTGTATCCTTTACTTAACAGTTTATTGGCTAGTGCAAAACCTATTCCTTTTGATGCACCTGTAACGATAGCGAGCTTGTTCATAATTTTAATTATGATTAAAGATAGGACTTTAAGTGACTATCCACTTGTAGGGAGGTTAGAATATAGCGGAAGTGCCTAATAGTAAGTCGTTATTAAAGTTGTCCGTAAAATAATACTTGTAAATAGGTTAATACACTAATTTTAGTTTCGTACTTAAATTAGAATTGGCTGGTAACTCTTCTTACTCTTTCTTTGTCATTGCCACAAAGAAACAAATCCCGCCTGGATGACCAGTCGGACAGGGTCTAGGCAGCTTGCAAGGTCACGCTTATATTCCTAGCCTTTGCTGTGAACTAAATATTCGTTTTCCATGATTAGCTACACAAGTTGGATATCGGCTGCTTTCCTAATTTCCTCTATATTCAGTGGAAGCGTTTTAATATGCTGCCACTATATACTACAGTGGACTAAAGGAAAATGTATTTCAAGTCGTCATTAAAACCGCTGACGCCGCTATCTCTTGGGGTGACTGTGCAACTGCCGGTTAAAAATTTAACTCCTTCCTATATTGAATATATTTCAGAAAAGGTGAAAGCGCCTATCCATTCAATAAAAAGATAATCACGAAACTTTATTTCGGTTTTAGATTTAATGGCTAAGGGATAGGAGTCATCGACTGCAAGGAGAGTCCGATCGCATGGTCGCCATAAGCTTTAGCGATGGCGAACATAAGGAGGACCTGGTGACGGATAGCCCGACCATACTGGCTGTAAAGTGTAGCGACAGCGAAACGAAGCAGTCAGTATGGACGCCCCAAACAAAAAAATTATGCTCTAATGCAAGGGATCAATGGCGTAATCGCATCGATCAACACATTTCCATTGTACTTGAACAATATACCATCTGCGAAGTAGGCTTCTATGACGATATAGTTAAAGTCTTTTTTAGGTGTAAATCGTATGTCATAAGTTTCCCAATCGCTATGTCCGATAGTAGGCGAACTCCAAATGAGTTGTTTCTTTTGACCTTTTTTGTTACCAACATAAATGCGCAATTTTATCGGGAAATTATAGCCCGCGTATGACTTAGATCTAGCCAAGTCTATTTTGAAATCATAGCATAAGTTCTTTACTAATGGGGAAGGCAGTCGCTGGCCTATCGCCTCATGAGAACCATCTTCTCTCGTAATCAAACCAAGATAGGTGTCTCCATCCGAAGATTCCAAATTGACTCCCCACGGGCCAGGTAAAATATCAGGCGTTGTCCCTTTTTCGCATGCAAACCATCCTTGTGGCAGCGTTGCATCTTGAGGAGTGCCCTCAAAAGAAGTATTGTCTAGCGAGATTTGCGCTACTGAATTGATAGTAGTGAAAACTAAAACAAAAAATATATTAAATGATCTTAACGACATGAGTTGCGAATAAGGAAATTTGAATAGTTGATTATAATGACTAAACGTAATTTTTGTATTTGGGAGTGTGGTTAAATAGTTTCTCTTGAGTATAAAGGTCTTGTTTATTTGGCACATTTGCATTATTAATCGATGGGTAATTTCAAACAAATTCAATATCGCATAAACGTAACATGCTGTGTATAAAATATATAATTTCGAAATACTGACCAAAAGAATTGAAAATTACTTAATTTCCCAAAAACTTACTTTTAGAAAAAGCCAATGCTTTCAGACTATACAGTTTATAAGAAAATAGGTCTCGTTTTAGGCCCTATACTATTTTTAGTTTTTTACAATCTGCCGTTCGTAATTATAAATCCTGCTGCGGACAAAGTGCTGGCAGTTGCCTTGTGGATGATCACATGGTGGATAACGGAAACTGTATCTATATCTGTTACTGCATTAATTCCTTTGACCATATTTCCACTGTTTAATATTATGGATATGAAAACGGTAAGTGCTAATTATGGTAGTCCGATTGTCTTTCTATTTTTTGGTGGTTTTGTGATGGCATTGGCTTTAGAAAAAGTAAATCTGCATAAACGAATAGCGCTTAATATAGTAAAACTAACAGGGACAACGCCGAACAAAGTAGTGCTTGGTTTTATGATCGCCACTGCTTTTTTAAGTATGTGGATAAGCAATACTGCAACTACAGTAGTGATGCTTCCGATAGGCTTATCAGTCATTTCATTATTGACAAATGATGAAGATGGCTTTACTGCAAAGGATAAAAATTTTGCATTAAACTTAATGTTGGGGATTGCTTTTGCTGCCAATGTTGGCGGCATTTCGACTATCATCGGCACGCCCCCAAATACCATAGTAGTAGGGTTTATGGAGCAAGAATATGGAATGCAAATTTCCTTTTTTAAATGGATGTTAATGGGCGTACCTTTTAGTTGTATTATGATCGGTATTATCTATTTCATATTGGTGGTAGTAGTTTATCCTAATGGATTATCAAAACTATCCAATTCGAGGGACATCATCTCTGAAGAATTGGATAAACTTGGTCCGATAAAAAAGACAGAGCGTAGGGTCTTAATCATATTTGCATTGACCATTTTTTTATGGATTTTTAGAATTTATATTAATAAATACATACCATTCATTAGTCTGAGCGATGCTGGAATAAGTATGCTTGCTGCTTTTAGTTTATTCAGTATTCCATTCCATTTCAACCAAGGAATCTTCAGCTTAGATTGGGCTGATACTAAAAAACTGCCTTGGGGAATACTTATTCTATTTGGTGGGGGATTGTCTCTGGCTAGCGCTTTGTCTGCCACTGGAGTTATAGATTTTATTGGAGAAATCGTTTCGTCTAATACTGGTTTAAGTGCTTTTGTCATTGGGTCTATCCTAATATTAATTATGTTATTTATGACTGAGCTAATGAGTAATGTAGCCTTAGTAGCTATTTTTGCTCCTGTGGTGGCGGGCATAGCTATTGGTCTTGACTATGAAATTTTACATATGCTAATCCCCATTGCTATGGCTTCTAGCTGCGCGTTTATGCTGCCAATGGCCACCCCACCTAATGCTATTGTATTTGCTAGTGGGCATATCCAAGTGCATGAAATGGCAAAAGCAGGCGTTTTACTGAATATCATTTCAGTGATTATTATAATCTTTTTTGCCTTTGTAGTTATCCCGAATATATTTTAATAAATGTGTCTATCAACGATTCAGTAATTGAAAATAAGGAATAAGTAATTGAAAACCTTACATTTGGGATTGAACAACACTCGATTACTGTTTGAGCAATACAAACTCAGGATATAAACCCAATCAGCTGTACTCCGTTTTTAGTCTGGCAGCTGTGTTATTCTTACTTGGATTACTTTATATGCTTTATGTATATGGTAATCAAACCATCTCCTATCTGAAGGAGCAAGTACGACTGACAGTGGAGCTTGATAATAATATCAGGCCTATCGATTTACAATCCATAAAGGCGGAAATATATAAGCTCCCAGACTATAAGGACGAATCCTTAGAATTTATCAGCAAGGAAGATGGACTCAAGATCATAGAGGAAGAACTAGGTGAAAACCTATCTACTTTTGGCATAGCGAATCCCCTATTTGATGTAATAACTTTTAATTTAAGATCTGAGGCTATTACTAATGAAAATTTACAAAAAGTATCGGAGGAGTTAAAACAGCAAAAAGCGGTACGAGACGTATTTTTCCAGGAAAAACTAGTTTATAATCTTGAAGGCAACATCAGTAAGTTTAGGTATATCGGATTAGGCGTTGCCATGATATTTTTATTGATAGCCATTTCTTTGATATATAATACGGTGCGCCTGACTATCTACAATAATCGCTTAACCATAAAGCAAATGCAGCTAATAGGCGCAAAAGATGGCTTCATTCGAAAACCTTATTTAAAACAAGCCCTTATCAATGGATTTTTGGGAGGCGTATTAGCCATTACTATTATCCAAATGGCTTTGCAATTCTTATGGTCACTCGAACCAGAGATAAAATCAATAGCTTCGAATAAAGATTTTATATGGATCTATATTGGACTTGTAGGTTTGGGAATGCTTATTTCGCTGATAAGTACATATCAGACGGTGTCCAGATTCTTAAAAACACACCGAGACGAACTGCGTTAAGGCATTTCAAATAGCTGTTAATAGCTATCAAATAGGTCTATAATTACAACTAAGTAGTGAAATTTACCGTACATTAGCGCAGTACAATCCTATACCAATGGCAAAAGAAAAAAAGGGTAAAAAGAAAGTTGTTGTATCTACTACTGCTGGAACAAAAGCCAAATCTGTAGTGGCTGAGAAGTTAAAGGCGGAAAGATCAACAAGTAATAAAAATAATACTGAATTGACATTCGGTCGAGAGACCTTCAAGTGGATGGGAATTGGTGTTGCGCTGATGGGATTAGGATATATCATGATGCTGGGTGGAAAAAATGAAGATCCGAATGTATGGGATCCGAATGTGATCTATAATTGGAGAATTCTAGTAGTAGCCCCACTATTGATTCTTGCTGGACTTGGTGTTCAGATATTTGCCATCTTCAAAAAGTAATACTTCCCTAGCCCCATGGAGGCGATCATTCAGGCTATCATTCTCGGTATAATACAAGGACTTACGGAATTTCTTCCGGTAAGTAGTAGTGGTCATTTAGAATTGGCAAAATACTTTCTAGGGTATGAAGCTAGCCAAAGTGAGAGTATGGTCATGACCGTCACTTTACATGCTGCCACTGCACTCAGTACCATTATCGTATTCAGAAAGGATATTTTAGAAATTTTATCGGGCTTATTTTCAGCCAACAAAGATGCTATCAATTTCTCATTGAAGATCATCTTATCTATGATACCAGCCGCATTAGTTGGTGTTCTCTTGGATGAGCAATTAGAATCTTTGTTTAATGAGCAGATTGTATTGGTAGGTGCTATGCTGATACTTACTGGATGTTTGCTTTTTTTGGCTGATCGTGCGAAAGATTCAGAAAAGTCAGTGAGTTTTCCAAATGCAATTGTGATAGGAATAGCTCAGGCGATAGCAATACTACCGGGAATAAGTAGATCAGGTGCTACTATTGGTACTTCTGTATTGTTAGGTGTTGATAAAAGTAAATCAGCTCGTTTTTCATTTCTAATGGTTGTGCCTCTAATCTTAGGCAAGATGGCTAAAGACTTATTAGATGACTCATTTGTGATGAGTACAGAGTCATTGACACAAGTGAGTGTAGGATTTATAGTAGCTCTAATAACGGGAATTGTAGCCTGCACATGGATGATAAAAATCGTCAAAAACTCACAACTTAAATATTTTGCTTACTATTGTTTTGCGATGGGTATCTTTGCCATCATTTACAAAACAGCCATAGGCTAACAAAGTGAGCGAAATATTAGACCACACTTTTCCTACACGTTTAGAAGGCTTCAAAGAGGGTGCACTACTCTTAATCGACAAGCCATTGAACTGGACTTCCTTTGATGTAGTTAACAAGATACGTGGGACTTTAAAAGCAAAATTACAAGTTCGCAAACTAAAGGTCGGTCATGCTGGCACTTTAGATCCATTAGCTACGGGATTGCTCTTGATTTGTACTGGAAAATTTACTAAGAAAATTGATGGCCTACAAGGGATGCCGAAGCAATATACGGGTTCTTTAAGCTTAGGCGCCACTACCCCTTCCTATGACGCAGAGATGGAAGAAGATAAGCAGTTTCCAATTGATCATATTACGGAGGAATTATTACAAAAAGCCAGAACAAAATTCATAGGTCAAATCGAACAAGTTCCGCCTATGTATTCCGCATTGAAAAAAGATGGTGTTCCATTATATAAATTAGCAAGAGAGGGGCAATCCATCGAGCGAAAGTCTCGGACAGTCACCATCGACACCTTTGATCTTACGAATATCGATCTGCCTAATGTGGATTTTTTAGTAGACTGCACAAAGGGTACATATATCCGATCGTTGGCGCATGATTTTGGTGCAGCGTTAGATAGCGGAGCTTATTTGACTGGATTGAGAAGGACCTTGATTGGAGATTATTCAGTGGAGAATGCGATTGGGATGGATGAATTTGCAGAGAAAATGAGCGTTTTTTAGCTTCAATCCGAGAAATAATTAATAATCAAGCATTAAAATATTCTCAAATTCCCCTCTTAACATTCCTTTAATTTCTGTTTAGCAACCAATGCGAAAAGCTATTTGTTATGCTTGTAACAAATAAATTCTTATGGCTATTATCAATTTCAAAATATTAGCATTAACGTTTTTCACATTCTTATTAACTGGAATACAGTTGCAAGCACAAGATTTTTCGGCAGATAACAAAAGTAAAATGAGGAAAGAAAAATATGGTTATGGAATAGAAGGACGAGTAGCTCCAGAACTTTCTAAAAATATACAATGGGTAGATGAAAATGGTGTTGATAGAGAGCCTGTTCAATTAGCGGATCACAAAGGTAAATTTAAAGTGATCTATGGATTTCAATCTTGGTGTCCGGGCTGTCATAGTATAGGGCTTCCAGCATTAAAAAAGATGTCGGATGCATTGGAGGATAGCGATAAGGTAGCATTTTTTGCTATCCAGACTGTGTTCGAAGGTGCGCATACCAATACAAAGGAAAAATTAAACGAAACTCAAGATAAATATGATCTAAAAATTCCATTTGGTCATGATAAAGGAAACAATGCTTCAGGAAATAGATCTATCACTATGCGTGATTATAGAACCGGAGGGACGCCATGGTTTATTTTTGTAGACCAAGAAGGAAAGGTCGTTTTCAACGACTATCACATCAATTTAGACGCTGCGATAGAATATTTGAAGGCTCTTTAATAAAGAGTGCTCTAGTTCTCAGAAAATTTCTTTCTAATTTCTAATTGCCCCGCCAACTTCATCACCATAATTTGTTGTGGGGTGAATTTATACTTAGTCAAGTAACAAGGCTTATAGTAGGACATAAAATTTTCGAGCATAGGCTTATACTCGTTATCATTTTCGTCAGTAAACCCGATCATTTCACAAGTGGAATAATTGACATAGGTTTCGAATACAGTACCCGGATCAGGAGGTGTATCACAGAGACAGTCCCCAGTGGTATTGCAATCTTGTGTAGAAAAATTATCCTTGCCAAACATATCCTCTTCGAAGGTATGATACAAACCAAAGAAGTGGCCCATTTCATGAGCAACAATCTTGGGGTCCTCAAGATCAAACTTACTGATCACAATATTATTGGTAAGGGTAGAAAGGATAAATGAAAATCCACCAGTCCTAGAACAACTAATACTATTGCCAGTAAAGGTGCAAAAATCCTTTGCATGGTCTAAGATAAACACCGTGATGACATCCTCTAGGTCATGTTTGTTCGAAAATTCAACATAGATATTCCTATCATTACGAGATAGGTCTTCAATGAATAAAGTGGATTGCAATACTTCAATCGTATAGGTTGAAAATTTGAACTTCGTTTTTTTAAATGCTTTGTTCAAATTTTTCAAGACACCTTTTATTTTCTTTTTCCTGACATTAATGGATTCGAATGTGCCATCTTCAACGTAAACAAAGCGTATTGGAAAATTGGTTTTCTTTGCTTTAGCCAAAAGCTTGGCTAAATTTCCACTTTGCATTTTAGAGCTTATTACTTTAGCATTCTCTTTATTGATTTCCTTATCGCAGTTAATCTTACATACACTTTTGTCTTCATGTACTTGAGCAAAAAGAAATGATAAATTGCAGAAACAAAAA
>CALIEI010000077.1 GCA_938022165.1 uncultured Saprospiraceae bacterium | reverse complement strand
CCAAATCCTACTTTGCTAAGTGCTCGTTTGCTTTTTGACGGTGGGTATTATCAGGAAGCCAAGGATATGCTTCTAGGCACGCCTGTCACCACCTACGAGGACAAGCGTGATCGACTAGAGTATGCATACCGATTGGGCCGTATCCATCATGCGCTTCATATCATGCCTGAGGCCATTAATAATTACAACTACAGTATCGCATTCGGAATCAACGCACCGTACTTTTTTGCTTGCAATGCAGCCTTGCAATGCGGTATTATTTATGAGGACCTTGGCGATTATAAAGAAGCCAAAAGGTATTATGAGCTGTGTGAGAGTATGTCTCCCGAGGACTATAAAACCAGCCTTCATCAAAAAGCAAAAGCGGGTCTCAATAGGTTAAAGGAAAAGAATAAGGCTTTGAAGTAGAGAACAAAGTTAAAAATGGGCCTTGTGCCTTTGTCTTCTTTGTGCACTTTGTGTTTTACCGAATGAGCGATGACTTTTTTCACCACAAAGCTTGTGCGACTCTATGGAGGCGTGTAACAAAGTGAAAGCACAAAGATCACAAAGTTAGAACTGACCCTTATGTGCCTTTGTCTTCTTTGTGCGCTTTGTGTTTTGTCGAATGAGCGATGTTTTTTCTCACCACAAAGTTACAAAGTGAAGGCACAAAGATCACAAAGTTAGAACTGACCCTTATGCACCTTTGTCTTCTTTGTGCACTTTGTGTTTTACTGAGCGAGCGATGATTTTTTTCACCACAAAGTAACAAAGTGAAGGCACAAAGAGCACAAAGATAGGAATGACCCTTATGTGCCTTTGTACTCTTTGTGCACTTTGTGTTTTACCGAATGAGCGATGTTCTTTCACCACAAAGTAACAAAGTGAAAACACAAAGATCACAAAGTTAGAACTGACCCTTATGTGCCTTTATCTTCTTTGTGCACTTTGTGTTTTACTGAATGAGCGATGCTGCTTTTATTGCGCCCACATTGGGGCTTAATATTTTTTTGTACCCTTGACCTAGGGCGTTGCCCTAGGCTATTTTATTGCGCTCGCCTCGGGGCTTACGTTCCAACAACTTTACTTCTATGAACTCATAATAATAAAACTACTCTACTACTTTCATCTCTACCATTTTTGTGGTTGGCGCAAATATAAATTTGACTTTGTGTTCACTGTCTTTTAGCTCAATAGTTTTGGTGTAACTGAAATGATAGTTGTATTCCTCTGTCTTTTCTCCTAGTGCCAATTGATCTTTTAGATATGACTCCAGTCTGCCATAAAAACAACCTTTGTATTTTTCTGTGAAGGATTGAAAATTCATTGACTTAATTTTCTCGGCACTTGAAATGTCTTTGTAAATATCCTCACAGCCCATACAGGGTACTTGATGATTAAGCGCAGAGCCGACTTCTAAGCTGCTTACTTCTATAAGTCGGTCCTTGTTATATGTCAAGCGTAGTTTTGTCATATGATTCCCTTTATTTTTAACACGCCAAGAATAACTTGGTCCCGGCCCCATGATTGATTCAACGTCATCTTGTCTCATTCCAAATAGGCAACCTCCATACTTTTTAATTTGTTCGCGATCATACTTGCAGTCTTCCCACGATTCTAAAAGTAATTCTTCTGTTGCGAAGGTACCGCAAGATTCCATCTGTGGCCTTAGTTCATTCAGAAGATAATCCTTGCATTCTTGACAAGGGAATTTTATTTTATCTGTACTTCCATCGAGATGAGAAAGCTCTCGTGTCAAACAAGAAGACATTAAGAGTAAATTTATTAGAAGTATGATTATTCGATTCATTTGATAATTAATTTGTCTTCTTTGTGCACTTTGTGTTTTACCGAATGAGCGATGTTTTTTTCACCACAAAGCCTGTGCGACTCTAAAGAGGCGTGACACAAAGTGAAGGCACAAAGATCACAAAGTTAGAACTGACTCTTATTTCAGCTTCTCATTATTTTGGTGTCGATCTTTATCTCGCTTAGTCTTTTTGTCTAGACTTTTGATGAGTGCTTGTTCTAAATCTACACCCGTTTGATTGGCGAGGCAGATCAAAACAAAAAGCACATCTGCCATTTCTCCTGCAAGATTGTCTTTGGCATTCGCTTCATCTTCTGGTCTTTTAAAAGATTGCTCTCCATAGATACGAGCCATGAGTCTAGACATCTCTCCTACTTCTTCCATCAAAACGGCAGTATTGGTCAATTCGCTAAAGTAGCGAACGCCAATGGTTTTGATCCATTCATCTACGCGCTCTTGGGCTTCTTGTATAGTCAAGTTGAGAAATTTTTATTTAGAAATAAACAAATTAAAGATACAGAAAATCGCTCTTATAGGATAATACTAGTTCTCACCCTCCGCTTCAAGCAGTTCAATTACTTGTTTCGCATCATTATACACTGCTTGCATATTCTCTGCTCCAGCGCCACCTGCGAATCGAGCCATCTCACATGAGGAAAGCAGATTGGATAATTTTTCGATAGTTCCTGAGGCTACTTTGTTTGCTTGCAGTTTACTAGCGATATTGTCTTTTGATAATTCAGAAAAAGGAATGTCTATTTTATCAGCGATGTATCCAAAAATGGACTTAGCAATTTCATCATAAAAGGACTTACTATCATTCTGTTGCATATACTGATTGGCAACAAGCAATCTTTCTTGCGCTACGCTACCGGCTTTTTGTTTTCTGATAAGGTTTGGATCTATATTCCCTTTCTTTATTTCATTTTTGCGATAAAGCAAAATGGCACCCATTGCTAAGATTGGCAGCAAGAGCAGAGATTTGCCGATAGGACTTTGTATCCAAGCGCTAGTTTTCACACTTGATAGAGAAGTGCTGGTCATCAATGGTCTGAGATCAGAAGACATAGCTTCGCTTTCTGAGACTACTGTTTTTTCAATTTTTCTCCCTTTGCCTTGTCTAACCATTACGTTGTCTACGCCAGTACGAATGGTAATGTATCTGGCACTATCCGGATTGAAATAGGTGAACTCTGGCCTGATCAAATAACGGTCTGCTTTTTTTGGCAGCACGGTATATTCCACCCTCATAAAACTTTGTAAGTAATTCTTTCTAGGAATTGTCTTTTTCTCTAACACTGAAGTATTATAAACTTCAAGATTTTCATCAAATATTATTTGCGGTGGAAGATTTTGTTTTGCATCTCCATTACCATTTATCTCAAGCAAAATAGTTAGCGCATCGTCCGTCGTCAAATTTGAAGGCGTCACCGTTGACGAAGCAGTATAATTTCCTACTGCACCTGAGAAAGAAGCCGGTGCATCCTTGGGAAGCTCCAGTACATTGATCACCACAGGCTCTGTAGAAAAATAAAAGTAATTGAAACGTTCATAAAAAATACTTCTTGACCTGCTATTTGGAGCTGTCACACCTAACTTAAAGTCCGAGGCTTCTATTTCTAACTTTCCAGTTTGTTGCGGATATAAGGCAACTCTTTTTAAAGTGGTCACATTAAACTCTTCACCATTAACTGTTTCTACAGAATTGTTTTGGCTTATATTTCTTATTTGTTGTGAGAAGAATCCATCATAGCTTGGTTCACTTGTTTGATCATATCGCCTTACATTAATCTTGTAGTAGATTTTATAGTCCAGCACAATTTGTTGTCCAATGTATGCCGTGTCTGAAGAAGGTACTGCACGCACAAACATATTGTCTTTCATGTTTTGCGATAGCTCTTGTCTATTCTTAGCGCCACCTTTTCCTTTGGAAACAATAAGCTTCACTCTGTTGGATTTAATAGGCTTATTGTTGTGCATAGCAGTAGCGCCAGGTATCACATACTCGCCTACTTCTTTAGGCTCTAAAACATAGATGTATTTGAACTCGCTACTTGTAACGCCATTAATAGTCGTCGAAGACATGCTTGTGGAAGGGCCTGACACTACTTCAAATCCCTGAAAACTAGGTGGCTTAAAAGATCTGGAGTCAATATTTTCAAGCACCACTGAATACACTACTGTGTTGCCTAAGGTAATATTACGTTGCCCCACCTCCGCTTTGAATAGCGTTTGTGATTGCGCCGCAAAGCCCAGCAGAGTAAACAATACAATTATCAGTAAGCGTGGCATACTATATTTTAGTTGTTTTTCTTTTTGATTTTTTCTTCACAGGATTTTGGCGTAAGGGATCTTGTGGAAATTCGTAACCAGGGTTCTCTAGAATAACAATCTTATGTGACTCTGTCTTATATTCCTTTTCGCCTATCTTAATCGTAGCAGATGCTATAGTGTAGTCTCCTGGCTGGGCCCCCTGCAAGACATAGTTGATCGAAGACTTAGCGCTCATCTTACCATTGATAAAACTCATGCTAGATGAGGTATTTGGTCCGGCAAGGAAATTAAACTCTTCCAAGTCAGGTGCATCTAGATCACTAATTTGCGCTCCTTCCACTATGTAGGTTAGGGTAAACTGCTGCCCTACTAATATGGTATCACTACAAAGTTCAGATCGCACGATTGGATCCTGCCCATTTACATCAAAGGACAATAGGCAAGCCAAGCTACTTATCAATATTAAAAAGTAGAATTTCATTTTACCAGTCTTTATCAGGTTTAGTACGCTGAGAATCTGTTTTCCTCAATTTTTGTTGTGTCATCTTTTCTTCCTCATTGGCTACCCTTAGGAGCCTTTTTGCCTCCTCTTCATTTAAGTCTTTCTTCTCTTCTTCGCTTCCAGCTTCGGACTCTTGCTCTTGCTGCTCTTCGCCTTTAGACTCTTGTTCTTCTTGTTGTTCTTTATCATCTTCTCCCCCCTCTTGCTGCTGTTCTTGTTGTTGCTGTTGCTGATCCTGCTCTTGTTCTTCTTGATCTTCTTGCTCCTCTTGTTCTTCGCCTCCCTCCTGCTGCTGCTGCTGTTGCTGTTGCTGTTGTTGCTGTCTCACAATTCTATTTGCGACTGAAAGATTATACTTACTGTCTTCATCGTTCGGATTATTTCTAAGCGCACTTTTATAAGCTTCTATTCCTTTCTCATACTCCTCCATATTCATATAGGTATTCCCCAGATTATAGTAGGCCTCGGACTTGACATCTGGATCACTGCTCAAAGATGCGGCTTGCTCATAATGATTTAAAGCCTCTTCATATCTATTCTGCTCATAGATTGAATTTCCTAGATTATATTCGCCATTAAAAGTTGGCTTCTTTTCGTTGGCTTTTCGATATGTCTCTTCGGCCTCTTGAAAATCATTATTGTTATACAATTCATCCCCAGTGCGAAGGAGTTCATGAGAAGTTTGACCTAGTAGGCCAAGACTAAGAAAGTGAACAAATAATATGGAAAGAATAATTCTCATCTTAAATTAAAAACGATTTTATTATAATTCTTGTTTTGAGTGACTGTATTTAATATTTCAAGGTACTATACATCAAAGATATCTCTATTCTTAATCCATTGATTTTTTCTGTAAGAAAAGAGTAAATCAACCAATAATAACAATATAGCAAAGCCAATGAAATATTGAAAATAACTATTGTATTCCGTAAATGAACGTTGTTCGATATCTCTTTTTTCAATTTTGTCAATTCTCTTACGCAACTCGTTGATTACTTTTTGAGAATTTTCTTGCAGATTAAAATAAGTTCCATTTCCACTAGTAGCCAGTTCGGTAAGCATTTCTGGGTTCATTTTAGTAATGACTGCTTGTCCGGATTTATCTTGTTTGAAAGCTCTTCTGCCATTAAAATCAAATGGTATTCTTGCTCCTTCTGCCGAGCCCACTCCAACCGTAAAAATCAGCATTCCACTATCACTTGCTTCTGCTGCTTTTACTAAAGCAGAATCGTCATGGTTTTCACCATCTGTAATAATTACTAAAGCCTTGTGATGTTTGTTGTCTTCACTAAATGATCTACCAGCCAGATCTATTACCTCTGATATGGCTGTGCCCTGTGTAGGTGCTAGTCCAGTGTTTGCACTTTTTATAAACAAAGCAGCGGCAGCATAATCTGAAGTAAGCGGCATTTGCAAATAGGCATTACCTGCAAACAATATCAAACCGATGCGCTCTCCTTTTAAACCTTTGACCAGCTCCTCTCCAAATTTTTGCGCTTGCCCTAGTCTACTTGGTCTAACATCCTCTGCAAGCATACTGTTGCTAATATCTAATGCAATAAACACATCTACAGACTTGGATTGAACCTTTTCTTTTTTGGAACCCCATTGTGGATTTGCCCAACCCACACAGATCAAGGTTAAAGCCAATCCCATAAACCCAAACTTAAGTATGGGCTTACTTTTAGAGTATCCTGGTATCAACTTCTCTAGAGAACCCCATGAGCCCAATTGCTGCATCGCATTTTTGCGATATGTAAAATACCATAAGAAAGCTAGTCCAGCGATCAACACTGTTAGCAAGGCGTATAAATGTTCTATGTTTTCAAATCTAAACATCTACTATGGTATGGATCTTAGTAAGGTATATTTTAAAATCATTTCCAAAAACAAACAAAGCAAACCGATCAAAGCAAAAGGAAAAAATTTGTCTTTGTATCTTTTGAGAATGGAAACGTCTATTTCTGTTTTCTCCAACTTATCAATAGAAGCATATATCTGTTGCAAACTTTCCGCATTAGTTGCTCGAAAATATTTTCCTTGAGTCATAGTGGATATTTCGTTCAATAACTTTTCATCAATGTTCACTTTTGAAATACCAAATCTAAATTGCCCGCTAGCCGTTCTCGTTACGGGGGCATATGCATCTCCTATAGTACCTACACCGATAGTGTACACTTTCACATTAAATTTTCTAGCAATCTCAGCGGCGGACAAGGGCTTAACATAGCCTGTATTGTTCTCTCCATCTGTGAGCAAGATGACCACCTTAGATTTAGCCTTGCTATCTTCTAGTCTATTCACTGCAGTTGCCAAGCCCATTCCGATAGCTGTGCCGTCCGTTAATCTCCCACATTGTAAACCCGCTTCAGGATTCAAAAAATCTAGAATGACAGAATGATCAGTAGTCAATGGTGCTTGCGTATACGCTTCCCCCGCAAAAGCGACCAATCCTATTCGGTCATACTTTCTGCCTTTAACAAAATCACCAGCTACGGCTTTACTTACCCATAATCTATCCGGCTTAAAATCTTGTGCCAGCATACTACTAGACAAATCCATCACCAATACAATATCTATTCCTTCGGCCTTTACTTCTTCCTCTTGGAGTATGGCTTGTGGTCTAGCCATAGCTATAGTCAGCGCTATCAAACTAGCAAACCTTAAAATAGGCGTAAGTATTCCCATTTTTGATCTTAAAGTAGACACATCACCGACCCCTTGCAGAGTAGACATACTGAGTCTAGGAAAGTAGGTATTCCTGCGCATATAAAGCCAGGCAAAACCTCCTATGATTAATGGTAAGATCAAAAAGAACCAAGGATGAACAAACTGTATGTTATTGAAAAAACTCATTCAGCAGAAATTTCAGGGTTATCAATAATTTCCTGCTTTGTGTTTTGCACAAATTGCTCTGCTTTATTGAGCAAGGTAGATTGTATGTCTATTGGCGGCGTTGCTTTGGCAAACTTTACCATATCTGCCATTCTAAACATATCAGCTAGCTCCGCCTTATGTGCATCGCTAATATCCTTCTGCTTTAGCTCTTTTACTATTTCGTCTGTTGTCGTTTCTAATGCTTGGATTTCAAACCGTGCTTCTAAATATTCACGAACTATATAGGTCAACTCTGACTGATACTCTTTTAATTTCCCCTTTTGCCAAAGCTCTTTGCTTTTTAGTACTTTCAACTTTTCTATGGCTACCTCGTGGGCTTTAGGTGGAGCGACATACACCTCTTCTTCAGACTTGTTTTTATTGTATCTTTTATAAAAAAAGAAGCCTAAAAACCCTAAAATCAGAATAGATCCAATCGTTAAAAACAAAGTGTAGAAATCTTCCAACTTAATGGGTTCTTCTACAATTCCTTTAATCGGTCTAATATGTAATGAATCAATCTGAGGGGTAATTACAGCGAGTTGAATTTGCTGTGTGCTCTGAGAATACGACTTTCCTCCTTTTTCATACGCCACCTTTAAGGAAGGGAAAAAATAATATCCTGAATCAAATGAAGTTATGGTAATTTCTTTTTGAAAATAGACATCATTATCATTGGTGATCTTTTCCCAATCAAATTCACGGACCAGTTCAAAAGTTTTTAATGTATCTAGTGCTGATAAATCTGCGCTGGGATTTTCAACATCGGTGGCCTTCTTTATCTTGAATCTATATTTTAAGTGGTCACCTATCATAAGATGAGCGCTATCCACCTCGGCAACTACCGATTGGCCAAATAACTGAACACTTGCAACAATTACAAAAGTCAATAGAAGCGCAATATGTCTCGATGTATCTTTCAATGTTATTTAGATCGATTTTTAAAGAAATTTAAAAGTGCACTTGTATACGGCACATCCGTAGCAAGGCTAATCAATCCTGCACCACTTTTTGCAAAAGCACTTTTAAAATAGCTGTGATTTTTATTAAACCAATTCTTTTGTGCGTCTCTCACTTTTGCGCTACTGGTATCCAAATAATGTAACTTGCCTGTTTCCGCATCTACTACTCGGATCAGACCAACATTGGGTAATTCTTTTTCTTTTGGATCATAAATATGCATCCCTATCACATCATGTCTTCTAGCTGCAATACGCAAGGCAGTATCATAGCCATCTGCAATGAAGTCAGAAAGGATAAAACAAATACATCTTTTCTTGACCACATTATTAAAATACTCAAGGGCCATAGAGACATTAGTATGTTGACTGTCTGGTTTGAAATCCAATAGCTCTCTGATAATACGGAGGATATGTTGCTTCCCTTTTTTGGGTGGAATAAATTTCTCTACTTGATCTGAGAAAAACAATACCCCAACCTTATCATTATTATTGATAGCCGAAAATGACAACACAGCACACAGCTCTGTTATCATTTCATTTTTCATTTGTTCCCCTGTTCCAAAAAAAGCAGATTTGCTAACATCTACTAAAATGATAACCGTCAATTCTCTTTCTTCTTCAAATACCTTGATGTGTGGTTCACCAGTACGAGCAGTTACATTCCAATCAATATTTCTTACATCATCTCCATACTGATAAGAGCGTACTTCACTAAAAGACATTCCTCTTCCCTTGAAAGCACTATGATACTCTCCTGAAAAGATGTGTTTACTCAAGCCTTTTGTCTTGATTTCAATCTTACGAACCTTCTTTAGCAATTCTGCTGTATCCACTGATTTACTTTGTCTTTCTAAGCTTAGTTAATTTTGCAGGAGAAATCACCAAAGGAGAAAGAGACTTCCAAGGCACAAAAGTGCTCGCTTGACCAAATACCACATTGGATTCTGTCAAAAACTGCAATCCTCCTTCACACAATATTGGATCCATCAATGCTGCACGATTTATCCATTTTTTGTATTGATCTTCTTCCGTTGTATTATTCAATTCTTTCGCCGCTAACATCCTGTCCTTGATAGCCTTCTCCCATTTTGCTGAACCTTTTAAAAAAGGAGCCAAACTCATCATTTTATCTTCTCTTCTTTGAAACGTAAAGGTCCTTGAGGCTAAATTCTTATTCCAAGTACTATTGTAATAGACTACTCCTGAAATATATTCTGCGTTATACGTTTCTAGTTCAAACCAAATTTTGGATTGATCTGCAAATCTTTCTCCACTTAGCTTATTTCGCCTACTACTCACTTCTAACTCCCAATCCTTAATCATTTCCTTCAATTCTTCATCAAATGATTCATTTATTCTTGGCAATATAACTTCGTGCTTCTTACTATGGCTTAAATATTCTTGTACTGTTAGGTCAAGCTTTTCTGTTTGCATAAGTCCTAAGTGAGATGCCACACTAGCCCCAGGTAAAATAAAACTTGATTCAAATAGATTCTCTTTGGTATTCACTAATCTAAATGAAGAACCTGATGATAGGTTTTCTATTTTCATATCACTAGGTGTATTAAATGTAGCGTATACCTTCTCCACTCGTTGATCTCCATAGACTAAATTCCCTAGGCCATCTTGCCCGTTTGTTCGCAGCATCAATTTTACATTTTGCTCATCTAGCATACCGGCAAAAATCAATACTTCTGAAGCTTCCGTATCAAGATTATCATTCTTTTCTAGAAGCTTTGCACTGTAAGAATTTGACTCGTCAATTGACTTCCAATCTAGGGTGATCTGACCTTTATTTAACTGACCATTAATATATCCAGAAGGTTCTTGCTTATATTTTTCTAAGAGCACCAAATCTTCTCCTTGCAATGTACCGACCAATAAATATTCCTCACCACTTGAAGTGTAATGCATAAAGCCTTTACAATTGATACCGTCAAAAGCCAAACACACCTTTGATTGATGTACTCCATCTATTTTACCTTCAAATTGCTTTACCCATGAAATGGGACTATCGAAAAGCTGCATAGTTTTCTGCTCCAACTCCGACTGAGCCAGCACAGAACCAAGACACCAAATAAATAGTGCCTGCACTAAACAATATTTCCATAATAGATTCTTCACTTGCAAATTTTATAAACTTAGACTTGTAAATTAATCAGGGCACCTCAACAGCATTCAATATTTGCTTGATGATATCTTCTTGGGTAATATTTTCTGCTTCTGCTTCATAGGTAATTCCGATTCTATGTCTAAGCACATCGTAGCAGATATTTCGCACATCATCAGGAGTTACATATCCTCGACTATTCAAAAAGGCAATTGCTTTTGACGCTAGAGCTAAATTTATACTCGCACGTGGTGATCCTCCAAAACTCAACATCGGTTTTAGACTTTCTAAACCATATTTCTCTGGAGTTCTAGTGGCGAAAACAATATCTAAAATGTATTGCTCTATTTTTTCATCCATGTACACTTGCCTTACCGTTTTTCGAGCTCTATTTATTTCATCAAGAGAAACAACTTGCTTTACCTTACCAAAGGAAGCAACATTTAAGTTTCTTCTGATGATTTCTCTTTCTTCCTCTTGCTTAGGGTAAGTAATCTTTACTTTAAGCATAAATCTATCTACCTGCGCTTCAGGTAGGGGATAAGTACCTTCTTGTTCGATAGGATTTTGAGTAGCCAATACCAAGAATGGCTCTTCCAGCTTAAATGTTTCTGTGCCAATAGTCACTTGTCTTTCTTGCATTGATTCAAGCAAAGCACTTTGAACTTTTGCAGGGGCACGATTGATCTCATCGGCCAAAACAAAATTTGCAAATACGGGTCCCTTCTTTACAGAGAAATCATTCTTGCTAGGATTATAAATCATCGTACCGATAATATCTGCTGGCAAGAGATCGGGAGTAAATTGTATTCTACTAAATTTTGCATTAGTTGCACTTGACAAGGTCTTTATGGCCAAGGTCTTTGCTAGTCCAGGTAATCCTTCCAATAGAACATGCCCTTTGGTCAGCAGTCCTATAAGCAACCTTTCAATCATATGCTCTTGACCCACTATCGTTTGAGAGGTCTCTTCATACAAGCGCTTTACAAACTCACTATTGGCCTGTACTTGGGCATTGAGTGCTTGAATATCTACTGATTGCTGTATCATTTGTTTTTTCTGTTTTTCGCTATTAAAACTAGTGCTCTATCATATACGTTTAATATACTGCGTAGTTGTAAAGAATAGAGCATATTGGCCTCAGATTGACCGTATTTCTGCCAAAGACCAGATTTGAAGAGCCCTAGTATGGTAGAAACCTTACTTTTGGCTTTCTGAGGTCTCAAATTTCTTATTTTTTAACAAAAAACGGTATAATTTAGCCTTGAAAGTAATCAACTTTTTGATTTAAATTTTTCTTAACAATTTTATCTCTTGCATATGAGCAGTCGCTTTTTATTCCTTAGCATTTTTGTATTCTTCTACAGCATGTTATCTGCGCAGCATCCGCTAAGTGAATTCAATAAATCAACACATCTTAGCAAGCTAAAAAAAGGGGTATTACTTGTGAGGTTACCTGATCAGAAAAGTAAGATTGCAGAATTGACAAAGAGAGGACAATCGAAAGCGGCTGAAAATCTACGTACAGAGACCAAAGATCAAAACGCAGAAATCATCAAAGCTTTTCAAACACATTTCAATTTTTGCGACCTCTATTTTATTAGACCCAAAGACACAAAACCAATTTTAGCTAATAAATCAACAAATATTACAGACTTAGCCACCAAGGCAAAGATTGATCTTTCTTCTTTTGATGATATCTACGTTACAGACTATGCATATGGTCATCCTGCTGAGGGATATGAACGATACAATAGAAAGGGTTTTCAGATATTGTATATGGAAAATGGAAGACTCACAGATGTGGGAAGAGATTTGTTTTATGCCGGAGTCAAGCAGGGATTCTTTTCTCCCAATTTTTCTAAAAGCCTACAAAAAACCATTAGCAAATTTAACAAACGCTTGTTAAGTGGCAGCAAGTACTTTAATTAATTTTCGAATAGAGGTTTTACATCAGTCGTGTCTTTTGCCACTTTTACTTTTGGCTTGGTAGGTTTGGGAGGAGTCGGTGGACGTTTGAACGGGTCTACAGTCTTCACTTTAGCCACTTCTAACAAAAGTGAATCTACAATAGCTTGAGCTCTTTTTTGAACCTTTTCTTCACATTGGCGCAAATTTACTTTGTGATATTTTTCCAGCTTTTCTGCAAGTAACTCATCCATCAACTGTTGCTTCGTTTTATGCTCCGCTTGCCCCATCAACAAGCTTGCAAAAACAAGTAAAGTGAAAATTTTATATATTTTTTTAGTAGCCAAGTCTTTTCTTTCTTTCTTGTAAACGAATATCCATTATAGAGTCTACTGCATAATCTACCCGCTCCTTAAAGCCCAAATTGCACAATGAATCTAGCTCAGGCTTTAGGATACCAACCTGTTTTTTATAAAGGGAATCTACTATTTTTCTTTCTGGAGAACGCAAGCGAGGGGCTTGTTTCGCACAACCCGAACACGAGAAAAACTGCAAGCTAATCAGCAGAATAAATATGCCCCCAAAAGCCTTCATCCCAATTACTTGTCTAGATTTATTTCTTTTCTTTTCAATTCGAAATTTTGTCCAAGATACACTTTTCGCACTTGTTCATCGGCAGCCAATTCTTCAGCAGTACCATCCTTGAGGATACTCCCCTCAAACATTAAATAAGCCCTATCAGTTATACTTAAAGTTTCTTGTACATTATGATCTGTGATAAGAATTCCAATGTTCTTAGTTTTCAACTTTGCGACTATAAACTGTATGTCTTCTACTGCGATAGGATCTATGCCCGCAAAAGGCTCATCCAACAAAATAAACTTAGGGCTTGTCGCCAATGCTCTTGCGATTTCTGTTCGTCTCCGCTCTCCACCAGAGAGCGTATCCCCCTTCCCTTTACGCACCTTCTCGAGACGAAACTCATCGATAAGGGCTTCCAGTTTTTCTTTCTGCTCCGCTTTCGACAATTTTGTCATTTCTAATACCGCCTTGATATTATCCTCCACACTCAATTTTCTGAACACCGATGCTTCTTGAGGCAAGTATCCTACACCTAACTGCGCACGCCTATACATAGGCAAGCTAGTGATATCTTCATCACCTAAAAATACCTGCCCCTCGTTTGGCTCCACAAACCCTACCGTCATATAAAAAGTAGTCGTCTTACCAGCACCATTGGGGCCTAGCAAACCGACTATCTCCCCTTGATTCACATTGAGAGATACCCCCTTGACCACCTTTCGGTTACCGTATATTTTTACCAAATTTTGAGACCTAAGTATCATTCTTATTTTTAATTATCTAAAAAACCAGGCGTCACTTCAACCTCTAAGGTCCAATTGGCGCGTAGCTTTTCCAAATTCTGAGTATAGATTATTTCTGGATATTTTCTGTCATTATAGCTACCTGTATCCCATCTACCATTTTTATTGCTATCCTGAACAAGCTCTATTTTATAATCCCCAGGCTCCATAAAGGGTATACTCACACTATACTCACTTTGCCCACGAATAGTATAACGTTTTTTCTCTTGATTTGATTTGGTGAGTAGTTTTAAAATATAATTGGCAGTGCTATCCAATTCCGTTACAGCCATCTTGATCTCTCCATAGTCTTCATCAGACTTCATGAAATAAGACAAATTAAGGGTGTCATTCTTTGCACCAAACCTATCTTCTACCGCTCCAGGTAACAAGACCAATTCATAAGGAATAGATTGCATCCAATCTGCTATTATATTTACCCCAAATCCTGAAGTATCTTTTTCTAAAGTGACATCCACTATGGTTTGAGTGGTGTCCGCATATAGATCTACCAGATCATTATTGACAACAGTCAATGGCGAGAAGAATTCTAGTCTAATCCCCTCCTTTCGATTTACATTTTTTACATTGCTATGGGCATCTTTCAAACTTAATTTGGCTGTTTTCAAAAATTCATCTCTTGCCAAAGATTTTATTTTTACCGTATCTGTCCACAAAGTATCATTGGCTAGATAGACCAGAAATGGGTCTTCTGTATCATACCAGGCATGAACAGTATCTTTTCTGTATTCGTAAGTTAAATCCTGCCCAACATCTTCGTGTGAAATGTCTAGCTCATAAGGTTCACGGTTAAAAATAAACTTAGCGTGCCCGTATCGAACCAACTTCTCCGATTTCAATGTCAGCTCTTCTTGTTCTTTGAAAACTTTCAAGCGGATTCCTTTACCTAAACTATCATTGACAACAACTGCCTCATCCAAAAATCCTATTCCCTCCGTTTCCGTATCAAACAAATAACGCCTACCCTGATCTTCATGCAAAGCAAATATTTTGTAGCTCCCTTCCTTTACATTTCCGATTTCAAAACGCCCACTATCATCTGTCTTATCAAAGTAATAAGGCGTCTCCGTTCGCACAACAGTATCCGACATGTTTTTATGCAACATCACCAGACAATCTTTGATAGGTTCTTTTTTGATCGCATCTACTACAGAGCCGTTCACGATTAAGGAATCAATGAGATCACCAGTAGAGAAAACATATTTGAGCTTAGCAGGATTGCCTTCTGTGAGATCCTTAACCGCTTCGCCAAAATTGATGGTGTACGTTACATCCTCCTTGAGCACTTCATCCGGATGAAAATTAAAAATCAACTCTTTATTTTTCAATTTAATATCTGGGCTCTTTGCCAGTGGCGGCGAGACGACTACTTCATTAGCCACATTCTGGAGTTTCACCCATTCATCAAAAGTGAAGACAATTTCTTGCTTGACAAAATTGGTTTGTCCGTTTTTAGGCAGCATTCCGTCTTTAACCACTTTTGGTGGCGTCGTATCTTTTTCACCACCCGTCAGTCCGATCGGATTTGCACAGGACCACAGGGTATATGCACCCCACACTACAAATGACCAAATCAATAACTTTTTCACCCCTCAAAGGTCGTTTTTTGTCTTTGAAGGTTGGTTATTTTCTGAAGATTATTTTATAAGGATATTTTTGGGCCATCACATGATTTCGCTTCGCTACATCTGTGACCGCGTCATCCGCTCTTATCCAAAAGGCCTGCGCTTCTTAGACAAGGCGTGCCTTGTCTCTACCCTTCCCGATTTGGATACCGCTTCTACCGCTTGTCCTGCTCCCGCTGGTCGACTCGCTTTGGGGCCTGCGGCCCGTCGCGACTGTGTATGATGCGTTCAGATATGGCGTGTTCGGGAGACAAGGCGTGCCTTGTCTTTACGTGTGATGCGTTCAGACAAGGCATGATGTATTCGGACGTGTGATGTGCTCAGATGTGTGATGCGTTCAGACAAGGCATGCCTTGTCTCTACTTGTTCAGGGGGTGGAAGGATAGGATGGTGTCGCGGAGGTAGGCGTTGTCTAGGTGGGTATAGATCTCGGTGGTGGTGATGGACTCGTGACCTAACATATCTTGTACTGCTTTGAGGTCGGCGCCTCCTTCTACGAGATGGGTGGCGAAGGAATGGCGGAAGGTGTGCGGACTCACATTCTTTTCGATACCTGCATTTTTTGCAGCCTCTTTGACGATCATGAATATCATGACTCGGCTGAGTTTTTTTCCACGTCTATTCAGAAAAATAAAATCTGCATCTGCAGGATGGATCTTTGGTAAGTGTCTGCGCACTCCGTCTATGTAAAACTGAATATGTTTCAACGCCTCTTCTCCGATGGGCACTAAGCGCTCTTTGTCACCTTTACCCAAGACTTTGATAAAACCGATGTCAGCATAGAGATTACTTATTTTGAGATGAGTGAGTTCACTTACCCGCAAGCCGCAAGCGTATAATACCTCTAAGAGGGCACGATTGCGGGTACCATGATCGGTACTCAAATCTATACCATCGAGAATATTTTGTATTTCTGCGATACTTAATACTTCGGGAATTTTTCTGGCCAGCTTTGGACTTTCTATCAATTCACTAGGATCATAGTCTATGATATCTTCCAGTAAGAGGTACTTGTAAAATGCTTTTACGCCAGATCGTATTCTAGCTTGTGACTTGGGGCCGAGGCCGAGACCATTCAACCAAACTATAAAATCCATAAGGTGCTTTTCTTCTACCTCTGTAGGATTTATTTCTAAGTTTTGTATTTGGAGATACTGATGAAACTTACCGATGTCTCTGGTGTAGGCGTCTACAGAATTGGTAGACATAGCTCTTTCGAGTTGCAGGTAATGTTTGAAGCCATTGATTCCGGAAGTCCAGTCCAGCATCTATAGTTTTATTTTGTTGAGTCGACCCATCTCTCGTTTGTTTTCGCGCTCTTTGATGGTGGCTCGTTTGTCGTAGGACTTCTTACCCTGAGAAAGACAAACTTCTAGTTTGATAAATCCGCGTTCGCTAATGTAGAGTCGGTAAGGCACAAGGGTAAATCCCTTTTCCTTCATCTTTTTTTCAATCTTCGCCAATTCTGGCTTTTTGAGCAATAGCTTACGCAGGCGTCTGGTCTCGTGGTTGTTGATGTTGCCATATTTGAACTCTGCGATAAACAGGTTCTTAATATAGAGTTCTCCTTTTCTAAAAAAGCAGAAGGCGTCCTTGAGATTGACGTCTCCCGTACGCACAGACTTCACTTCTGTACCGGTCAACATAATACCCGCCTCAAACTCTTGAATAAACTTGTATTCATAAGCTGCCTTACGGTTAATTATTTCTACCTCCTTATTGATCTTCAACTTTGCCATAACTAGAACAAAGGTACGGTTTTTAGCATTGAGATAATCCAATTTCTTAAAATTGAGGGTAAAACTTAATGCAATTTTGCACATTTTAAAACCAAGACTGTCAGCCCTGACTGGTTTAAGCCGCCCTACCTTTCCAAGTTGGACAAAACTTATATTCTGTAACAGACTTGCGCTCCGGGGAGAAGTGATATGAAGTGCACTACAGCTGCCATGAAGAAATAGCTGGTGACGGATGAGCGAAGAGCGAATACTAGCCAGCTATATTCTGAATGTAGCTGTAGGGTGCTGAATACAAACGGATCACCGGATGAACCGATAGGTGTAAGCGCCCATAATATGCATTGTCAAAGCCAATTGTTAAGCTATCTTTTCAACATTAAGGACATTAGGAGATTGAGAACATTAAGCTTCTCTGACGGGCTTCGAGTCTCCAATGAGAAAGTCCAAACAAACCAAAAAAAATCGTAAATTGCTCTTCTAAAATAAGTACTGAATATGACGACTGAAAGACCTTGGCTGAAAAATTATCCTAGCGGAATACCTTCTAATATAAATGTAGATAAATATGGCTCGCTAGTGGAGATGTTTGATGCGGTGTTTACGAAGTATAAGACTTTGCCAGCATTCACTTGTATGGGAAGCTCTATTACATTTGAGGAGCTAGACAAAAAGTCAAAGCAGTTTGGCGGATTTTTGCTCCAACGGGGGTTTGAAAAAGGAGACAAAATAGCGCTGATGATGCCCAACCTGTTGCAATATCCGATTGCATTGTTTGGAGCACTTCGAGCGGGGATCGTTGTCGTAAATACCAATCCGCTGTACACGCCTCGTGAGATGGAACACCAGTTCACCGATGCGGATGTGAAGGGAGTCGTGATCGCAGAAAATTTTGCACACAATCTCGAAAAGATCATCAGCAAGACAAATATCAAGACGGTAGTAGTGACCAGCATTGGAGAGATGCATGGTTTCATCAAGAGAAATGTAGTCAACTTTGCGGTGCGTACTTTGAAGCGAATGGTGCCTGCCTATAACCTTGCCAATGCTGTAAACTTCAAGGCCGCCTTGAGTGAAGGAAAAAAGTTTTCTTACGAGGTGCATAGAGGTGCTCCAGAAGATGTCATCTTACTACAATATACAGGCGGTACGACTGGCGTCTCTAAAGGCGCGATGCTGACCAATAAAAATCTGGTCGCCAATATGGAACAGATACAAGCGTGGATGATGCCATTCATGACGAAGCCAAATCAGATCGCTTTGTCTCCATTGCCAATGTACCACATTTTTGCTTTCTCGGTAAATTGTCTGGCGCTGATGAGTATAGGTACGCACACGGTGCTCGTCACCAATGCGAGAGACATCGGATCGATTATAAAGGAATTTAAAAATTATAAAGTCACGCTATTTACTGGGGTGAATACCTTATACAATGCGCTATTGAATCATAAGGATTTTGCTGCGCTTGATTTTTCATCATTGAACATCACCGTTGGTGGAGGGATGGCTGTACAAACGGCTGTCGCAAAAAAATGGCGTGAAGTCACAGGTTGTCATTTGGCGGAAGGTTTTGGAATGACAGAAACTTCTCCAGTAGTGACTGTAAATCCACTGGATGATTCTTTGAGGTTGGGATCAATTGGCTTGCCTCTATCTTCAACAGATGTACGCATCGTTAACGACGATGGTCAACCACTCGGAGTAGGTGAAGTAGGTGAGATACAGGTACATGGTCCACAAGTGATGAAGGGCTACTACAATCGTCCAGAGGAAACGGCTAAAACGATCACCGCTGATGGCTGGTTGAATACAGGCGACATCGGAAAGATGGATGCCGATGGATTTTTTAGCATCGTAGATCGTAAGAAGGATATGATACTCGTATCGGGATTCAACGTCTATCCTAATGAGGTAGAAGATGTCATCGCATCGCACCCAAAAGTATTGGAGGTAGCAGCGATCGGTGTACCGGATGAAAAGTCTACTGAAGTGGTAAAGGTTTTTGTAGTCAAAAAAGAGGGTTCGCTTACCGAGTCAGAAGTGATCGACCATTGTCGAGAAAATCTGACGGGCTACAAAGTACCTAAGCACTTAGAATTTAGAGATGAACTTCCGAAGTCGAACGTAGGGAAGATACTGAGGAGGGTGTTGAAGGACGAAGAAAATGCGTAGCATTTTCTAATTATAAATGGTGAATTATAAATTATAAATGAAAAAGTTCTTTGGCACCTTCGGTGCTTGGGATAGGAGATGAATTATAAATGAAAAAAATTGCACCTTCGGTGCTTTGGATAGGTTATAAATAATTTCGAGTTATTATCAATTAGCAGCTAATTGCTAATAGCTAAACGCTAATAGCTAAAAAATGCATTACTACTCACTAGGCTCTGTGCCTCCAAAACGACATACTCAATTTAGGCAGCCGGACGGTAGTCTGTATAAGGAAGAACTATTCTCTAC
>CALIEI010000076.1 GCA_938022165.1 uncultured Saprospiraceae bacterium | reverse complement strand
CAAATTTCCATCTTGGTATACATGTTTGTCCCCATCAGCATCATAAGTGATGGCTATATGATGCCACACATCATCATTAATTTGAGCGCCATTAATATCTATACGATTTGAACCATCGCCTATGTTAAACTTCCAAGTACTCCCATCAGTATTCCCCGCAATCACAAAACCTTTGTTTGCTCCGCTTGCCCAATTCTTATTCGAAAAAATTGCTGGGTCACTTGTCCAACCACTTGTTTTAATTCTCAACTCTATGGTGAAATCTTGAGCATTGCCGCTTCCGAGTTCCGGGTTTGTATCAAAGCTAATATAATCATTGGTCGAACTGCCTTGTCCTGCCGCATTAAAGTTGTTGGCGTTGCTGCTCGAAGATATTCCTGGCCAACCGCTAGATTTGATGCTCCAAGTGACCCCGCCATCAGTTGACTTATGAAATTCTGTGTGGTCGTTTACTCGCTTTACAGCATAAATAGTATTCACAGATGTTGGATTAAATTCTATTTCTTGAAAAATTCCGGGCTGATTTAATATCCAAGTGGTTCCTGCGTCGATAGTTTGATAAAGCCCTTGATCGGTACAAGCATATAGTATATTATTATTGCTTGGGTGCATCAATATATCATTGAGTGAAATCGAGATGCCTTGAAAATTAGCATCTCCAGTGAGCGTCCAGGTAGATCCTCCATCCGTCGTTTTATATATGTAGCCGCTAGATCCAAAATATACAACATCTGCATTGCTGTGGTCTATTTCTATACTTCTTATTCCGCCTACTAGAAGATCTGCTGTCATCAGTGTCCAATTATTTCCATAGTCAACTGACTTATACAATCCTGCTGTTGCCGTTCCAGCATACAGCACATCATTATTTGAAGCGGATTGTTCAACGGTATACACATGGGCTGCCCCAGGGGCATAGGATCTGCCCGCCGCATCATGATCATAGTCGAATGGCCCTATACTCTGCCATACACTTGAAGAACCATTGCTCCTTTTTTGTGCGTCTTTACTTTTTTGTAGGTACTCCTTTTCCTTTTGTCTTATTTCTTTTTTGTTCACATTTGGGCCTGGCATAAAAAGTCCATTTGGATCCCTACTTATGTTTCTCAGCCAATGTTTATAGTATTGAGTGTGCTTATTTTTGACAAATTCGTTTGACTCATAGTATCTATCATACTCTTCCATCACTTCTTGAATGTCCGGGTTATCAGCATACATCAACTGTGCCCAATAAGGAATATTATCCTGTGGATTGTTGTATTTGATTTCTTGATGTTGGGAAAAGAGCATTACTGCAGGGAGCATACTAAACACTACAAAAACGAGCTTCTTCATGGATAACTGTGTGATTTCTAGCACCAATATAGCAAATTTATGATTTGTAGATGCATTGTTATTGTGTCGGTATGTAGTGCTTTTTATTTTTTTTTATTTGGGGCTGCCTGCTTTTCCCCTCAGCCTCCATGCTATACAAAAGCAGACCGAGCTATTCGAGGGGCTCGTCCTGCATTTCGTTGCACTACATTTCGGACTGGCCTGCAAAGCAGTCCACCTCTACTATCTCTCATCCGTTCTTAGTTTAAAGATTTGGAATTAAAAGTAGACAGAGAACAATTAAAAATTCTAGATATCTATCTCCAAGTAAACCGGACAATGATCTGAATGCACCACGTCATTTAGATGATAACAGTCCTTAATCTTCTTAGCTAAGTTATTAGTTACTGATTGGTAATCGATACGCCAACCTTTGTTGTTGGCTCGAGCACCAGCGCGATATGACCACCAACTGTATTCTATTTTTTCTGGGTGAGTATTGCGGTAAGCATCCGTGAATCCAGACTCGAACCACTTGGTCATCCATTCTCTTTCTTCTGGAAGAAAACCTGAAGACTTTTTATTGGTCTTAGGGTTATGTATATCTATTTCTGTATGCGCTATATTGTAGTCACCAACTACGATTATTTTTTTACGCGTCTTTTTTAGTTCTTCTATATACATCATGAAGTCGTCTAGAAAAGCAAACTTCACATCTTGCCGCACCGAACCAGTGGTACCAGATGGAAAATAACAGTTGAGCAATGTCATCGCGCCAAAGTCTGTTCTCAATACGCGACCTTCTTTATCGTAGGTTTCTATACCACAGCCTTCCACGATGAGCTTCGGTTTCTTTTTATAGAAAGTAGCGACACCGCTATAGCCTTTTTTTTCTGCGGAGTGCCAAGAGGATTGATAGCCCAATTCTTCCAAGGCGTCTAATTCTACTTGATCTCGATTGGCCTTAGTTTCTTGCAAACAGATCACATCGTAATCATTACTTGCTATCCATTCTACAAATCCTTTTTTGATGGCTGCTCGGATTCCGTTTACGTTGTAAGAGATTATTTTCATTTTTTAAAAGGTATTAGCTGCTAGCCATTAGCTACTAGCTGATTGTTTCGTTTATAAAATTTTATATCTATTATATAGTTCCTTTTTCACCTGTCGATAGTAACTGCCTATTATTTGATATTTACTCAAAAATACACGCAAGAACAGCATTCATAATTTTAAAGAGGCTATTAGAAATTAGCTATTAGCATTTAGACGAATTTTCTAAGTAATCTGTTTTTCACCTATAGCACAGTACACGCAAGAAATGCATTCATAATTTTAAAAAGGCTATTAGAAATTAGCTATTAGCATTTAGGCGAGTTCCTAAGTAATTCGTTTATAATTTATAATTCACCATTTATAATTAACCTGCCCATCCCTCGCGATCCAAACTCCTAAACTGAATCGCCTCCGCAAGATGCTCCATCTTGATATCCTCACTGCCTCCTAGGTCAGCCACCGTTCGAGACACCTTCAGAATACGATCATAGGCTCTGGCAGAAAGCTGCAATTTTTGCATAGCGGTCTTGAGCAGATTGTTGCCTGCTTGATCTATGGCACAGAAATCTTTAACCATGCTGCTTGGCATCATCGCGTTGCAATGTATTTGTTCATATTCTTTGAATCTAGCTTCTTGAATTTTTCGTGCAGTGACGACTCGTTTTACTATGGTTTCACTGGGTTCCGATTTTACATTGAAGGTGGTCAACTCATCGTAAGATACGGGAGTCACCTCTACGTGCAAATCAATCCGGTCTAGGAGTGGGCCCGAAATTTTGCTTAAGTATCTTTTTACTTGTACTGGAGAACATACACATTCTTTTTCAGGATGGTTGTAGTATCCGCATGGGCATGGATTCATAGAGGCGATCAACATAAAACTAGCTGGATAATCTACCGAAATCTTTGCCCGCGAAATAGTCACCCTCCGCTCTTCCAAGGGTTGACGCAGTACTTCTAATACTGTCCGTTTAAACTCAGGAAGTTCATCTAGAAATAATACACCATTGTGCGCTAAGGAGATTTCTCCAGGCATAGGATTCGACCCTCCTCCTACAAGTGCTACATCACTTACGGTGTGATGAGGTGCGCGAAATGGACGCTGCGCGATCAAGGAAGCGCTTTCTGGCAACTTACCCGCCACAGAATGAATCTTGGTGGTCTCCAAAGCTTCGTGCAAACTTAAGTGTGGTAGAATAGATGGCAGCCTGCGCGCCAGCATCGTTTTGCCGGCACCGGGCGGGCCGATCAAAATTACATTGTGACCACCTGCTGCTGCAATCTCTAAAGAGCGCTTGATATTTTCCTGACCTTTTACATCCGAAAAGTCAGCTTCGTATTTTCTTTGATTATGTTGAAATTCATCACGTGTCTCTACAAAAGTGGGTGCTTGCGTAGATTCGCCGGTAAGTATACCGATTGCATCCTTTAGATTTTTTACACCGTACACGTTGAGTTCATTTACGATAGCTGCTTCGCGAGCGTTTTCGAATGGAACGATTAGATTTTTATAGCCTTCTTTTCGTGCTTGTATAGCGATGGGTAGCGCTCCCTTAATTGGACGCAGCGAACCATCTAAGGAAAGTTCGCCCATCATGTAATACTCTTCTAGATTTCCTTCGCTCAAAAGCTTGGTCGCATACAACATGCCCATTGCAATCGGAAGATCATAAAAGGAACCTTCCTTTCTGATATCTGCCGGCGCCAGATTGACGACGATCTTTACCCAAGGTAATTTGAACCCGTTATTTTTTATGGCTGCTTCTATTCTGTGAAATCCTTCGCGCACAGCGGAATCTGGTAGACCTACCATGTGTTTGTTGGGGCTACCTACTTTTACTTCTCCTCCTGCGTTGACTTCAATAGTTATGGTTTGTGCATTGACTCCTTGTAGGGCGCTTCCATACGTTTTTACCAGCATCGTCTTGTTGATTTGACACTAAGATAAGGATTGCTTTGGTCAAACAAAAAAAGAGTGCATTTTCATGCACTCTTAGTAATAATAATTAATCAATAACTACTTATGAACTACTATGAGACTACATAGTAGATTAAAACTATTAAAGCATAAAATCTTCTTTCGAAAATTTATTCTTGAATTTAATATCCTTGGTTTTGTATTCTCCTATCTGACCGTATTCTCCTTTTTCATTTGGAGCATAAGCTCTACGTTCTGTAGACAATAAAATGCCATCCACTTTTTCATAGTCCAAATCCATTCTTAATATTGGGTCGTTTACACCGAATGCAGGCAAAGAAAAGTAAAACATGTCTACCAGTTTAGTTTCTGGATTAAAGTATAATATATACTCATCATTTGCTTCTTTACCTGTAACTGCAGAATCATAAGTTAGATTTACTACATCGTAAGTCTTACCATTAAATTTCTTTTGTCCTTCGTACTTACTTATTGTTCCAGGATCTTGCAATTTATACATCATGGCAAACCAATACAAATTCACTTTTCTCAAGAATACAGTACCACCTAGTGCTTGCTCGTCCATTACTTTTTTCCCAGCTAAAGTGATCGCAGGCTTGTTGTTTACTAAACTTTGTACAGCAACTCCAGGTTGGCCAGGAAGTACATTTACAGGATGCTTTGTGTATTCCGCCCATGAGTGTTCTCCATTGAAAATATGCTTTTCCATAGATACATCCATTCCCTTAGCTTTGTCATCATAGTAGTACATAAACTGTACATCTTTTTTCTTGGCTAGTTTTTTATATCCGCCATTAACTTTCTCCAATGCTGTATAAAGCATCTTTGATTTTGCATCAATTTTTTGGGCCGATAGCGGCGATAGTATAATTATACTAGCAAGTGTCGCTATCAAGAATTTTGAAATAATTTGAATCATTTTTTAATTTTTTTTTTCGCTACTTTTATTTTTGTAGCATTTGTTTGTCTAATTTTTGATCAAACATCTAAGCATTCTAAGAAGTTGTAGCAAGAATTAAAACTGTCATTTGTAAGACTATAGTTTTAGCCTTTTCCCTATCATGCAAAATCTAGTTTTTCATACTGAGATCAACTGTGAATAATACAAAGGAAATGTCAATAAAAAAGGGCCAATGTACATTGCTGCACACTGACCCAGAACATCTAAAACCCTAAATGATCTTTATACTTCCCTTTAGATAGGACTTACTTGATATCTACTTTGATGGTAGTATCCTTTTCTTCTTTAACATGCAAGGTGATAATCAACAATCCATTTTCAAAACTTGCCTCAATGTTGGTGGCGTCTATATTATCACCAAGATTAAATCTGCGATCAAATTTGTGATAATTGAACTCGCTCTTAGTCAAGGTTTCTCCTTCTGCGAGCTTGTGCTCTTCATCTGCAGAGATCACCAATTGATCTTTATCTACATTGATATTGATTTGATCCTTGGTTAAACCTGGGATGGCCATTTCGATCACGAAACTATTCTCTCTCTTAATAATGTTGCTTAGCGGCTTAGTTTGCACCATACTCTTGTGAAGTATCTCTGGAATAGTCCCATTCATAAGATCTATAATCGCATTATCAAAGTGGTTAGTCCAGTCTGCATGTCTTCTTCTACCTTTTCTTGTGTGTATCATGATTTTAAAATTTTTTAGTTAAAAATAATTTAGTCTTCACCCATTACTCATCAATAGCCATTCCATAGGCCAA
>CALIEI010000075.1 GCA_938022165.1 uncultured Saprospiraceae bacterium | reverse complement strand
TATAGAGTAAATGCCATATTCTTAGTAGAAAACGAAAAAGGTAACAAGGTAGAGTTGAAGGCAGAGTTGCCGAGTAGATTCGACCAAGAGAAAGATGCAGAAGCATTTTTAAATAGTTGTCTTAATGGCACATTCTCGATTAATGACATCGTGGTAAAGCCTCTCAAGAGAAAACCCTCTGCGCCATTTACAACTTCTACCTTGCAGCAAGAAGCAAGTAGAAAACTGGGATTCTCAGTAAAACGTACCATGATCAATGCTCAGAAATTATATGAGCAAGGTTTCATTACTTACATGAGAACGGATTCAGTTAACCTTAGTGAAACTGCACTAACCCAAATCAAAACGGAAATCGTTTCTGCTTTTGGTGAGAAGTATTCTGAAGAAAGAAAGTTTAAGAATAAAAAGAATTCAAATGCGCAAGAGGCGCACGAAGCGATCCGTCCTTCTTATATAGCCAATAAAGTGGTAACGAATGATCGTGACCAACAACGTTTATATGAATTGATCTGGAAGCGAACTATCGCTTGTCAGATGGCGGATGCACAACTAGAAAAAACTACCGTTAAGATAGGCGTATCTACTAATCCAGATGCTACCCTGAGAGCTACGGGTGAGGTACTAAAGTTTGATGGTTTCCTAAAAGTTTATCTAGAATCAAAAGATGATGAAGAGGACGAAGGCCAAACACAAGGTATATTGCCTCCATTAAAAGTAGACCAAGAGCTTGAATTAGACAATTTAACGGCTATTGAGCGGTTTACGAGACCTCCTGCGAGATTTACTGAAGCAGGTTTGGTAAAGAAGCTAGAGGAAGAAGGAATCGGTCGTCCATCTACTTACGCCCCTACCATCTCTAAGATCATGGAAGAGGCTAGAGGTTATGTTGTAAAAGAGTCTAGAGAAGGTGTGGAAAGAAAGTTCAATGTATTCACGCTCAAGAACAATGCTATAAATAAGAAGCAAGATTCTGAAATCACTGGAGCTACTAGCAATAGATTGTATCCTTCAGATATCGGAATGGTAGTAAGTGATTTTCTTTTGAAGCATTTCAAAGAAGTTATGGACTATGGTTTCACAGCTGAAATTGAAAAGAAATTTGATAGCATTGCCTCAGGTAAGCATGAGTGGGAGAAAATACTAGAGGAGTTTTATGAGCCATTCCACGATCTAGTTGAAGATACATTAGAGAATGCAGAGCGTGCTAGTGGCGAGCGTAGACTTGGTAAAGATCCAGAAACGGGTAATACTTTGCTGGTTAGAGTAAACAAGTTTGGTAAACCGATGGTACAAATCGGGATAGCTGAAGAGCTTGGAGAAGATGAGAAACCTAAGTACGCTAACCTACGAAAAGGACAGTCTCTAGAGACTATTAATTTTGACGAAGCACTGAAGTTGTTTGAACTGCCAAAAGTAGTTGGAACATTTGAAGATAAAGAAGTAACTATCGCTATTGGACGATTTGGTCCGTATGTGAAATTTGATGAAGGCTTTATTTCTATCCCAAGAGAAGAAGATCCTTATAAGTTAGGTTTTGATAGGGCAGTAGAGCTTATCAAAGAAAAGCGCAGGGCAGATGCACCAATAGGTACTTATCAAGGTATAGATTATACCCGTGGAAAGGGTAGATTTGGACCATTCTTGAAATGGAACGGTATGTTTATCAATATCCCTAGAAGATACGAACCAGAAAACTTGACAGTTGAAGAGGCGCACGAACTAATCGCTAAGAAAGTCGAGAAAGAGGCTAATAGATATATTAATAATTGGCCTGATATAGATTTATCAGTACAGAATGGTAGATGGGGCCCTTTGATCAAATTCAAAAAGAAGCAGATCAATTTTCCAAGAGATGAGGAGGGCAAGCGTATAAGCTCAGAGGATGCGGCTAAGTACAGCCTTGAAGATGTAAAGAAATTGGTTGAGGCTGAAGTACCGGGCGCTTTTGCTGAAAAGAAAAAGAAAAAGGCGGCACCCAAGAAGAAAAAAGCAGCACCAAAAAAGAAAGCTGCGGCAAAGAAATAGAATTTAAACATTTCATGATTAGATGAGTTTAGAAATGGAGTACCTAGTGAGGTGCTCCATTTTTTTGTTTATATAACAGACATTTTGTAATATTTAATAAATTCAGTTACAAGTTCTTTTACAAAAAGTGTATTTTTAACAATTACTATATTTTAAATAAATATCAAAAGCCTTATTATGAATAAACTTTACTTAATTTTTTCTTTCGTTTTGCTGAGTTTAGCCTACAACAGTTCGGCACAAGTTGTTCTTCCTTTAGATTTTGAGTTAGATGCAAGTTCATATGATTTCTTAGGATTTGAAGGAGCGGAATCTGTGATAGAGGCTAATCCTGACATGAACGGAAATGCAAGTGCCACAGTCATGCGTACCACCAAGACAGATGGTGCACAATTCTTTGCAGGCACATTTATTAATCTTGATGAAGCTATAGATTTTTCTAATTCAAGCACTATATCAGTGGGTGTTTGGTCTCCAAAGGCAGATATCCCTGTAAGGTTGCGTTTAGAGAATGCAGACAATTCAGTTGGTGTTGAATTGGATCAGATGATCATAGGCGCCAATGCATGGGAAGCATTAAACTTTGATTTAACTGGCTTAGTAGACCCAGCGGTCGAATTTGTAAGAGTCGTTATATTCTTTGAATTTGTACCAGGTTTAGCCGGAGATGGTAGTACTTACTTCTTTGATAATATTGCCGTAGCAGCACCTCCAATGGCTTCTATCGGACTTCCGGTAGATTTTGAATTGGGAGCAGACGCATACAATTTTGGTGGCTTTGAAGGAGCGGATTCAGCAGTAGAGGCTAATCCAGATATGAACGGAAATGAAAGTGCAACGATAATGCGTACGACTAAGACAGAAGGCGCGCAATTCTTCGCGGGTACATTCTTGAATCTTGATGAAGCGATAGATTTTTCTTCATCAAGTACAATTGCAGTAGACGTTTGGTCTCCAAAGGCAGACATACCTGTGAGATTGCGTTTAGAAAATGCAGACAATTCTGTAGGTGTAGAATTAGATCAAACCATAGTAGGAGCTAGTGCATGGGAAACATTAAACTTTGACTTTACTGGTCAATTAGACCCAGCGGTTGAATTTGTAAGAGTTGTTATATTCTTTGAGTTTGTACCAGGTTTGGCCGGAGATGGCAGTACATACTTCTTTGATAATATTGCCGTAGCAGCACCTCCAATGGCTTCTATTAGTCTTCCAATTGATTTTGAACTAGGAGACGGCGCTTATGATTTCTTAGGATTTGAAGGAGCGGAATCGGTAATAGAGGCTAATCCAGATATGAATGGCAATCCTAGTGCAACAGTGATGCGTACGACTAAAACAGAAGGTGCTCAATTCTTTGCGGGTACTTTTATAAATCTTGATGAAGCGATAGATTTTTCTTCATCAAATACTATTGCCGTAGACGTTTGGTCTCCTAAGGCAGGAATACCAGTAAGATTGCGTTTAGAAAATGCGGATAACTCTATAGGTGTAGAATTGGATCAAACCATAGTAGGAGCTAATGCCTGGGAAACGCTAAACTTTGATTTGACGGGCTTAGTAGATCCTGCTGTGGAATATGTAAGAGTAGTTTTATTCTTTGAGTTTGTTGTTGATTTAGCGGGCGACGGTAGCACTTACTTTTTTGATAATATCGCAGTAGCTACGCCACCTTCGCCAATGGTTAGTTTACCAATTGACTTTGAGCTAGGAGCAGGTGCATATGATTTCTTAGGATTTGAGGGAGCGGAATCAGTTATAGAAGCCAATCCAGATATGAATGGCAATCCTAGTGCAACCGTGATGCGTACGACTAAGACTGAAGGTGCACAATTCTTTGCGGGGACTTTTATTAATCTAGATGTACCGGTTGATTTCTCTACTTCGACTAATATTGCAGTAGATGTTTGGTCTCCTAAGGCAGGTATACCGGTAAGAATGCGTCTAGAAAATGCGGATAACTCAACAGGAATTGAATTAGATCAAACCATTGTTGGGGCGAGTGCTTGGGAAACTTTAAATTTTGATTTTGCAGATAGAATAGACCCAGCTGTTGATTATGTTAGAGTAGTATTGTTCTTTGAGTTTGTAGTTGATTTGGCGGGAGATGGCAGTACTTACTTTTTTGATAACATTGAAGTAGCTATCAATTCATCTAGCACTAATTTAGTGATTGAGGATTTGGATATATCACCTAATCCTGCAAACGATTATTGGCAGATAAATTCTGATTCGAATACCATTGAAGAAGTATCATTGTTTGACAACACTGGCAAAAGGATTTACTTTGAAATTACCAATGCAAATAATTTCAGGATTCCAGCAGCTAATCTTGTACCAGGATTTTATATTGCAACTCTAAGCACGACTGAAGGTACTCAAGCTATTAAGTTGATTAAGCATTAAGCTGATTAATCTTTTTAGATAGAATTACAAAGGGTCTTGGCTTCAAAGCCAAGACCCTTTGTTTATTTTACGCCCATCTTTTTTTAGTGAAGGACCCAAATAGTAAAATTACGTTTGTTTAAGACTATTGTAAATAGACTCTGCTACCCGCGTGCTTGCACCAGTGTTGCCTAGTTTTGATTTCAGCCTTTTATATCCATCTTTCATGCGAGCCAAGTTGCTTGGCTCTTCTAACTTTTTGATGCTTGACAAAATCTTATCCGTTGTGCAGTCATCTTGAATGAGTTCCTCTACTACTGATTCGTCTAAGATGAGATTAGGTAAGCCGATATGTTTGACTTTGGCAAATCTCTTAGCTATAGAATAAGTGATAAAACTAGTTTTGTATACAATCACTTGAGGTACATCAAACAAGGCTGTTTCCAATGTGGCTGTTCCGCTAGTGACTATAGCTAGGTCAGCACTAGAAAGCACATCGTAAGTTCTATTTGTTTCAATTTGTATATTCTTCTGCGTAGATGGGAAATAAGCCTCATAAAGCGATTTATCTTGCCAAGGCACAGCTGCGAGTATAAAATGATATTCAGGTGCGCTACGGACTACTTCTGTAAATACAGGGAGCATTTTATCGAGTTCCTGCTTTCTTGATCCGGGTAATAAAGCAACGGTCTTTTGTGCACTCGCTTTGGAGATCTCTGTAAAACTTGTTTGATCAATGGCGTCCAATAATGGATGGCCTACAAAATGAGCTTGGTAGTTATACTTCTCATAGAACGAGTGTTCAAAAGGTAAGATCGTATACATCTTATCTACGTATGCTTTTACTTTGTGTACTCGACCCGTATTCCAGGCCCAAATGGTAGGAGAGATATAGTATTGCGTATTGTATTTATTTTCTTTGGCCCATTTTGCCATTCGAAGATTAAACCCAGGATAGTCAATAAAGACAACTGTATCAGGGTCAAAACTCTTGATGTCTTCTCTACAAAATTGAAAATTCTTTTGGATAGTTCTGATGTTCAAGGCTACTTCCAGAAATCCCATAAAAGCTAGATCTCTGTAGTGTTTTACCACCTTAGCTCCAGCTTCCTCCATCAAGTCTCCGCCCCATGCTCTGATGTCCGCTTGTGTATCGAAGGTCTTTAGCGCTTTGATAAGATTTGATCCATGCAGATCTCCAGAGGCTTCACCTGCTATGATATAGTATTTCATATCAATAGCTAGCGCCTAAAAACTCTCCTTTGAAATATAAAAACCATATAGCCACATAGATAATAGTTGGAAAGACGATACCTCGCAAACTCTTATCATACCTTTTCACTTTGGCTATTTGAAAAGGAATCAAGTTGAAGCATAAGGCTATTAATGCAAGGGTGCGTGGTCTCCATGTCGGAGTAGATCCAAAATCTGATCGAGTATTTAAATTGCCTAAAATATCAAATCCAAACTTCACGATAAACCAAGCGGCTAGGGGAGTAAGCACTCCTAATACGATTCCTGTTATGATGCTGTCTTTGTAATCCATTATATGCGATTAAAAATTAAACCTTAATTTTTTCTAACGATTTGAACCAATCGATCTCATCGTATTTTGTCAAATCATATGTTGAGGGAACTACAGAAATATAACCATTTTCTAGTGCCCAAAGATCTGTGTCTTGTTCATTATCTTCATTGATAAAATCGCCAGCTAGCCAAAAATATTCTCTTCCTGAAGGGTCTTTTGCCAACTGATAGTTTTCTTGCCATTGCCCCTTTGCTTGGCGGCAAACCTTTATGCCTTTTATTTCTTGCGTGGTCAACTTCGGTATATTGACATTGATCAAGGTTCCAGTCCCTTTGCCGCCATTTAAATGGTCGCTAATAATCTGTCTGATAAATGGAGCGCCTTGGCTAAAGTCAGCTTTAGATGAATAGTCTAATAAAGAAAAACCAATGGCGTCTATGCCCTCCAAACTTGCTTCCATGGCAGCAGACATGGTGCCACTATAGATGATATTGATCGATGCATTAGAGCCATGATTGATACCAGATACACATAAATCTACTTTGCGCCCTTTCAATACATGGTGCTTAGCTAACTTAACACAATCTACAGGTGTGCCTGAACAGGCATAAGCTTTGATTCCATCGTAGATGTCTACTTCCTTGAGCCTCAATGGATCGTATATCGTGATGGCATGTCCCTTTGCAGACTGAGGGGAGTCAGGCGCAACTACTACAACTTCACCGAATTCCTTTGCGATATTGATCAAGGTCTTGATTCCACCAGAGGTGATACCGTCATCATTAGTGACTAAAATCAAAGGTTTTTTATTCATGCAGCAAAATTACTAATTCTTACGGCATTGCGGTGCTTTAAAGATGGTAAAGGTGATGGTCGCCTAAAAAACTTCAATCTTTTTGGATAAGCTAAAATCTTCAACTGATAGACTAAAGAAATAGATGCCCGATGGAAGTTTATTTTGTAGTTGAATATTTACTTTATTGAAACCAATTATTATTTTTTCAGTACTGGAAAATATTAGTTTGCCTTCAATGTTGTATAAGCTCAAGTCTGCACTTGCATTGATTTTTGATTGGATATCAACATGCGCTACTTTATCCATTGGGTTTGGATAGATATCTCCAACATCAAATTTAGCATTTGAGATTGGTGTAGATGATCTTTCACCAATAGAACCATTAGAAATATTTTCAACGTGCATTAAAGTTTCCTCTTTTGCAATAGGTATCATCGGAGGAGGAAATACGTTCACCTTGGCTGTACATGATGCTACTTCTCCATTATCAAAAGTTGCAAGTATATCAAAGAAGTTTATTCCTATATCAGAAGATTCTAACAAATAAGAACTTGTCCAATCCATATCTTCCCCTTGTTTTTTTAATTCTAAAGCAAGTAAATTAGCACAATTATCAAAGCTACCCCCATCTAGCTCTTCAGCAGATAATACATTATCAATATTATTTTGTAATTGAAGTGCCACATTTTTACATACGGCTTCAGCTGGTATATTATCTTCTACACTTATTGTTATGGTTTGCACTGTCTCATTTTCGAAATCATCTACAGCAGTAATGTCAAAGCTATGTACTCCTAAGTCTAAAGTAGGTATTTGATCACCATTTAATAAATCAAAAGAATCTTGATCGTTTGTTTGATTTGTAGCAATCACTGAAGCCAATTCACTGCAGGCATCGGAAATCATTAGGTCATTTAGGCTTACCCCTTCTATAGCGCATGAGTTAGCTTCTACACTAAAAACAAATTCATTTGGAATTACTGGAAGAGTATTGTCGAGTACTTCAATCTTTACCTCTTTGACTGTCTTATTTCCGAAAGCATCAGTCACTGTAACTTCAACAAAAGTTTCACCAGGGATAAATGTTGGAAAATTATTTCCACTTAAGAGATCAATGACATCCATCTGTGCGTCTTGATTAAGAACGAGTTGTGCTTCTACTATTTCACTACATTCTATAATATCGAGATCAGTTAACTTAAATTCTGATGATAAGCAAGTCGTTTCGTCTAACTCAAGATTTATGATTTCTGAAAATTTCGGAGCGGCCTTATCCTGCATGACAATATTAACTATGTTTTGTGATGTATTACCGCAAAAATCTGTCGCTTCAATGCTCAGATGATTAGAACCAATATTAAAAGGAAACGACTCCAATCCATTGATGATGTTGTAATTTTGATTTGTATCTGTAACACGGTGCATAGTAGCAGATTCTACATCACTACATAGGTCAAATATCTCGAAATCTTCAAAAGATAGATTAGGGAACTGACAAGGTTCTTCGGTTACTTCAAAAACGATATTTTCTCTTATTTCTGGTCCAGTCTCATCTTTATATTCGATTAACTGTGCTATGTTTATTGTTTCACCAGAACAAAAATCCATAAGGGTCCAATTTCTTAATGTTTGCTTTTTGTCGCATTCATTCCCTATAGTAGTATCCTCGTAAATTATTGAAATGTTACAGGGCGAATTATTAGTGTTATCTAGTGTTGAAGAATATAAATCTGTCCCAAAGTTAATTTGCACATTCCCTATGTTCGAGGCGTCTGTGCAATCTGTCTCAATGTGTTGATCAATTGAAATAGCACTTAAACTTATAGGCTCTAAACTAATCTCTTGTGTACAAACATCTGTCTCGCCAATTTCATTTGTAATCTCCCATGTTCTTAAAATTTTACTAGGATTAAAATCACCATTCAAGCATGAACTTTCAATTACTACATCATTTAAATGGGTTATTGATCCATTTTCGTTTGGAGAGACAATGGGTTTTGGAAAGTCTGTTATCAATTGAATATTTACATTTAAGCATTCTGTAATAGCCCAACTATTGCTAAACGGATATTCTGCATGGTTTACTATTTGAACATAAACAATTTCACCGTATTGATATGGTAGTGCAGTGCCTGAGGTTTCTGAGTAATACGCTAATTGAATGTCACTCCTAAAGAGATTTGCTTCTAAGGTTTGTTCACCAACTAAGTTTTCTAGTTCACTGTGGTCGTGTGCCTTGGAAGCTGTATAGACATTATTCATCTCCATGTTGTTCAAGCTATCTAGTCTAATGACGCTATCAAATCCGAGGTCTTCTATTTTTCTTGGCACATGTAGGAAAGCTTCTAGCTCCTCATAAGCAATACTGAAAAGGTCTAAGGAAACAATGATATCTGAAACTATCTCTCCTTTGCTAAAGCTATTATCAATGATAATTGGAATCCATGCGTTTGTTGCATTCCCATTAAATGCATCAGAAACTTGAATATGGTCTTCAAGGATCGAAGGGTGAGGTTTCAAGCTGTAGTTTCCTTCAAACTGAGGATCAAGCACTCTGGCGTCATTACAAGACGCTGTAAAGTCCACGCAATCTAATTGAGCAATTAGAGGAAAGGAGACTAGAAAAAAGGAAAATACTATAAAATTGGTTGACAATAATTTCATAACGTTTCGTTTTTTAAATATACTGCGAAAAATCAATGTAGCATATACCATAAAAAGGGTATATTAATCTGTATATCAATGACATATTGAATTATAACAATGAAAGCACTCACTGTCAAACAAATCAAAGACGAACTCAAACACTGCGAACCGGATCGCTTAATGGAAATTTGTTTGAGCCTGGCAAAGTTCAAAAAGGAGAATAAGGAGCTTTTAACCTATTTATTATTCGAAGCAGATAATGAAGCGGGCTACATCGAAAGTGTGAA
>CALIEI010000074.1 GCA_938022165.1 uncultured Saprospiraceae bacterium | reverse complement strand
CTTCATTTTTTTCATCAATTGAGCGATTAGTTTAAATGGAATTTCTTCTGGCTTCTTAAACCGGATACAACTCTTTCCCATATCCAACTTTCTGGAGCAATGCTTAGGATACTCTTCGACGAACCAATTCAACAGATCAGGGTCAGCATAAATACCAGAATGATAAAGTGCTATAAAGTTTTTCTGTGAAGCAATATTTGCGAATGGAAGCGGAAGTTTAGGATCACAATGATAGCCATCGGGATAGGTTGTATGAGGTACAACATAACCAATCATTCCATAATTCAAACATTCTTCAAACCCCTTAGGTATGTTTTTGCGAATCGTATCTCTAAGTTTATTGAAATACTCTTGTCTTTCTGCAGGAACTTTTTTTAAGTAATCGTCTACTGAAGTTGCTTTTAGGTTCATTTTCCGAATTTTGATTTAAACTATCTAACTCTATTTTACACTTTGAAAGTTAATATAATTATTGGATCATCCTATCTTAGTTAACAGCAATAATAGCAACTCAAAGCATAGGTTTTTTGACAAAATCGAGCTAAACTTCAGTAAACACTCTTGTCCTAGGCTTAATGCCTTTAAAATACACTGGCTGCTGGTCCTAATCAAGTAATTGATTTGGGCGAAATTGTATCAAATAGTGATGATTTCAAATAATCAATGGTTCGGTAATATACATTAAATCGCTGATAAACAGTGCATTAAGATTGCAACAGCAAATTCTATAAGCCGCAGAAAATCTATTAATTACACGAACTTGATTTATAATTTTACAGAAATTACAGAACCATTCAAAATTATATGGATGTAAATTAGAAAACCTTAGATACGCTCTTAACTAGAGAGGCTATTTTTTCAATGAGAGCCAGATCAGGTAGGAACATCTCATCATTATTTTGCTCAGGCTGCACTTCTGGACTCACAAACTGAGTGGTAGAGGATTGAACTATATGTTTATCCGATTGAATGTTGAGATAGCCAAAGCAAAATAAGCTAAAGCATAGGGTGATAAACAAGGCGGCTTTTGTTAATTTTCTTTTCATTTTGGCAAAACTTGTCGTCAAATATACAAAAAAGTGCTTCGATTATATAAGAACGATATGCATAATATACTACAAAAATTGTTAAAATCAGTCCCGCCTAGCTATGTAGTGAGACTTTTAGTAGTTATACTTGCATTAGTCCCACAAATTGGGTGTTCAATTAGATCAATCTATGTTTGACTTATCGTCTTTACAATATAACAGTGAGAATCCTACTTTGTTGGCGATTCTCTTTACTGTGGTACTCTCATTCCTACTGGGAGGGATCATCGCATTTACCTATGACAAAACTTCAAGAGGGATAACCAAGCCGATTCACTTTATTCAAACTTTGATTTTGATCGCCATAGTCGCTGCCACTATTATGCAAGCGATCGGTGATTCTGTTGCTAGGGGGCTTGGAATGCTAGGTGCGCTTTCTATTATCCGGTTTAGAACAACGCTAAGAAATCCCAGAAATATAGGATTTATGTTTGCCTCCTTAGCAGCCGGGATCGCTTGTGGCGTATTAGGATTTACTATCGCAATTGTAGGTACACTTACCTTCTGTTTGATTGCGGTTATACTACGATTTACCCCCCTGAGTCAAGAGTCTAATATTGTAGGTAGTTTAAAAGTGGACACCTCCATAAACTCTAATTACCAGAACAATATCCACAAAGTGCTTTCTAAATATTGCTTCGATAGCGTATTTTCAAATTATAAGATTTACAACAACAATCTAGAAAAGCAAAATATGCAAGAACATACTTTTAAAATAAGAATGAAAAAATTAGAGGATGCTCATCAACTAAAAAATGAAATTAACCAACTAGGCGATGACATTTCAGTAACCGGATTAACTTTTTCTAATGCAAGCTTTGACAACATATAATAGATGAAGCGATTTAATTTATTTTATCTACTATTAATCCCTATAGCATACCTTTTGTACTTAGCCGGATTAAACATGCAAACTGAAAGTGCATTTTTCTATGGCTTTGCAGAGAATAAAGAAACGGAACTGAATCTAGATGTAGATTGTCTAATCACTAAAGTACATGTTAGTCCAGGTGAACAAGTGAAGTCTGGACAACTCCTCCTAGAAGCCAATCAGGCAAAATTTGAAATGAAGATGAATTCATTGGACTTTGACATAAAAGAAGAAGCCATAAGAACTCAAGAAGAGAAACTTAAATTACAAAATTTAATTGCTAGCTTAGAAATAAAGCTACAAAGCGAAATGACGGATATAGATTCTGAAATAAGAACACTCGAATCCAAAATCAAACTGAATGATAAACTACTCGATCAGATCAGTAGTATGGATATTCCCGAAAAAAGCAAACGCAATACACCCGCGCATATAGAATTGCAACAATTAAAAGCGAATCGAGCTGAATTGGCAAACCCAATCAAGAAGCAAATTGCATTGCTCCAAAATCAAATTGCTGTAGCTGATAAGCCGCAACGTATACGAAATGAACGCATTAGTAAAGAGAAAGAATTAGTTTCTAAGGAAAGAGAAAAGCTAAGTATCTATGCACCTACAGATGGACTTATAGGTAATGTGCATTGTATTGATGGAGAAAATGTTTCCTCATTCAATACCCTAATTTCGTTTTATGAAAAAAATCCCACTCTAGTAAAGGGTTTTGTTCACGAAAAACTAATCCTACAAGTTCAACTACAAGATCAGCTCAAGGTAACCTCCAACCAACATCCCAATCATATTGTAGAAGGTACGGTCGTGGGACTTGGTACGCGTATAGTTGAAATCCCAGAGCGTCTGCGAAAAATAATTGACTATAAAACGTATGGCAGAGAGGTCCTTATTAGTATTCCTGCGCAGAACCCATTTCTTCAAAAAGAAAAAGTTACGCTTAATTCTATTAGCTCTGATAATAAAAACTTTTTCTCAAATTTATTGAATTAGGCAATGCGTATTTATAAACCATTTCGCTCCTTTTATAAAGTCGTATTTGCTTTATTGATTTGCTCCTTTTTTCAAAGTATCAATACAACAGCTCAAATATCCAACCCTACTGAGCTAAATTCGACTACATACAGAACTTATTCAAGTAGTGATTTACTGCAAAGTGCAAAACGGAAACATGAATCGAATCTGGCCCAAATCAAAGCACAAAATGAACTTTCTCTACCTGAAAAACAATGGATTGATCAGATGGAGTTTAGAACCGAGTTCAATGAATTGGATCTAAATCAGCAGGAATATCTCTTCCGAATGCGTTTCAGAAATGATAAGATCAGAGTGTTGCAAAATGAGCTTTTGACAATGCAAAAAACCTTACTTGAGCAAGAGAGCGTAGAGAGTATAGATGATGGAGCAGAACTGATCTACAAGCACATAGTATCTCTTTATTACAACCTACAGAGAGACAGCCTTACTATGTATAAACTAAAGCTATTGACTGATAAAAATGCAGTAGAGTCTACCTTGTTTCAAACTGATGTAAAGGCTAACTTCAATGATGTACTTAAGATAAAAGAAAGGCAAATAGAAATCAAAAAACAGATCTACGAGCTACAATCCGAAAAAGAAACAGCATTGATTACGCTTGGCATCACTGATACCACCTCACCCATACAAGTAAGTGAATTAATCAGCTTACCCGCTTTAGAAAAGGTAATAAGCAGCCAGCAGGATTATTATGCTGATCAAAATCTCTATGAATCCAGATTGGCCATTATTCAAAAAGAATATGAACTAGAACAACAAGATACAGAAACGCTCTTGCGCTTTGCCCAATTGAAATATAAAGCAAACGATAATCAAGGTATCCCTAGAGAGCTTTCTCTTGGTTTGGGCTTTACACTTCCTTACAAACAAGTTGATAAAAACAATCTGGCAAAGCTTGAGTTGGAAAAAATAGAGGAACAGTTTAAACAGCAAGAAGAGCAGATAAGCATAGAAGGCGAAATCGTTGAAGAAAAAATCGAGCTCGAAAAACTTATCAAGAAATACAACTATGAATTGCAGCTGTATAAAGAAGAAAATCTAAATCAACTGAAAGAAGAATACCTCCGCTCTGAGCGTGTCCAAGCGATACCTTTGATCAATCTTGAGCTCATGATTATAGACAGACAACTGCAATTGATGGATATACAAGAAGACATCTATCAGCAATACATATCTACACTTGACAGGTATGGAGTTCTTGACTTTAGATACAATACCAACTGGCTAGATCAATCCCTTAAACCTATAGAATAAAAATTATTAGAATTGAAAAAGGCCGTGCATTTCTCCCTGCACTGTATTGATGATAGTACCAAGATCTTCAGCATTATCTTTAAAGTTTAGATGATCCGAAGGGATTACAATGAGCTTTCCTTCTTTGTATCCATCTATCCACTTATCGTAGCGTTCATTTAACTTCTTGAGATAATCGATACTAATGCTCCCCTCATAATCTCTTCCTCTACTATGAATATGGTCTACCAGAGTAGGTACGCTAGCTTTGAGATATATCAAGAGGTCTGGCGCTTGTACTTGAGAAGTCATCAACTCAAACAAATCCTTATAATTCTGAAAATCTCTGGCGCTCATTAGCCCCATATCATGGAGGTTTGGAGCGAATATGTGTGCATCTTCATAGATAGTACGATCTTGCACCACTGTATCCTCTCCGTTGAGGATGGTTTTGATCTGACGGTATCTGTTATTGAGAAAGTACACCTGAAGATTGAATGACCATCGCTTCATATCTTCATAAAAATCGGCTAAATAAGGGTTATTGTCAGTAGACTCGTATTGAACAGTCCAACCAAAGTGCTTAGCTAGCTTTTCGCACAGAGTGGTTTTCCCAGCGCCTATGTTTCCAGCTATACCTACATACTTGATTTTTTTTACTTCAGTGGACATATGTTCTTTTACTGCGAATGTACAATTAGCTTGTATTTAATTTGTAATTTCGACGATAAAATTCAATCACTTATCTAAATAATAATCATGCAGTTCGATGATTCCTTAATTTCGAAACTAGAGGGCTTAGCGAAGTTGAGATTTGTGGCCGAGGATCGAGACCAGATTCGTCAAGATCTGGAAAAAATAATAGGCATGATCAAAACCTTAGAAGAGATCAACACAGATGGTGTAGCGCCGCTAGTTTATTTGAATGAGCCGCCAAATACGACTCGAACAGATGAAGTAAATGGACAGTTACCTAAAAAAGAAGCGCTTGCAAATGCTCCTCAACACGACGATAATTTTATAACTATTCCTAAAGTAATTGATCTTTAAAATATGTCATTAATCCAGGTAAGCCAGTTAAAGAAAACGTACATCATGGGATCTGAACAAGTTCATGCGCTACAAGGCATAGACTTATCTATCAATAAAAATGAGTACGTAGCACTGATGGGGCCATCTGGTTCTGGCAAATCCACACTGATGAATTTGCTTGGCTGTCTTGACACCCCTACCTCAGGTGGATATATGCTCAACGGAGTTTCAGTGGCTACCTTAGATGACAACGAGCTAGCAGAGATAAGAAATAAGGAGATCGGTTTTATCTTTCAGACTTTTAACCTACTTCCCCGTTCGACATCTCTTGACAATGTTGCCTTACCACTTATATATGCGGGCATGAGCAAATCAGAACGTCTTGACCGAGCTGAGGAGGCTCTTACTATGGTAGGTCTTGGCGATCGGATACTGCACAAACCCAATGAACTATCTGGAGGTCAGCGTCAGCGGGTGGCTATCGCAAGAGCACTAGTCAACTCCCCTTCCATTATTTTGGCCGATGAGCCTACAGGAAATTTGGATACCAAAACTTCGGTAGAGATCATGGAGATTATGGAACAGCTCCACGACAATGGCAATACTATTATTGTAGTTACACACGAGCCTGACATTGCGGAACATGCGCATCGAATCGTTCGACTCGTAGATGGTAATATTGATTTCGACAAGGCCAACCCTGATATCATTAAGGCCTCTATGCGAATGTAGTTATAGGGCTTACTGACTTATTATGTTCGGTATATTTTTCTCCCTTTTTGTTTTCTTTTTTTGGGCATGCCTTGAGCTGAAAAAGCTCAAGACCGAGCTATCCGAGGGTGCACTTCGTTCCCGTCCTCCGTTCCACTTCGGACTGCTGCGATG
>CALIEI010000073.1 GCA_938022165.1 uncultured Saprospiraceae bacterium | reverse complement strand
CTCGGCTCAGAGTTTTGCCTTAAGCTTCCTTCAGATTCCACCTCGCAATGGACACCCTTGCTCTTAGCTAGTGGTTGGCACTACTTACCCCCACTGTGGACTTTCACCACCTAGTTAATCCGCATGCACGGCACACGGGGCGGGTGATTTTGGCCAGACCAATATCACCATCAACATACCGAATGATGCTACCACAGATGAGTTACTAGGATTTAGAGCCAGACTCAGTCAAACAGATAACATGACCCCTAATGGTTCTGTCAATAGTGGAGAAGTTGAAGACTACTTTGTAGAGCTTAATTGCAAGCAAATTTGTTTACCAATGAATGTGGTAATAATAAAAAATTAAAATGCCTCAAAAATACTTTTGCTAGATTCAAGCTTGAATCTAGCAAAAGTACTATTGAGTAAGTTAGTTATATAGAGACTCAAGAGATTTAGGGGTATTTATATTCTAGTAAGCCCGCAGTAGATGGTCAAAATATTTTACTTTTGTCTTTAATGAGTGATTTTGCTAGAAAGACATATTTACAAAAACAAGCCAATTTTCCTGCTTTTATAGATAATTCTGTTTCCTCTAATTTGGCCTTAGTGATAGTTATCCCTTGCTATAATGAGCCAGATATCCTTAGTACTTTAAAGAGCCTCACAGCTTGTGTATGTAATGGTTTTGCAGTGGAGGTTATTGTAGTTGTAAATCAGTCAGAGGACGAACCATCGAGAATAGCCTTAAATAACCAATCCACTTTTGAGCAATTACTAGAATGGGAGAATCCTTCAGCAACATTTGATTTGCATAGTATATTCATCAAAGATATTCCTTTAAAAAAGGCAGGCGTTGGTTACGCTCGAAAAACGGGGATGGATGAAGCTGTTAGAAGGCTTGCGCAGAGCGAATCTATGCAAAAAATAATTGTTTGCTTAGACGCTGATACCTTAGTAAGGCCTAACTATTTTCAAGCCATTTATGATTACTTTCAAACACACCCTAAATGTCCAGCTGCATCCATTGATTATGCTCATCCATTGGATAATGTAGACCCTGCGATCAATAATTGTATAATTCAATATGAATTGCATTTGCGATACTATGTTTTGGCAAAGCGTTGGGCAGGACTTCCATATGCACAACAGACGGTCGGTTCAGCTATGGCTGTCCGTAGTTTGGCCTATCAAAAGCAAGGTGGAATGAATACACGAAAAGCGGGGGAGGACTTTTATTTTATACATAAATTCACCCATTTTGAAGATTTTGGAAACATTATGGAAACTACCGTTCTCCCTTCTGCTAGAATATCAGATAGGGTACCATTTGGAACGGGAAGGGCTATGCAATCATTATCAGCTTCTAAGGAAGCTTTAACTACCTATGCGCCTCAATCCTTTGCAGGAATTAAAAAACTAATAACGCAACTTCCAGAATTGTACGAAAATAATCATACCCTAAAAAGTGGTGAAGCAATGTCTTTCTTCCTTGGGAATTATCAGTTTTCTAAAAAACTGGAAGAGATCAAAGCAAATACTAAGGACTTTACCTCCTTTCAAAAGCGATTTTTTAGATGGTTTGATGCTTTTCTATGTATGAAGTATTTGCATTTTGCAAGAGATCATCATTACCCGAATATCCCTATAAAAGAGGCCGCAAGCTGGCTAAATGAAATCTATTTTGATGGAGAAAGGACTTCTATGAATGAATTAGAATTATTGACTAAATTTAGGGCACAGACAATATATTGAAATATGAAAAAAATTGCAGTATTTCCTGGCTCATTTGACCCTATTACCACAGGACATGAAGATTTAGTTAAACGTGCGATACCCTTGTTTGATAAGATTATAGTTGCTGTAGGGGTAAACTCTCAAAAGAAGTATCTTTTCGATCTTGAGCAAAGGCTACAATGGCTGGAAGAGGTTTTTAAGGACTACCCAACAGTCGAAGTAGCCCACTTTGAAGGCTTAACGGCAAATTTTTGTAAAACGCTTGATTCAAATTACTTGCTAAGAGGTCTTCGTAACGCAAGTGACTTTGACTATGAGAAGACCATTTCTCAACTAAACAATATTGTTGGAGATGGCATAGAAACCATATTCTTAATCTCTAAGCCTGAATTCTCCCATATCAGCAGTACCATAGTGCGTGAAATCATTAAAGGGAAAGGTGATGTAAGTACATTTGTTCCCAAGGCAGTAGTCATCTAGTCTTACCTAAATATTGATTTTTTCTTAACCTTTTACTTAACACTATTGTTTTGCAAGCAACAATACATAAGAATGTAAAAGTTTTATGCTAAAGGTATTGGTCTAGCTATGTATTAAGCTTACTTTTGTACTTCAAAAAATTAAAATTATAGAAAATGTCAAACGCATATTTTGAATTACCTATTGCTTATAATGAACCTGTTCTTAACTATGCAGCAGGTAGTAGAGAAAGGGCAGAGGTAAAAGCTGCACTTAAAAACCTAAAAAGTAAAGAATTAGATATTCCTATGTATATCGGTGGTAAAAAGATTCGCACTAAGAAAAAAGTTGCGATCAAACCGCCACATGAGTTAAATCATGTTCTTGGTCATTTTAATAAAGGAGATGGGAAGCATGTAAAAGACGCCATTAAAGCTGCGCTTAAAGCTAAAAAGGATTGGGCTAATATGCCTTGGCAGCATAGAGCAAATATTTTCCTAAAAGCAGCAGATCTTTTGTCTGGTCCATATCGTGCGAAAATGAATGCTGCTACTATGCTAGGACAGTCTAAGAATATTTATCAAGCAGAAATTGATGCAGTAGCTGAGCTTTGTGATTTTTTTAGATTCAATGTGCAGTATATGACTGAGATATATTCGCAGCAACCAGAAAGCACACCTGGGATCTGGAATAGAATGGAGTTTAGACCATTAGAAGGATTTTTGTTTGCTATTACGCCTTTTAACTTTACTTCAATCGCAGCCAATTTACCTGCGGCGCCTGCTATGATGGGTAATACAGTAATTTGGAAAGCAGCAGAAACTCAAATCTATTCTGCTAATGTGATTATGGAATTATTTGCAGAAGCTGGATTGCCAGATGGAGTAATAAATTTGGTACATGTAGACGGTCCTGTTGCAGGAGATATTGTTTTCTCTCATCCAGAATTTGCAGGATTGCACTTTACGGGTTCTACAAAGATATTCAATAGTCTTTGGCAAACAATAGGGGGCAATTTAAGTAAGTACAGATCTTACCCAAGAATAGTAGGAGAGACAGGAGGGAAGGATTTTGTTATCGCACATAAATCTGCTGATGCAAAACAGGTAGCAGTTGCCTTGAGTAGAGGGGCCTTTGAATATCAAGGTCAAAAGTGTTCTGCGGCAAGTAGAGCATATATTCCAAAGAGTTTGTGGAAAAATGTAGAAAAGTATTTAGTGCAAGATTTAGAGTCCATGAAAATGGGAACACCTGAAGATTTTACCAATTTCATCAATGCAGTAATTGATGAAAGAGCTTTTGATAAAATTACCTATTTTATTGCGCAAGCTAAAAAATCCAAAAAAGCAAAAATTATATCTGGTGGTAAGTACGATAAATCAAAAGGATACTTTGTAGAACCAACCGTAATAGTTACTACTGATCCTCACTATGATAGTATGGAAAAAGAAATTTTTGGCCCAGTACTTACTATATACGTGTATGATGATAAGAAATGGGAGGCGACCCTAGAAAAGGTGGATAAAACTTCTCCATATGCGCTTACAGGTGCTGTCTTTGCTAATGATAGATATGCTGTAGAAATGGCAGAAAAGGTACTCAGAAATGCTGCCGGAAATTTCTATATCAACGATAAACCAACAGGTGCTGTAGTAGGTCAACAGCCATTTGGAGGGGCTAGAGCCTCTGGTACAAATGATAAAGCTGGTTCTGTATTAAATTTATATAGATGGGTTTCTCCTCGTACGATCAAGGAGAATTTCAATCCACCAAAAGACTATAGATATCCTTTTTTGGAGGAAGCATAGTTTTACATACTTAAATTTAAAAAGGCGCGCTGGAAAATCCAGTGCGCCTTTTTTATTGTGCATTATTTTTTGTAAACTTACAATACACTGATCCCTAAGTGTAAAATCAAATATGGCAAATAAAGATAATAACCAGAATCAAGACTTAAGACCGCTGTTTTCAGAATGGCTTGAGAAACTACAAGAAGAAAGCTGGCAACTTGAATTGCTTATATCAGGTTTAGCCTTAGTAGGTATTTGGACTAGTAGGGATCTGATAGTAGGACTAGAGAACTATCTATCGGTAAATGGATTTGGTACCATTTACAAATTTCTCAAAATTCTTATCCCTGTCATATGGTTTGGCTGGGCTGTATTTCTCATCAATCTTATTTTTCATATTATTATCAGAGGCTTGTGGATTGGTGCGATTGGGCTTCGATATGTTTCGGGCGATATTGATTTTGAAGAATTAGGCTATTCAGACACATTCAAAGATTTCTATAAACGAAAGATAAAGTCTTTTGATCATTACATAGAAAGTTTAGAGAGATTAAGTTCGGTATTATTCTCTTATACCTTCTTGCTCTTCTTTATGTTTTTCTCTTTGATCATGATATCAGTGTGCTTTGCTTCTGTGGTCAGTTTTTCGCATGCATTCCTGCCAGATCATGTGGAAATAATTAGTGGGGTGGTAATCGGAACGCTTATGGTTGTTGGTTTAATTGTCCTTGTTGATTTTTTATTTTTAGGACCGCTCAAAAAAACAAACGATAAAACAATTGCAAAAATATATCTCTACATCTATAGATTTTTCTCAACCATAACTTTATCCTTTTTATATAGACCACTTCTTTTAAACTTTTTAGATAATCGGTACACGCGTAGATTGTTCTTTCTTTCTATACCTTATGCTATTATATTGATATTCGTAGTAAATAATGCTGGATTTGAAAAATATGGATACATTCCTAATTTAAAATCTGAATCTGCAAAACAGAATGTCAACTTGGTAGGAACAATAGATTGGCATTATTACGATGATGTTAGAGAAAAATACTACACCTATGGAGAAAGAGAAAGTAGAAGAAAAGAAAAAATCAATGGTATAAGTCTATCCAAATATAAAGTTAATAATGAGTTGTCTTTTTTTCTAGAATATTATGCTTCTGATAATGAATATTTAGAAAGTGTAATGGGAGATATTTCCGCATTCTCGAGCACTGGTTTCAAAAACAATATAATCAATAAGGATTTTTCAGATGATAAAATAGTTGCGATAAATATTGCTGAACTAAAAGAACTTAATTTAATGCGAAAAGTACTTCAAGGGAAAGAAATAAAAGAAGAAGAACGACTGGTTAAGAAAGAAAGGGTAGAATACTTTGCAGGATTTGATTTAAAAGATATGGATTTGCTTGAAATCGAAATTGATAAAAAATACGCGGTACAAAGAATTGATTACAGGAAAGAAAAAGCCTATCAAATAAAAAATAAATTATTAGATTTAATAGATATTAGAATTGATGGTATAGACATGAAAGATTCCATTGATTGTAAATTTTATACCCACCCAAATTTAGGCGAAAGAGGACTTCTTTGCTCGTGCTTAGTTGATAGTCTCAATAGAGGCGATCACGAACTGTTTCTGCATAGGAAAAGCATAAGAATAGAAAAAGATGAATTAGTAGATACCTACTCTAAATATATATTATTACCTTTTGTAAAAAACTAATAAAGCAAACAAATATGAAACTTGAGATTAAATACGGATTGATACTTTTTGCCATTATGCTTATTCCTACTATGGCATTCATTTTTTTTGACTTTAATATTTTTAGTGGCTTGAGCTTATGGGGTTCTATGCTATTTACTCTAGTTTTTTTAGTCTTTGCCGGAATCCAAAAAAGAAAGTCTCTTGGCGGTTACATGGATTATGGACAAGCTTTCAAAACTATTTTTTTAGTATCAATTATTAGTGCAGTTCCAAGTGTGATTGTATCTTCTATGGTATATGCAAATAACCCGAAAGCAAAAGTTATGCTAAGTGAATACGGTAAAAGCAGCAATGATTGGGTTGCTGGTATGATGAGTAAAGTAACTGGAGAGTCGAAAGAGGAAATTCTTTTAAAAATGGACCAAGATCAGGAAAAACAAGATGAAGAATTAAGTTCATTAAGTACAGTAACTATGCTTTTTGGAGCAGTCCTTAACAGCCTTATCTATGCGCTAATCTTGTCAGTATTCGTTAAGAAAAAGCCTAAAGTGACTTGATTATTTATGGCTTAATAAACTTATAAATAATCGCGTCAGATGAATCCGTTGGCATATCCAATTGATAGTCTACTTCTGGCAAATAATACATCTTTTTGAAGTCATTCCCTTCAC
>CALIEI010000072.1 GCA_938022165.1 uncultured Saprospiraceae bacterium | reverse complement strand
CCTGATCTGTTGAATTGGTTCGTCGAAGAGTATCCTAAGCATTGCTCCAGAAAGTTGGATATGGGAAAGAGTTGTATCCGGTTTAAGAAGCCAGAAGAAATTCCATTTAAACTAATCGCTCAATTGATGAAAAAAATGAAGGTGAAGGATTGGGTCAACTTATATGAAAAGAATATCAAAAAGAAGTAAGGTGAAGTCTAAGCTTGCGACAAGCCTTTTATAATTTCAATAACAACTTCTGATAAGTTTTTTAAGGCCAATTCTATTTGCCAACTATCTCTATTTCTTGGTTCTACGTAGTTGGAGATTGCTCTCAACTCTAAAAACCTTCTGCGAAAAGTTCGACATACTTGGAAAAATGCGGCCCCTTCCATATTCTCAATGTCGACATCGTATTTGTCGCTGATAAGATCTATACTCGTTTGTGATCCTGACACTTTATTCACGCTAATAGCAGTAGCAGTGGGCAAAAAGCTAAAATCTGAAGCGCTAGTATTCGTTATTTTACCATCTGTGAAAGGAAACTTATTGGGGTCTATTAGTTTTAAATCATGAGCTGAAAGAAGAGTTCCGTCCTGATCTTCGGCCCCTAAATCACCAAAGGTTTCTTCTGTTACGTTTACTACATCTCCTAAATTTAAATTTCGGTTGAAAGCACCTCCTAATCCCATCAAGATAATCAGATCAGAATCCTTCATCATGAGCTTGGTAGTATGAATAGCCGTGTTGACCAAACCGACACCACAAATAGATAGGGATATCTCTAAGTTGTTCTTTTTATAAATACCTTCTGTCTGAGTGAAGTGTTGCTCAAGATGATTCAACACGGATGCTGATTCAAAGATGGTTGGAGATAGGATATGTAGATGCAAGGTTTATTGCTTTGAGTTTAAAACGTACCGGACGCCAAGACCAGGACTGATTCCTAATATAGTCTGGTAGGTAGAGGCGAAGTCTATAAATAGCTGGCTCTTTATCTTCAAGCCAATGCCGAAACTTAATGTAACGGGCTCAGTAAAGGCCCCAAATCTTAGATTTAACAATTCATTCAACGCGTAATCTATTCCTAGTTTATATCGAGGATCAAAATCAAGCTCTGCTTCCACATCAGCCATTAACGTAAACTTTTTGCTTGCTCTATAGGCAAAACCAACGCTTAAGATGGATTCTAATGGCTCGTCTTCTATACCTCGATCTACATCAAGCGGATTGAAAAAGTGCGCACCAATATCTAGTTGGTTATTTACGTTAGCCAATATCCCCAATTCAAAAGTGTAAGTATTAATATTGCCAAAATCTCTGATTCTCGTACCGATATAATCTATTTGCGCTCCAATATTAAATTTCTCTCCGAGAGCTCTAGCATAAGATAAACCAATCACTTGCTCATTGAATTCACTAAATCCAAAATAGTTAATTGCTAAACCAATAGTACCTGCATTTGTAGCAATAGCTGCTCCAGCGTTATGATTACTCAAAGCGCTAAGTGAAAATCGACGTTCAGTGCTAACGATGAAGCTAGTGCTTTCTAGTTCTGCTAGTCCGGCTTGATTGCCAAATAAGGCATTAGCACCAGTACGACCCGCTAGTGTGTTACCCATGCTTAACATTTCTGCCGTTTGACAGTAACAAATAGAAGAATATAGTAAAATTGAGAATGCTAATACAAACCTAGCCATACTCAAAGATAGCAAAGGCGGATAATCTTGCTGTGGTTTGAGTAATAAATTTCGGTATACTTAGATTTCGATGCTGTTTTGCTGGCAAATATGAGTATAAAACATACCTGCCTCAGTGATGGTCCTATCTCTAGTATCTAAGTCTACAGTGGCAAGCCCAAATCGATAGGTGGGCCCTAAATTCCATTCAAAATTATCAAAAGTACTCCAATGAATATATCCTAAAATGGGTACACCATTTTCAATCATCTTATGCAAAATGGATAGATAATCCTTTAAGCATTGGATTCTCACCTGTGGATTATCTGAACAGACACCATTTTCAGTAATGATTATTGGCTTTTGATATTTATCATATAGGCGTTGAATATTGAATCGAAGACCATCGGGTTTGTATGCCCACATACCATCATGCGGGTAACCCATTTTCGCTAGTTTTCCGGGAGAGTCTATTTCTGTTATAGCAGTGGGTTTAAATAAGATATGTGCATAGTAGCTAATGCCTAAGTAATCCACTTTCTTAAATATTTCAGCTGCTTGATGAACAAACCATCTATCAGTAAATTTTGCCACCAATCGGCCAAAGAAATTGAGCCCCTCAAATAATGCAGTGTTCAATGAAATACCAATTGGCTTATTGGGCGTCTTGGTTTTTATGTACTCGTATAAATCATTATGACATCGCCCCATGATTTTAATGGCCTTAGTAGCTTTTGGTAAGCTTTTCTTTTGAGGAGGAAAGGTACCTAGAGCATATCCATTTAGGCAATAGACATTAGGTTCATTAAAAGTGTTCCAATTAAAAACAAAAGGATGAAAGATGTCTACACATTTTTTAGCGTAGTCAAGAAAAACTGGAATATTATCTTTATTCAACCATGCATTGTTTTTGTCAAACCAATTAGGATGCATGAAGTGATGAATTACAAACATGATTTTGACTCCTTTAGCATTGAGATTTTTAAAGAAAGTGATGTATTCATCTACTACATCTGTGTGAAATTCGCCGAAGGGCTCAGTCTGTAGCCTAGCCCAATCCACACCACATCTATACACAGTACCGAATTGAGCTATAATTTCTGCATCTTCCTGTCTTCTCAATTCATGATCAGCCGTACGATCAAAAGTATAGCCATCCTTAGATTGAAATCCTTTCCAATTATGATCAGAGGCTGTTTCTATCTGAGCAGCAGCAGTTGAAGTGCCCCAAAAAAAATGGTCGGGAAATTTTAATAGCATAAGCGCTTATCAGTATAGAAATGATGGAATGTTGTCCCTCGATTGATTATTGACAAAGGTGATGGAGAGTCCATAACTGGTGTTATTGGGAGAAGGAATCCCTACAGGTTGTATGTGGGCGCTGATATCTTCATTGACGTCAAATGAGGCTAAGTGAGCGTCTACATAAGCATCTAAAGCATTGAGTAACCACCCAGCGGTAAAAAAAACATAGCCTTGTTGCCTTTGCTTATTGAAGCGATCTCTAATGGTTCTAAGACTAGATTCGGAAAGGGTAGGAAAAGGATTAATGGTAGCAGGATCATCATCCACAACAGTCAAATATGCTGCCGCAAAGCGGTTATATTGTCTATTGCTGTCAGTAGCAAAATAACCTAAGCCAAACAAAGCTCCATAAACAATAGGCACTTTCCAATATTTTTTATTGTAGACTTGGCCGGCGCCCGGAAGAATGAAACTCATTGCTGCTGCTCGATTCGGATTCGGATATTTCTTATCCAAAATCGATTTTATAAACTTGGATTTTACTTTCTTTTTTGTAGCAGTAGAGTCTACGACTAATGAATCTGGATTTATATTTTCAGTTTTAGCTAAGGATAAGCTGTCCGACAGAATAGTGGAATCATCCTGCCCAATTATTTCATTCGCAGTCACCAAAAGGATGGATGCAATAAAAATAAATTGTGAAAGCAGTCTAAGCATATTTTATTCTTCAATGATTTCAAGTAAACGATTGAATTCTTCAGTGTCCGAGAAAGGAATAACGATTTGTCCTTTATTACGACCTTTCATCTTGATGTCCACTTTAGCACCTAACTGCTTTCTCAAATTTCGTTGCACATCTCTGTATTCTATAGAAAGTTCTTTTGCTTGGGATTTGCTCGACTTTATGTTCTTGAACTTAACAGCTTTTTCTGTTTCTCTAACTGAAAGCTTTTCTTTTATAATTTTCTGAAATAAAGCAATTTGTTGGTCTACAGTATCCAATCCTTGTAAGGCTTTTGCATGACCGGCAGAAATTTGACCTGTCCTAAGTCCAGTTTGGATACTTGGTGGCAATTCAAGCAAGCGCAGCGCATTCGTAATAGTACTTCTTTTTTTGCCTACACGCTCTGCCATTGCTTCGTGTGTGAGTTCAAATTCAGACATTAAGCGACTATAAGTGATAGCGACTTCAAGTGGGTTTAAATCTTCCCTTTGAATATTCTCGATCAAGGCCATTTCTAAAAGCTCTTGATCATTGGCTATTCTGACATAGGCGGGCACTTCTTCAAGGCCAGCTAATTGTGATGCTCTAAATCTTCTTTCACCAGAAATTATTTCATAAGAATCTGCTCCAGTCGATCTTAGTGTTAATGGCTGTATGATTCCATGGGCCTTGATAGATGATGCCAATTCATTTAAGGCTTCTTCATCAAAGTCTTTTCTAGGTTGTCCTGGATTCGCTTTTATTTGCGATATAGGTATCATGGCAGTAGCTGAAGAGAGTGCCTTGACAATTTTCTGATTCTCTTCAGGATTTTCAAGAGAGTGATTTCCCAATAAAGCACGTATTCCTAATCCTAACTCTTTCTTTTTTACTTTAGCCATTTTTAAACTAGTTGTTATCGGCCAAAAATAGGTAAAAGCCTTGACAAAAATTTATTGATAGTAGGGGAATTATTGCGATTGCCCACTTAATTCAGTAAAGAGTCAATAAATTCTCTAAAAGTTGGTTTAGAAGCGATTAAAATTGAATAGATGGTATATTTTCTACATACCAGCCTTCTGTTCCAGAGCCTCAATTCGCTTATCGTAGCTGGCTCGTATTTTTTCAGTCTCACGATCCGCCTTAGCCAAAATATTGTCGGCTGATTGATCTACTTTTAGCATAGCTTTTTCATATGCTCCGTCTGCCTTCTTTTTAGCCAATTTAGCGGCTTCTTTTGCTGCTAATTTCTGGAGCGGATTCTTAACTTTTTCGACTAGTTTATCTGCCTCTTGATAGGCTTTTTGTTTTGCTCTTTTTGCTTCTGCTCTAGCCTTTTTCTTAGCATTGTCTGCTTGTTTTTGGGCGTCTGCTCTTATCTTGGCAATTTTAGCATCTGCCTCCGCTTCAAGTCTAGCTTTCTCAGCAGCAAGCTTTTCTTTGCCATCGTCTATCTTTTCTTTGACCACTTTTGTTACGGTATCCTTCACTGTTTCCTTTACTTGGTTGACTATATCTTTAGCTACGTCTTTTACAGATTGACCTTCAGCCCCAGTAGGTGTGATTTTAATTTTCGGATTTTTCATCGTTCCAGTAAAGTTTACGAGTACATTCACAAAATCTCCATTTGCTAAATTTAAACCAATTTTTGAAGCTTCTTTATTCAAGAAGTCTAATCCTTTATTGGCTGCTTGAGTCACAACATTATTGCCCATCAATTGCTTTGGAATTTTTGCTCTCATAGTATAATCCATTTCCGAATCAAAACCATGTGTTCCTCCGACTATCATGGAAATTTCTTTGATTTGATGTTTGGTATCTTCTAGTACTACTTTACCATCTTTGACTATAAACCAATTTTTGGAGTCATCCAAATTGATTTTCTTCAACCAATTAATATTTAATGTTTCTCCAAGCTTTTCAATAGGTTCAAAATTGTTCAGTACGGCATTGAATGTTTGAATGAAACCGTCTGCAGTTAAGGTATTGAGATCTGGACTCATATCCTTTCCAAGAATTCCATTAAAACTCAGATCAGTTGAAAAGTCACCGTTGATAAATTGTGCCATTGGCATCAAGGCTTTAAAGGTGTTGAATTTTTCAAATGTCTTTTTGAAATTCAATCGATCGACTCCATATTTTAGTTCAAACTGAGGTGTCTCAGTATCCTTTGTGTCATACAGCCCTGAAATATTCATGTTTCCACCCAAGGTTTTCATATTTACCTTATCCATTTTCATCGCCTGATCTTTTACTTCAATCAAGCCTTTTACATTTGTGATGTCTAGATCAGTATAAAGCATTTTAGCGATATCTGTTGTGATGTCTATTTCGATATTTTCGGGAACCATGAAAGGTTCTATATCATCTTCATTTGCCATACTTTTGGCTTGACCCTCAGTAGGCGTGTCGACCATAAACTGATTGGCATCTAGATAATCGCTTTTAAGGGTGATCGCTCCTCTAAGTGTGGCATCATTGAACAAATAAGGAAAGATGTTTTTCAATTTACCTCTTCCTCTAAAATCACTTTTTCCAATTTCAGTTTCAAAGTTGTCAATGCTTATTTCGTTTGGGGTAAAGTGGCCTTTTATAGCACTATTCCTTAGATCATAATTAGCATACTTAATTTTATCGACTTTTGTATCTAACTTAAAATCAAAGCGATCAAACACTTCAGTCTCATCTTCTTTCAATTCAGTACTTTGAATATCTTCAGCTGCTGTTTCATTTTCAGAAATCCACTCATCCGCATCAAAGAAACTAGAAGAGATCACCATGTCGCCTTTCATTGTTTTTGTTGGTGAAAAGTAGGCCAAGAAGTTGTCGATTTTTCCACTTGCCTTGATATCACTATGGCCTAATTTCGCATCAAATTGGTTGAGTTTTAAAAACTGTGGTATAAAATCTACTTGCAATTGTTTGATGATAATAGGAGGGGAGTCTTTAGCTTCGTAGTTCATGTCTTGGAGTGCGAACTTCCCACTCATGTTGGCATTCTCATAATCTCCTTTGTCGAGTGTTGACATCTTAGTATTCACCTCAAAATCAGCATCTAAGATTCCACTTATTCGATCAACTCCTTCCATGGGAAAAGCTTTCGCTAATTGACTAAGATCTAGTTTGCCCTTCATTTTGGTATCGATATCTGGATCGGATAAAGGTGTTTTTAAGAGCAGTCTACCTTCAAAAGGATCCTCTCCAACATTTAGATTAAATCTTGGAATGTCAATTACCATGTCATCGAAATTGCTACTAGGACTTTTAATCGAAATAGCAGAATTGATATCATTTATGCCCATTGGCAAATCAGGATATTTAACCTTACCCTTATTAATGTCGATATCGAAGGCAAATGTTGGCAGTTGTTCTTTTACAGCATTATAATTCCCTTTTACATAACCGCTAAACTTTACATCACCTAGAGCCTCCACCTTACCATAGTCTTTTGTGTATGCTCCGGGGACTAGCGATATGATCTCTTTCAATGAATTGGCAGGGGCATTGAAAGTTAAATCCATTTTTATATCATCACCTAATGGCTGTACAAATCCATCTGCATGCAATAATAATGCATTAAGCTTAAGCTCGTTTTCTTTTAAAGTGTATTTTGAATTGTCAAGATCTATATTGAAAATCGCATCTAAATCTATCTTCGCCTTGCTTAGGTAATTTAGACCTCCGGTGCTAAAAATGACATTGTCTGCAGTGGTTTTCGAAATAAGGTCAAAAACAGAGCTGGTGAAGCTACCAATGCCCGTATGATCAATGTTTTCTCCATGCATATATAGTCCAGAGCCCTTATCGATATAGCTAAATTTCCCGTCAGCAATTTCATAATTTTCTAGATCAAGTTGATAAGCAGCGCTAGTGCTTGCATCTGTAGTCTCATCAGTTGCTTTGGTGATATCGTAATTGGCCTTACCAGATTTAGCGATCACAATATTTACACTTGGTTCATCTAAGTAAATTGAATTCACTTTGATGCTATTTGACTTATTAATGACTGACCACACATTCGCATTTACACACAGAGACTTACCTTTGATCAGTGAGATGCCTTCAAATTGCTCAATACCTTGAATATCATAGTCTTGTAAGCAAACGGAAAAGTCTGGGAAGGATCGAATGAGCGAAACATAGACATCTTCAAAGACTAATTTTGCATTTATGGATTTATTTATCTCTTTTGAAGCTAAATCTTGTAAGTCTCCTTTAAAAAGAATAGGAATTGCTATTAAGCATAGAACAAGAACAACAATCAATCCTAATACTATGTAAATCAGTCGTTTAAGCATGAAGCCTTACTTTTTTAATTTTATTAAAATAAACACAAAAATACATGTCTTTTATTTTTAATATAACGTTATACTTAAGACATTTGTTAATCAATCAAGATTTGCTCTGAATAAGGCCAAATCTGAATTGATCGAATTAAAATAATTGATAATACTACCTAAAAATACAACAATACACTCATTCCATATACATACGTTTTATAGAGGCTGGGCAGTATAAAGAAAGCAGAATAATGAAGAGTTTGAGTACGAAAAAAGAAGTTACGAGCCACGTTTACATTGACGATCAAAAAGGATTAAAGAAATTTCAAAAAGATAATGCTGGTGTAAAATGGATGGGTTTTGATACGGAGTTTGTTGGCGAGAATCGTTACAAAACGCTATTGTGTCTCATTCAGATCCAAACGGTTAACGGTTCTTATTTGATTGATACGCTAGCATTAAAGTCTATCAATATTTTACTTAAAATGATTGCTGATCCTAGCATCCTTGTGATATCTCACGCGGGGGTCAATGATTATCATATTTTATACAATCTCTATAATGTGTTACCGAAGAATGTCTTTGATACACAAATCGCCGCAGGGTTTTTAGGATACAGATATCCAGTAAGTTTCCAAAAATTACTTAAAAAAGAACTTGGGATCAATATCTCTAAATCGTACACCGTAACGGATTGGGAAAAGCGCCCTCTTGGTGGCAAGCAACTTCAATATGCCATAAATGATATCATTCATCTCAAGGATTTACACACTTCATTAAGCACTCAACTCAAGGAAAAGAAGCTTACTAAGTGGGCCAATACGGAGATGGGTAGATTGCAGTTTGAAGAGCATTATCAAAGAGACAAATATCATGAAGCTCGCCAAAACAAGCTCATGAAAAATCTCAACGTTCGGGAGAGAATTTTTTTAATGCGATTATATATTTGGAGAAATCAGGTAGGTGAAGAGAAAAACAAAACCAAAGAACAAGTCTTACCAAAAAGATTAATGGCAACTATAGTTAAAAACATTAAATCCGGTAAAGAAGCATTAAAGGATAATAGAACCATATCGAACAGATCCATTGAGCGGAACTGGGCTGTATTCAAAAAACTTTACGATAAACCTGCGACTAAAGAAGAGAAAGAAGTAGCTAACAATATTCAGTTTATTGATGAAGTAACAGATGAGATGGCATTGGCCAACGAGATGTTATTTTTATTGGTAAAACAAAAGTGTGCTCAATCCGGTATTTCACAATCCTTGGTGCTGCAAAAAAATAGTTTGCCTAAAGCACAGTTTGGGGATAACTCATTAGAATTCCTCTCTGGTTGGCGTAGATCATTCCTCGGAGATGACTTTATCAAGTTATTACTAAAGCCTGGAACGATGCACATGGAGCTAGATGGAAGAAAATGTGTCGTCAATTTTGAAAAAAATACCCTTCAGACCACTAAAAAATAACAATTTGAGTTTTATTAGGCTAATCTAGCAGCACAATCGTTGTTATCATGTTCTAAGAACTATATTTGTGTCTTTTTAAATAATTTATTTCATGTTGAAGTGGTACTTCTTGACAATAGTTTCTCTTTTTGGCCAATTGGTTTTACTTGGCCAAGCGCAAGAGTCAGATAGTATTCGTGTTCGTGAAATACGCACTGGTGTTTATTCCCATATAGAATCAATTAGTGAAGAAGTACTGAATGGCAATAGTGGTTATGGTCTAGAGGTAGGTGCTTACCAAGAAAGAAAATTACTAGGACAAGTATATTTCAATTATGGTGCGGGTATTCAATTGAGAGATTATGTTGATACAGGTATTCTTATTGATACCACGCCTATGACAGATACAGCTATCATAACTCATTTTTATGATGTATCACACAATGAGATCAAATTTTCTGCCAATGCAAATATTAGATTCTTATATCTAGAAAATCCTAAAGTCTATTTAATTGTCGGTTTTGGCCCAGAAGTAACTATCCGCCAACGCGTAAATAATCGATTTTTAAGAACTAGATTTACAGATCCAGATTTTAATACGATAGGTGAAAATTCTGATAATCCTTTTCCTGTAGAGGATGACGAATTTCGACCTAGAAGTATTAACTTTAGATTCGATTTAGGCTTGGGTATCGAACTCAATAAATTTAATATTGAGATTATACATCGAACGACCAATGTCCAAGGGATTGGACTGCGTGTTCGGTATGTTTTCGACACGCTGTCCTACTAGCTATTTAGATCTAATACCGACTTATGATTAACCAGTGGATCCGCAAATTTAAGCCCGCATACGAGCTTTACAATTTCTTTAAAAAAGATCAACTAAAGCACAATCTTCCAAAATATCAGAAGTACGGAATCCATAAAAAATATTACTCTTCCATATCAAGTAGTGATTTTGAAGGACTAGAAAGTCCACTGAATATCCACGATAAAGAAAACACCAAAAATACGCTCCCGCAACTTGAGGCATTCAACAAGTTGAGTACCCAACGACAGTCTGAACTACTACCATGGTCTGATGATGGGTATGTAGTGCTCAAAGGATTTTTTTCTCCAGAAAGGGTAAAGAAAATAAATGAAGAAGTAGATCAACTTAATAAAAGTGGCAAAGCCCGATGGGTGGGTAATAAGATGATGTTTGCCATCCATTATTCTGATATTATTTTGCGCGCTAGCGCTGATCCCGCCCTAATGAATATTATCAATATGCTGATGGGTAAAAAGATGGACCTGTTTCAAAGCATAAACTTCTTAACTGGATCAGAGCAGCGGACTCATTCCGACTCTTTTCATATGTCCACCTTTCCCTATGGCAATATCATTGCAGCTTGGATTGCACTAGAGCCTACAGACAAGGACAATGGACCCTTGCACTATTATCCCGGTTCACACAAGTTGCCCTACGTAGTTAACAAAGATTTTGACAATGCAGGGAGCAAGCGCTTTCTTGGTGATAAAGCTTATGGTGTGTATGAGGATAAGATAGCTGATATCGTAAGTGAAAATACTTTTACACGTAAGCTTCTTTTTGCCGACCCCGGTGACGTTTTATTATGGCATTCAAACCTGCTCCACGGAGGAGAACCCCAGCATGACAAACAGCGAACGCGTAAATCTTTGGTGACGCATTACTATGCCGAAGATGCTATTTGTTTTCATGAAGTCACCCAACGTCCTACGCTGAAACGGAAATTGGATCTTTAGGGATTGTTTATTTGTTTTTTGTTGATTCGTTAATTTGATTTTTGTTTATTTGTTTATTTGTTTTTTGTTGATTTGTAATAAGTAAATAGTTATGTCAAGCCCCAACGCGGGCGCAATAAACCAGCCTAGGGCAACGCCTTAGGAAAAAGAAAGCAAAAATCTTAAGCCCCATCGTGGGCGAAATAAATACAAATTACTACATCACAAATCTCCACAACAACCTAAACCAAAGATATTTGTTACCTTAAAAATCTAAATTCTATCAAAGAATTAAACATGAAAAGAATAACTGCTATCTTAATTTTTATACTTGGATATCAATTTGCCTTCGCACAAATAGACTCACTCAAATTTGGATTGAAAGGTAAAATAATACGCGCTTTAGCTAAGTCACCCAATACCCCCAATACTTATTTTGCAGGCCTCAAAGGAAACGAACTGGGAACAGGAATGGTC
>CALIEI010000071.1 GCA_938022165.1 uncultured Saprospiraceae bacterium | reverse complement strand
AGACACTTTTGGGAGCTGAGCTTCAAGCAATGGGGCAAGACGATGCAAGACGACATCAGCGATGGGGTGCAGTGGATCATTGATCAGGGCTATGCAGATGCATCGCGCATTGCTATCTACGGAGCCAGTTACGGAGGTTATGCTACTTTGGCTGGGATTACTTTTACGCCTGATTTGTATGCATGCGCCATTGACTATGTAGGTGTGAGTAATCTATTCACCTTCATGAAAACGATCCCGCCTTACTGGGAGCCCTATCTCGATATGATGTATGAAATGGTGGGCCATCCAGAAAAAGAAAAGGAACATATGACTGCCGGTTCTCCTGCCTTACACATCGACAAAATCAAAACGCCTCTACTTGTTGTACAGGGTGCCAATGATCCACGCGTCAACATCGATGAATCAGATCAGATCGTCGAAGCTCTTCGCGCGCAAGGTGTAGACGTACCTTATTTGGTCAAGTACAATGAAGGACACGGTTTCGGGAATGAAGAAAACCAGTTTGAATTTTATAAGACTATGTGCGGATTCTTGAGTAAGTATCTGTCTTAGTTTTTTATTTTATTTGGGGCCTGCGAAAAACCATCCGCCGCCAGGCCTGTGCTTCTTCGCCGCTATGTTTTGGGGCTCGCTAGTCAGCTCGGTGCTACGCACTTCGGCTATCGCCTCACCCCGCCACAGCGCTAGGCCATCAAGAAAAAAAGCTAGTGAGTCAAATACAAAGACACATCTAAACTATCCAATTTTATTTTAAGGTACTCAAGTCATAAGGCCCTATCCCCTTTTATAAGGATTTTGATAAGCTCATAAGAAAAGGGGATTTCTAGGTGCAAATAAAGTCACATCTTTGAATGTAACATATTATGACAAACTCAAAAAATTAAAATTATGAATACCTCACTAAATCAAATGCTGAAAGTTACCGTTGATTCTAGTCCAATCGAGACTATTTCTATTCAAATCCAATCGAGATTTCTAAAGCTTATATGCCTTTTCTTGGTCCTTGCTATTTGGGCATATGTAAACTTTAAATTGCTCTGTATTACTTTGTTCCTTACGATAGGCGTAAAGGCACTTTTATTTGCTAGGTCAATATATCTGATGGATTTTGATTTCAATTTGACTGAGCAGGATGAGCAAGACATCATTAATCAATTATGGGACTAATAGATAAACCGCTCATTATTTATGATTTTGGAGCTGAGCCAATCAAAAATTGGGGTATTCTATTGATTTATCGAACATATTACATATTTTTGTAATATATATTGGAATCTTTTAATTCCATTTATATGTTTAGTAGTATACTGAGAATGATATAGCATCCCTAATATAAGGAGATGCCTCCACCACGCCCATTATTAGTCAAAACAGCTTGTTATGATTATTGATATAGTATTTGCTATCGTTCTTTTGTATGGATTCTATCTTGGCTTTTCACAAGGTATCATCAACACCCTATTTGCTGTATTGAGCATCGTGATAGGATTATTGGCAGCTTTCAAATTAGCTCCAGCGACATCTAACTTTCTAGAAACTGCATTTAATAGCAATAATCCGCTCATGTTTTTAGGAGGGTTTTTGATCACCTTCATCGTTACCATGTTTTTGATCAGGACGATATCTCGGGCACTAGAAGGATTATTTAGGGCAGCTCGGATCAATTTTATTAATCAACTTGTAGGAGGAGTGGTACTATCCAGCGTACTTGTATTGATGTTGAGTATGCTCATCTGGTTTGGCGATCAAGCGCGCTTGATAGATCAAGGGACGAAGAATACCTCTATGACTTATCCTCATTTAGAAAAATATCCTGCAGTAGTGCGAGGCTTTGCCTCAACTCTGCAACCTACTTTTAAAGAATTCTGGGTGCAATCTATGGATATGCTTGACAAGCTTGAAGGTATGTCTATGAATGAGAACAATTCTGAACCGACTATCTATGACATCAAAGAGTCAGACACAGAACCTAAGTTTTACGACATAAAGGAATAATGCATAGGGTGAGTAAGCTCATCATTATTTTTTCTATTTTAAGGCATGGACAATGCTGATATGAAGATAAAAGGCACTTACCTTATAGGAGCATATATATGCCTTCTCGCTATGATGTTAATTGCCGAAAGCAGTATGCTTCAGTTATCAAATATTGCTCAATTCTTAGCCCTGCCTATTTTAACAGTATTCTTTTATATCAATACGGCTATTGATAGTCGCTTTGAGAAAAATATCTTTTACGGAATAGTGCTATTTGCGCTCAGTCGATTACTGACTCTTGCTCATCCAGTACTAGGAAATTTTACTGTTTATATCATCATAGCACTTTGGATTATTGCTCTATTTGCATACTCCAGAGCCATCATTTCCATTACTAGCATCAGTAGCACCCTACTTTTTCAGAAGAAGTGGTTGGCAGGAATCCTATTTATAGGAAGCATCATTATCCTTTATGTTTTATTGAGCAGGATTGATTTAGGTTTGAGCAAACTGATCCCTTTTATATGTTTTGGACTAGCTAGTACAGTATTATTGATGGCTACCGTAAACTTGCAAGGACAAATTTCAACTCTTCTATTTGGCGTATTCATGACAGGTACCTTATTACTTATAGGATATAATAGTCTAGTAATATTGAATTTTAGCAGCAATATTAGCATCTTTGATAGCGGAACTGCTTTACTTTTCTACCTTGGTCAATTATTGATCATATTTGGAGCTGTTAAGTCGAGTTTAAGCTTCAGAAGTGACGACAATTCCGATATTTCGGGTGTTTTGAAAAAATCTAAAAATTAAAATCTGATGAAAAATATATTGTTTTTTTGTTTTGCATTGACACTATTTGCATGTGGCGGAGCAGGCACTAAGTCTGCAGAAACTGCAAAAATAAATTTTCCAGCAAATAATGATAAGGTGCATTGGTTGACTATCGAAGAGGCTCAAATCTTGAATAAAAGTGAACCTAGGGAGATGGTAGTCGATGTATATACAGAATGGTGTGGGCCTTGCAAAATGATGGACCGAATGACTTTTACTAATCCTGAGGTTATCAAAAAGATCCATGAAAACTATTACCCAGTAAAGTTTGATGCTGAATCGCCTGGCACCATAAAATTTGGAGAAAAGGAATTTGGCAATCCAAATCACAACCCCGATACACCTAAGAATAGAAGAAATTCTCCACATGAATTCTCTAGGCACTTGCAAGTAAGAGGATATCCAAGTTTGGTAATCATCAAGCCAGATTTATCTATTAAGAATTCACTAGTAGGCTTCAAGCAGCCAGATCAATTATTAGCAGAATTATAAAACAATGGTTCGGGATTAAAATTTTAACGAACCATTCCTAAAAAAACATCTATGACGGGTTGGTGGGATAAAATAAAATCTCTGCTTTCAAATGCAGAAAAGAGTTCATCCACCCAACCCGCCATACATGAAATCATATCTAGGTCAGCCGACTTCATTGAAGCTTACGATCAATGGAAAAATGGTCCCATCCATAAAAAAATGCTCTATTGGATTTCTAACCAATATCACATCTATCAAGAGGGCAAAGAAAATTTAGATAAGGGAATTGATTTTTTGAGCACGGACTCTACCAATGGAGTGGCCTTGCATTTTGATGATCTTGATTTTACGCACGACGACGCCTTTTATCTGTTTGATTTTTTCAAAGAGAAGATTCGAGCCAATAATTATCGCACGCAGGTTTCCGATACCCGCACCTATTCTAAAAATACTTGGGTAGAGACCGTGGAACGCCATTATTTAAAACCTAGGCCTCAATACGACGAGCATGGCAAAATTGATCAGGGCTTTGGAAATATCATGATTTTACTTACGCTACGCGACAGTAAAGTTTACAATCTAAAGTTGAGCGCTACTGCTTATCAAGATCGTTTGTTCAATTCGGAGAAGCAGTTTTCGCAGTTGATGAAGATTATTTCTTATTAGGATATTTATTGGACAATGCTTAAAGAGGTTTAATTTATACCACCCTTTCAGGGTTCATTTGTATTTTTGTATTACGAGGGGTTAAAACCCCTCGCTATTATATCTATCCCTTACAGGGATTGTAGACTTTTTGGTCTATATATGAAATAATAATTTTAAAGAATCAGATTTTACACTCTTGAAACGCATAGGCGAATCTTAAATAGATGAGCGTATGGCATCGAGGTTTAAAAAAACCTCGATGATCGTGTGAGGTCGATCCCTATCAGTTCAGCAGAACTGATTTGGGATCGATCTTTTGTTGCTTGGGTTTTCGCAGTTGATGAGGAATATTTCTTTTTAGGGTAGGTATTCCTAATACCAATTTATTTTTTTTGTGTAAAGAATGTTCTGTTCTAAAATGTTTTTTATGCCACCCTTTCAGGGTTCATTTGTATTTTTGTATTACGAGGGGTTAAAACCCCTCGCTATTATATCTATCCCTTACAGGGATTGTAGACTTTTTGGTCTATATATGAAATAATAATTTTAAAGAATCAGATTTTATACTCTTGAAACGCATAGGCGAATCTTAAATAGATGAGCGCATGGAAAATAATATTTACGAAATTTTATCAATAAGAAATTTCTGTGATTTTAAAACTTATATGCTTAATGGGTTCAATGTGTTTTCGCAGTCCGACTATTGGGTAATCATTATCTATTCGGCCTGTAGATTTAAATGTTGAAATAGGAAGATATTTCAATAAATCATTATCAATATACTTCTCTATGCCATGCGGTTTGATAGAGACTGTTTCATAGATTACTTTAGTAACATTTCCAGTTTGACAAATAAAATTAACGCCTTCTAAATCAAGCAAAGTTTCTTTTCCCTTTAACAAAAACAACTCCTCGCCAAGCGTGTTGACCCAGCGTCCTTTTTTCATTTCACCTTCTTTAAAAAGCTTATCGTTAGCAATTTTATATTTTTTAAAACTAAAATCAGTAAGATCATATACGGTATACCAGTCTAATTCGACAAATGAATATTTAGCAAACAATGGATACACTTTGTATTTATTCTTAGCAAATAACTCTAATCTCGTATGGTTAGAAACTTCACCATTTATTAAAAACGACTTGTATGATATTTTCACGTTGTCTATATTAAGGTAATTAAAGCTTCAAATACTAAACTAAATACAATTACCGAAATTGCTTTATACTATCTCTTCTTCCTTCCAACCTCTCTCACGATGTTGTAGTTGAATGCGGATACCGTATTTTTCATGAAGGTAGTTTGCGATTTGATCTGCTGCAAAAACTGAACGATGCTTGCCGCCCGTACATCCAAAATAAATACTCAAGTGATCAAAGCTGCGTTCTAAATAATTCTCTACTGCTGCGTCAACAATATGCCTAACATTGTTGAGAAAGATAGGCATGTCCGAATGTTGCTGGAGAAAATTTATAACTGGTTCGTCTCGCCCTGTCAGAGCTTTATAAGGCTCGTATCGGCCAGGATTATGCAGAAAGCGGCAATCAAAAATAAAGCCCCCTCCATGCTGACTAGAAGTTTTGGGCAATCCTTTTTTGTAGGAAAAACTTTTGACCTCTACTGATAGCAGCGCATTCTTCCCTAATTCTCGATCGAAGGAATCAAAGCTTTTATTTTGTGCTATGCTAGACCATACCTTTCTTAGTTCAGGAATCTGCAATTGCTCTGGTATATGATTCATCAACCATGCTACATTTTTGACAGCAAAAGGTATGCTCTTCAGAAAGTGAGACTTCCGTTGAAAAATACCTCTAAACCCATAAGCACCTAGTACCTGCATACTTCTAACCATAGCGTATAGATAGTAGTATTGTTTGAACTTAGTCTGATCGAGACTAGTCAATGCAGCCGCTTTAACTAAATAGGTTTGCAATAAATGCTCTCTTAGTTCATGTGGAAGATTGGCCTTAGCTTGAAAAAGAAGACTTGCCAGATCGTACTGTAGTGCCCCTTGTCTACCTCCTTGGTAATCTATAAAATGAGGCTTACTATTTTTGATCATTATGTTGCGCGTTTGAAAGTCGCGAAACATAAAATAGTTTTGTGGCGCTTGCAAAAGAAAGTCAGCAAAAGTATTGAAGTCTTTTTCAAGTGCTACTTCATCAAAGGGGATCTCAGCCACTTTTAGAAAATGGTATTTGAATTGATTCAAATCCCAAAGTATAGACTGCTTGTCAAAAACCTTGGCGCCAAAACATTGATCATAATCCAAGTCTTGGTGGCCAGTGATCTGAATCTCTGCCAACTTCTTGACCACTTGCTCATATAAAGAAATCAAAGTAGGAGAAAACTCCTCTCCTTTGTTGAATAGAAAACTATACAAAGTAGTTGCCCCCAGATCTTCTTGCAAATAGATCTGGCCCTCTGCTCCTTGTTTATATATCTGAGGTACTGGAAGTTCTTTTGAAGCAAAGTGCTGACTTAGATAAATGAAGGTTTTATTCTCCGAAATATCCTCATTAAATGCACAGATGGCTGTATGATTTTGAGACTCTGCACGATAGTAAATTCTTTTTGATCCAGAAGGAGCGAGTGGCAATAAACTGATAGTGGACTCTCCAAAATGATCAAAGAATAGAGCTTTAAATGATTTTTCTAATGCTTCTGCATTCATATCGAGTGAAGTTTCGTTTTATTCGGTATGAAAAAGAATGATTCCTATTTGAACTCTTCTTTATTCATCTCTAGATTCTTACTAACATACTTCCAGATATTATCCTTCAGTTCTTGCACCCCTTGTCCAGTAACTGAAGAAAAATAAATATGCGATAGATCTTCTGGTAGTTCTGAAGATATCATTTCTTTGAGTTCATCATCGATCAGATCCGCTTTGCTTATTCCGAGAATACGTGGCTTATCCAATAATTCTGGATTATACATCTTCAGTTCATTCAAGAGTACATTGTATTCTTTGAGTATATTGTCTGCATCGCAAGGCACCAAAAATAGCAAAGTTGCATTCCTTTCAATATGTCTAAGAAAACGAACTCCAAGTCCTTTCCCAAGATGTGCGTCTTCGATAATCCCTGGTATATCCGCCATCACAAAGGAATGCGTCTTACGATAATCAACAATACCCAGATTTGGCACCAAAGTGGTAAAAGTATAATTTGCGATTTTCGGCTTAGCTGCCGATACTACTGAAAGGAGTGTTGATTTACCCGCATTTGGAAAGCCGACAAGTCCAACATCTGCTAGCACTTTTAATTCAAAGACGAACCAACCTTCTCTACCCATTTCACCGGGCTGTGCATACATCGGGGTTTGGTTGGTAGAATGTTTGAAATGAGAATTACCCTGTCCTCCTCTTCCTCCACGGAGTAAAACAGTTTCCTCACCATGCTTGGTGATCTCCGCGAGCTGCTCTCCTGAGTCAACGTCTTTCACTACAGTTCCGAGAGGAACATCAAGGGTAATGGTTTCCCCAGCAGAACCAAAACGATTGTTTCCGCCCCCTGGCATACCATCGCCGGCAAAGATGTGCTTTCTCCATCTGAATGGTAAGAGTGTCCAGAGATTTCTATTTCCTACTAGGACAATATTACCACCTGCACCACCATCTCCTCCATCTGGGCCACCTTTGGCTGTTCGAGCATCTCTATAGAAATGAACAGACCCTGCCCCTCCAGTTCCTGACCTGAGAAAGATTTTTACATAATCTATAAAATTTCGATCTGCCATGATCAGGTGTAAGGTTTAATTTATTTTTTAGAAGTCTTCTTTGATTTTTTCTTTGGACTCGATTTTTTCTTCACTGTTTTGGAAGAAGATTTCTGCGTTTTTGATTTTGTTTTAGAAGTACTCTTCTTAGTTACTTTCTTCTTTGGGCTAGACTTTTTCTTCGAAGTAGTTGTTTTAGTCTTAGACTTGGTAGTTGTTCTCTTACGAGAAGTACCAGTAACACTGTCAATCTCCAAGGACAATCTATCGAAAATTAATGCGATATCTCCTACTCCCCAAATTTTAACTGAGCAGTCTTTCTTCATGTAATAGTCAAAAACGGGACTAGTCGTTTCTTTATATACTTGAAGTCTATTGGCAATAATGCTTTTATCCTTATCATCCGTTCGACCAGAAGTCTTTCCTCTTTTGAGTAGTCGTTTTGTTAATTCTGCATCTGGCACATCAAGCATTAATAACTTTGAAATACCTCCTTTTTTTGCCATCAATCTATTGAGTGATCTGGCCTGAGGCAAAGTTCTAGGAAAACCATCGAATATAAATCCTTTTGCTTTTGGATTAGATTCTACCTTATCTTTCAACATCTTGACTGTGACTTGATCCGGTACGAGCTCTCCCTTATCAATATACTTTTTAGCTTCTAAGCCTAGCTTTGTATTGTTCTTTAGGTTATATCTAAAGAGGTCACCTGTAGATATATGCATTAGCTTATATCGTTTAACTAAATTTTCCGCTTGTGTTCCTTTTCCTGATCCCGGAGGGCCAAATAAAATTATATTTATCATTGTGTCTTATTTCTGATTTAGTCTATAATACCCAAATTTTTTATCAAGATAAAAAATTAGTACTAAGCAAATAAAAATTCATCCCTGTCATTTAGAAAGTTAAATTTAGATCTGAATTTCAGCATTTCATCTTTATCAATAGTTACGTTCAAAGTGGAAGCTTCATCTTTCAAAATCTGGACTTCTGCTCCTGTATAATCAATAATAGAAGTATCCCCTATATAGTTCAAATTTACGCCATCTATTCCAATTCTATTGACTCCACAGACGTAGCATAAATTCTCAATGGCCCTAGCTCTCAATAATTGTCGCCAAGCACTTGCTCTAGCATCTGGCCAATTCGCTACATAAATCAATAAGTCATAGTCCATGGTATTTCGACTCCAAACTGGAAATCTCAAATCATAACAGATCAATGGCATTATTTTCCATCCTTTGTACTCAACTATCAAATGTTCATTTCCACTTGAGTACACCTCACTCTCTTTGCCATATCCAAAAAGATGCTTTTTGTCATAGTGTTTTACATCCTGTTTATCTACCCAATAAAATCTATTGACATACTTTGATTCTACTTTAGTAGATATACTACCGCAAATGACGCAATCGTTTTCAATCGATAGTTTCTGCATCCATGATACAGTCGGTCCATTGACCTCTTCAGCCACTTGCGCTGCATTGATGCTAAATCCTGTAATAAACATTTCAGGCAGGATTATAATATCAGAAGAGCTATTCTTTAATATAATAGGCTCCAAGGTATTGCGATTGGCAACTGGATCTTCCCAGTGAATATCAAACTGTATAGCAGTAATACTAAGCATTGGACGAAATGAGAAAAAGGCAGGAACACAAAATGAACCTGCCTCTAATTATATTTTAAATTGCCGACCCATTATTTCTAATGGTAGCAAATTATTCTTTTTTACTCCGCTGGTGCAGCATCACCCTCAGCTGGTGCAGCAGCATCTGCAGCCGGTGCAGCAGCATCACCTGCAGCATCTGCACTCTTAAGTGCTCTAGGTGTCTCAACAATGGCCACTGGAGTAGCTCCAGGAAGCATAACTTCGATTCCTTCGTTAATTTCCAGTTCTCTTACTCTTGCAGACATTCCAAGCTCCAAGTTGCTGATATCAACATAAAGTACATCAACAAGGCTTTCAGGCTTTACCTTAACCTTTACTCTTCTCATTAATTGTTGAATCTTACCACCTGTTTTTACTCCAGGAGATTCACCTTTAAAACGAATAGGAAGTTCTAAGATCATTTTCTTAGAATCTATCATTTCCTGAAAATCTACATGTACCAGCTCATCAGTTACAGGATGAAATTGTAGATCTTTAAGGATACACTTTTTGCTTGCACCATCTAAAGTAACCTCAGCTACCTTAAAATCAGGTGTATATATTAAGTCTTTAAACTCTCTTTTGTGGGCTTGAAAGTGGATGTTTTTCTCACCGCCATATATTACCGCAGGAACAAGACCTTCTTTTCTCAAATTGGCAGAATGCTTCTTACCAGTTGATGACCTTAATTCTCCGTTGATGCTATGTGTTTGCATGATAAATTATTTAAAAATTATCTATTTCAGTAAAAGGAATGCAAAGATAGGTTTTTTTTGTGTTTTATGCTTCTTGCTTACTCAATTAATTAAGTAGAACCTGTAAAGAAGCTCAAAGCCAACAATTGACTGTTAATCAACCATTTACAAACAAAGCAGAGATAGATCTATGCTCATGAGTATTTCTAATCGCTTTTGAGAACAGTTTTGCAGAAGAAAGCACCTTGATTTTGGTGCTTTTGCTTTTAAGTGGAATAGTATCGCAAACTAGCAATTCATCCAAAAGCGAATTTTCAATATTCTCGTATGCATTTCCAGACAAAACCGGGTGAGTACATAGTGCACGTACACTATTGGCACCGTTTTGCATAATAATTTCAGCTGCTTTGCACAATGTACCTGCTGTATCGACGAGATCATCTACGAGAATCACATTTGCTCCTTTAACCTCCCCTATTAGGGTCATCTCGGCTACATGATTTGCTTTTTCACGATGCTTATCACAAATCACAAGCTCTGTTCGGAAGTGTCTGGCATAGTTTCTAGCTCTCTTTACTCCACCAACATCCGGTGAGGCGAAAATAACATTGTCTAGGCCTTGCTCTTCCAGATATGGAAAAAATATAGCTTCACTTTTGAGGTGATCCACAGGAATATCAAAGAAACCTTGAATCTGATCTGCATGAAAATCCATAGTCATAATCCTGTGTGCTCCAGCTGCTTCGATCAGATTAGCTATCAATTTTGCTGAAATTGGAACTCTGGGTTTGTCTTTTCTGTCCTGTCTAGCATATCCATAAAATGGAATAACAGCTGTAATATAACCTGCTGAGGCCCGTTTTGCTGCATCGATCATCAACAGTAGTTCCATTAAATTCTCAGAAGATGCAAATGTTGATTGTATGAAGAATACATATGCTCCTCTTACTGACTCATTAATAACAGGCTGCATTTCGCCGTCACTAAATCTAAAAAGATCGACGTCTCCTAAGGCATGACCATAGAAGTCTGCTATTTTCGAAGCTAGGTATTGAGACTTTTCACCAGAAAATATTTTAACTTCCATTTGATTCCTTAATACATTAGTAGATTTATTTGGACCTAACACCTTGTGTTTTTTCTTGAGTCCAAATGTACAAATATTTCGTGTCTAGGAAAACTATAGTTTTATAAGAACTGCTCCTTTTTCTACAGCTTGGTTAAGAACTACTTTAATGTCCTTTACATTGAGGTCATGTGGCGCTTTAATTACATTTTCCATTTTCATGGCCTCTAAAATGAGAAGGCTATCGCCGCCTTTGACATCATCACCATTTTTGACCAAAATCTGTAAAACTTTACCTGGCATGGGCGCTTTTATCTCTTTAACTTTTGCACTTTGCGCCGTTAGCAGCCCCATTTCTTGGATGGTAATATCTAAAGCGGTAGAAATTTGACATGTATGCTTCACACCATTTAAAACCAAATCTAATGATTTAGTTTCTAAGTCTACCTTAATCAGCTCAACGTCATAACTCTTTGAATTATATATCAAGCTATAATTGCCGTCAACTTTTTGTCGCAAATCTATACCCTGTGCTAACTCCACTTCTATAGGAGACCCCCCATCTACACTTACTCTGAATCTATTTGACTCCTTCATTTTTTCCAATTCTAGTCATAAAATAAACCTCAAAAATAGTATATAAGACATAAATAGCGAAGAAGGGGATCAAAAAGAAGTTACTTGTTGGTTGATATACCTTGACATATATACCAACGACTAGGACACATAAAACCATCTTGAATAATAATCCCATCAAAATCACACTAGAGAAAAGGTTCTTGTTTTTTTGATTAGCACTATAGTTTGCCATAAAGTAGATGAGTATCGAAAATACAATAAAGATCAATATCGTAGTCCAAGATAAGGACTGGGCTTCTGAGATCTGTGGCAAAAAATTGAGTGCAAAAATTAAGGCTATAGATAATATTGTTATTAGACCCAGTCTTGTGGCGAATTGGATTGGTTTCATTTGTCTTGGCTTACATCCTTTACTAGCTTTATCATAAAAGCAGAGAGAAAAAGCATCAATAAAGCAATGGCAAATACTGGTTTTTGAAAATTTAGATAATTATCAATCCAACGGCCACCAAAAAAACCCAAGGCTGCTAAGCCAGCCATTGTAGTGGCCATACCTGAGTACTTTAAAGCGGGGTTTGTTTTCCGCTTGGGTTTAGAATTAGGCGTTTGCTTTTTCGGCAACTTTTTTGTCTTTCTTCGTGAAGGTAGGAGCACTTCCTGTACTCATATTACAAGTAACATTAAATACTGCTCCTTGATCAACTATTAATTTATCCGTTTTTATATCTCCAACTATTTGTGCGTTCTCTTTAATGTGTAAAGTGCTTCTTACAACAAGATTACCTTGGAAGCTTCCTTCTATAAGTGCATTTTCACATTGAACATCTCCTTCTATAGCTCCTGTAGGGCCTATAATCAACTTTGTTGCACATACAAGATCGCCTACCAACTTTCCATCTATCCTAATATCATTATCGGAGGTAATAGTCCCCTTTACTTCAGTCCCTTGTACAAGGCTGTTTAACGCATGAGATGGAGCTGAGCTCATACCATTTGATTTTTTCACTGCGGGTTCGTTCTTTTTTGATCCAAACATAAAATTCTATCTATAAGTCTATTTCAGTCTCGAAGTTATATTACTTAAGACCGTTAAAATTAGCAATTAAAAATGAAATACTCCTTATCAGCAATCTGATAAGGAGTATTTAGTAATGGAAATAAATATGTAAACATGAGTCCGCTCCAAAAAGTCACGAAATCATAAAATGACTCTTTTGTCGATATTTTCCATTTTCTCAATCCACTGATGCTCAGGCATCACTGAATTTCGAGAATGGAAAATCTCATCCAAAATAGCCCATTTTCTGCAATCCGCTACTTTTCGGAGTGGACTCAAATATCCAACAATTAGAAGTTAGGACAGTAAACATTTCTTTTTTCAGGTCCACAAATTCTGTAAATAACAGAGAACTCGAATGCTCCATTAAAGTTAGAAGCTTCATTAAGCGAAGATGTATTTAAATCATAACTGAATCCAATACCAAAATCTTCGTACTCGAATCTTGTTGTTAAGATCAACGCATCCATGTGTGTTTGGTCGTCTAATCTATGCGTTATTCTAGCCCATGCACCTATTTGGAACGCTTGATAATATCTTCTACTATTTCCTAAACGAAAACGCAATGCTGTACCAGGTACAACTTGCCAAGATGGTCCTTGAAAGAAAGTTACGATATTTGGCACAATCGCAATTCTAGAGCCACCTCCAGAAAACTCACCTCCAGCGTGTATTGTGATTTTTGTGAAAAGTGATTCTTCTTCTTGGCCACTGAATGAGATATTTGCTCTATTAAGGTGATGATAAGCACCTCCAATGAAAAAACTATTATTCTCATCTAGTACGGAAAACCACATCAAACCAGCAGCTAAATCAGCAAAAATGAAGTTATCTCTGGCAAAATTTTGATCTTCTTGAGAAGGTAAAGTTGGATCAAAATTTCCTTCGCCTCCGTGTTGAGTTCCCCAACGCAGTCTATTAAAGTCTATTGATCTTTGCGCAACACCAGCTTCTGCTCCTAAAACTAAGTAGTGTGATTCGTTTCTATATCCTCCCATACGCTTAGCATATGATCCGGAAATTTTAGCTGTATTGGTTGTAAAATTAGCAGTACCTGCTACGTCACCCCAAAGTGTAAGTCCAACACCGAAGTAATCATATCTACCAACAGGAATTCTTTGATCGTATGCTGCTGAATAGGTGTTAAAAGAATTCTCAAATGTCGCTACACTAGACCACTGATTTCTGTAGTTAGCCGTTAATCTGATATTACAATTCATAACACCAGTCATAGCTGGGTTCAGATTTGTAGGAGACATGTAAAATTGAGAAAAGTGGATATCTAACTGCGCTGAAGCGGTGAAAGTCACCAATGAGACAAAACACAGAAGAAGTAAGTGTCGAACTTTTTTCATATTAGATTTTTATAGCCCAATATGGGATTTGCCCACATTGGAAAGTGTTATTAACCTCCCACCCCAAATAAACAAGCAATCGAAATTGTGCTTATAGGATGGTATTAGTATGGAAAGATACAATTTTTAGCAATAATAAAAAGTTAAATTGAACCTTAAACCGCCTATTATTCTTTAACGATACAATTGTCTAGAATGCGGCTTTTAACATAAGGGCCAATGTAATGTATGACTTATTGGTTTTCAGCCTTCCATGAGGCTCCAAACTCCTCCACCAGAATATCATCATAGTGGTCAGCTTTTTCGAATAAAGCGTTAAAAAACAACCTACTTGTCTGATCGTCAAAGTATTTGTCATAAATTAACAATGACAGGATTATGTCCTGCCCCTTTACTGAAAAAGTAAGGCCATCAAGCGTATAATTTTCCTTTAGCATCATATTATACACAGAGATAATATCAGACTTAGGAATAGTGCATAAATATGCATCTCCCATAATCAAACCTGTATCTTCATGATAACTAATCCTAATCCGAGCTGATCCTCTTCGCACCTCCCAACAATTCAAACCTCGTCTAGACAACTGTACATCATATCCGAGACGCATCAACATATCTTCTATGGTTACGCTCATCCCCATAGGCTGAAAGACATCTACCCTGTTCGGTAAAGCAACTTCACATCCACAATTGAAGCAGTATTTATCTTCAATTTTATCCTCGCACACCAAAGTCTTACATGATATACAGATAGCGCTAACCTGCCTTTCCGCTGCAATGAATTTGTTAATATTTTCCTTTACGTACTGAATTGGTAAAGAAAAGCCAATAGAATTACCTTTTACTATTGAAAATGAATTCACCCCCATGATGTCTCCATTCTGATTGACCAAAGGGCCTCCACTATTTCCAGGATTCAAAGCAGCGTCATGTTGAATAAAGGGCAAATCGTTTCTCATTACAGACGGATTGGAAACAATTCCTTTTGTGAATGCAAATTTTAAACCAAAAGGATGACCAATGGCTATAATCTCATCTCCTATATTTAGTTGGGGTTTATCTTCCAGACGAGCATTATGATTTATATCAATTTGAGAGCCATCAAGAAAGGCAAGATCCAAATGTTCATCAATAAACTGTACCGAAGCAAGATGTTCGTCAAAGTTTTGACCATTGATCACCACTTTTTCATTGCCCCTTATCACATGCTCATTAGTAACTACAAGATTGTATTCCCCTAGGTAAAATCCAGTACCTAGAGAAAAGGGTGTAGCTATTTGAACTACTATATTTTTATATAAATCTATTATTGTTTCCATTAATCTATGGTCGAGTGGCCTAAATTACAGCTTTCAGAGGATTTATGATACCCTGTAGTTTAAATTTATCTCATAGATCATCAAAAGGTAAGATTTAGCAAACGAATGCTTGTTAGAAAAAGAGAGATGACCTAGCTCTGGATCTAAATTGGGGAAATCCTTTCTATGCCTTTTACTTATGATGTTTATAGCTCGCTTAATTGCCTTGGCTTTCAACTTTTCATCTTCTAAATAATTTGAACTAAATCCTAAATCTTTGAAATAATCATATTCTATCACTTGATAGTACAAAATGAACAAATCTCTAATGGGCTTTGGAACAGCATAATTAAACATACAGTATCCTATAATATAACCAGGAACCGCTAAGGCTACTTCTGGATGCCCATTCTCAACATACCAATCCATATTGTGAATCTCTCCCTCAATGAATCCTTTTACCTTCGCATGGTCTACGGCTGTAGTTATACCAAATGTAGATTTAGTATTATACATCTCTTTAAAAAAATCATCTTTGCTTCGAGTCTTTAGCTTTCGGAATTCCTTAGCAAGAGTCATATTGCGCTCTACCGTTTTCTTTGTGTTTTTAGCAAAGTATATCCTGTGAATTCTTTCTAAGGACTCCATCATGAATCCTTCAGGTCTGGTTAGGCAATCCAGCTTGTAGCAAAGATCTAGTAGCAAATAAGCTACCCCACCTGGATATTCGTTCACAAAAATGTTTTTCTTTTCCAGATAGTGTAATACCTCTTCAATGTGGCTAATAATAAACTTATATTTTACTTCCTTCTCCGCAGTATCCATTTCAGCAATGCAGTCTGCATCAACTGCCTTGAGTACATCAAACTCGTCCAAGAGTAAGTCATCGATTTTATCTGCTTGAGTGGAAAGCTCTTTTAAGGCATAGTAAAGCTTGTAAGGAGAGCAGTCCAGTAAAAAAGAAGTGAATACTAAAACGATATGACTTTCTTCATCTAATGCAAATCGACAATATTTTAAGTCATAATTTTTTTCAACCAATCTCCGCATGAAACCTACACCAGATGTTTTGATCTGTGCTACCTTAGTTTCTACTCTGATAAACTTCTCATCTAGTGTACCTCGTATAATTTTGGAGCCTTGAAAAATGTCGAATAAAAACCCTTGCTCTGTTTGCTTCCAACTTAAATTGTTTTCCTCTTCATCAAACAGGTATTGAAAAAAATGTTCGTAGGCGTCCAAATAGGACTTCTCGTCAAACTGGATTAGTGCTTGATCCCAGTGATCATATTGATCCTTTGATTTATAGGCATCTGAGTACCTTCCAAATTCAATGGCTGGCTGATCCTCCTCTGGAGTATCTGAATTAAATATGCGATCAAAAAAACCCATTTACTATTTCTATTAGGTAGATTTACAAAATTAACAAAATCGGTAGCTTTTACACTATGTCTTCATTCAGGACCATCTTGCCGGATTTCGATCCTCCATTCAAAGTCAATCACGGACAAGAGATTCTTTGCATTGGATCTTGCTTTGCCCGCCATATCGCGCAAAAGTTAGTTTTTTACAAGCTTAATTGCAAGGTTAATCCGTTTGGCATATTGTATCACCCTATGAACATTTATAATGTGTTAGATATGAGTCTAGAAAGTTATATGTTCTCAGACAAAGATCTAATTGAAAGAGATGGATACTGGTATTCATGGTGGCATCATAGTGAGGTATATACGCAGAATAAAATTTTACATTTAAAAAAATTACAAGAGATACAAACCAGGCTTTTAGAACAAATAAAAAATAGCAAATTATTCATATTCACTTTTGGTACTGCTTTTTTCTATAATCATATTGCATCTGAGTTCTTGGTAGGCAACTGTCATAAAATCGCTTCTTCAGAATTTGAAAAGCGAATGTCTAATCCATCAGAAATTTCTGAAGCCTTCATCAAACTGATTGAAAAAATACAAAGTATCAACAAAGATGCTCAATTCATATTCACCGTAAGTCCCGTCAGGCATATCAAGGATGGCATCATAGAAAACACCAGAAGTAAGGCTAATCTACAATTGGCAATAGCCGAAACAACAAAACAGGTTGACAGGGCAACTTATTTTCCGGCTTATGAAATCATGATGGATGATTTAAGAGATTATCGTTTTTATGAGCCTGATCTTCTACATCCAAATGAGGTAGCTATAAATTACATTTGGGATAAATTTACTCAGCATCTATTTTCTGAGAGAAGTAAACAGTTGCTGTCTCAAATAGAAAAAATACAAAACGCCGTGGCACATAGAGCATTCCAGCCAAAAAGTCAGCAACATCAGTCCTTCGTAAAAAGCACCTTAGATCGAATAGAAGAAATCACAAAGGCCAACGCAGATTTAAATTTGAATTTTTCTGAAGAAAAAAAACAATTAAATGCTGTTTTAGCATAAGACATTGTTTACATTAAGAGAAATTGATTCGTCAATCAATATGAAAACAATAATCAATACATATGACTAGACTCCAAATCTTAACTGCCTGTTTCTGCTTTGCAAGCTTGTTTGCGAATGCGCAAGTCCTCATTAAAGGAAATGTACTTGACAATGAATCCCAAGCGCCGCTGCCATTTGCGTCCATAGCCGTACCAAACACTACGACTGGTACTATGACTAATGCCGCAGGAAACTTTGAGCTTCAACTCAAAGAAGGGCAAACTGAAATACAAGTAAGTTATGTGGGCTATGTAGATACCTTGATTACTATAAATGAAAACTTAACTAGCTATACGATAAGTCTAGATCCCTACACTTTTGGCCTAACTGAAATTATTGTCACTTCCCTTACTCCATTGGAGTATGTACAAAAAGCACTTGAGAAACACCCAAGCTTAATTCCCGACAAACCTTTTGAAACTTTAGCGCTATTCGCTTCAAAATCAAGTCTCAAAAATGATGAAAGCAGCGCATATGATTTAAACCAGGCAGTCTATAAAACATACTTTTCTGATTATGCAAACGATACATTAGATGAGGCATCACAACTCATCCTCTACAACTTTATAGAAGAGGGAGAATTCGAATCCATTCTGAAAAAAAATAAACGACTGAATAAGATCGCTAGGCGCAAAGTAGATCAAGATTCAACAAATACAGTAGATGATAGAAACTCTATTGCCGAAGATAAAGAAGGAGTAAATATAAACATCAATGATGTCTCAGGTGCGGGCCCATCTAGTGCACTGAAGGAAACAAAATCAATTACTAGAGAGGACTTTTTTAATGAGGAATATTTTAAGAAATTTACTTACACATTTGGTGAGCAAACTTTTTACCAAGGACGAGAATTGATAAAAATCGATTTTTCAAATAAACGAAAAGTAGAGTATGCTTTTTATACTGGGAGTATATACCTTGATCATCAAGATCTAGCGATAGTAGCTATCGATTATCATGTAAAAGCAAAAATTCCATTTTATATCAATGCTTTACTTAAGACTATAGTTGGCTTCACTATTCCTGAACTAGAAAGAGACGTTCGTATACGAAATCAATTTGTGTTTGATAAATGGTATCCTAAGGAGCTGGTTAGTGACATGGATTTAACCTTAAAGCAAAAAGGGGAGCTAGAGACAATATCAATTGCCCAAATACTAAATATCCAAGATGTAGATGCCGAGCATCCAAAAGCTATAGATGAAGAGAAGGTTTTCTCTGAAGAGAATGAATTTGAAGATCAAGTTTTTCCAATAGAAGGGATTGATTGGGAGGATATCAATATCATTAAGATTGAAGATAAATAAAACCAATAGAAAGAGATTTATTGTATTGCGTAAGGCTGTTTTGAACATTTGCCCTAGGAGGCCATTTGTCACGATTTTTAAAAAAGAAAAATCACGCCAAATGGGATGACTCGCTAAATTCACCCAGGGCTGAAGCCCCGGGCTCTTATATTTAGCCCCACCTCTGCAAGTTGGGCAGGCACCTTGTGGCTATTGAATTTTATATGATATACTCAAACTTATATTTTCGTAACAGCCTCGCGAAAAGGATAGTAGTGATACCATTCCCGATTGCTTTTTTGCAATCGGGAGTGAGTAGTCCGATAGGACCGCAGCGAACGCGGAGTCACGCATAGCCTGGTGCCGACTTTTTCTGTCGGCATACGCCCAAAAAATAAAAAGCATAATTGAGAACTTTCTAGTCTAAGTCCCCCATCTTATGTAGTAAAGGAAGCTGGCCACCATAGGTGCGTTTGATATTGGTGTCGTTGAAGGTGGTCTCGGTGGGACCGTAGGCTATGAGTCGCTGATTGAGCAATATGACATCATCAAAGTAGTCATCTACCGTACTCAAATCATGGTGCACAACAAGTAAAGATTTGTCTTGAGAGGCTAGTTTTTTCAGAATTTGGATGATCTTTTCTTCGGTCAACATATCAACTCCTACGAAGGGTTCATCAAGAAAAAATAGTTGTGCGTTTTGACAAAGGGCACGGCCTAAAAAGACACGCTGCTGTTGTCCTCCGGAGAGCTCCCCAATCTGTCTATCCTTGAAAGCCTCCATGCCTACTTCTCTAAGTGCCTCCATAGCAATCTCTTTATCTTCCTTGCTCAAGCGCTGAAAAACTTTCTTGAAAGGATAGCGACCCATCAGCACAATATCCATCACGGTAGCTGGAAAAGTCCAGTCAACGTCGTTTTTTTGAGGAACATAAGCCACCACTTTTTTTACTTCGCTAGGATCTTTGCCGTATATATTAATGAGGCCCGTGTTGACTTCTATCAGTCCTAATATGGCTTTGAAAAGTGTCGACTTACCTGCTCCATTTGGACCCACTACTCCAACTACACGTCCTGGTTTTAACTCCAAAAATATATTGGTTAAAACACGCTTGCGTTCATACGAAACGCTGAGGCCTTTGACTGATATGGGTGTAGCTTGCGGGTTCATAAATTATTTTTGATCTAAATATTCGTCCGTAAAATGTCCCTTTGATTTAGGCTTTGAAAATTTTTCTTGATTGTATTTCTTAGATTCCCCTTTGGGTATAGAGAGGCTTTTGAATGCGCCGTCTTCTTTCAACAACTTTGCTGCGTAAACTATCTGTCCTACATGATATGCATAGTGACAAAGTTGACGTTGCACCGCCTCTAATATAGTGTGGCCTTGGTTGCGTATATACACAGTAGTGTCTATGTTATCAGCATTTAGCGAATCAATGGCTTGCGTAACTGCAGCCCAACCTTCTTCCCACTTGCTAAGCATCTCTGATTCGGTTTTAATATTAGGCTCAAATTCTTGATCTCTCTGGCGAAAATCCTTCTCGCCATCTGTGGTCAAAAAATCAGTCCATCGACTCAACATATTGCCGTGCATATGATTAACAATCACTGCAATACTATTGGTCTGTTGATTGGCTTGCGTAAAAAAATCTTCGTTGGACAACTGTGCAAAACTCTTATCCCCTAAGGATTTGTAGTAAGCAAATTGCTTTTTAGTACTAGAGATAAAATTATCTGAATCTATCATTTGCTTGACAAGCTATTGCTAAGTATAAAAAATCCTGCTACCATCATCAATGCCAATACTAACCAAAGTATCCAAGAGGGCGTTTTTGAATCTTCGGTAAAAGCTGATGTATCATCTTGGTTGGTGCCCGTAAGACCTGATACAATCTGATCCGTATTATGCTTAAGCATATCATAGTATGAATCTGCTCCGCTACCTTCCTTCCCAATAGAGTCAGCATAAAGATGTCCTCCTATTTTAATATTGTTATCATCAGCTATTTGTTGGAGCATCTTTGGATTGATAGTACTCTCCACAAACACAGCAGGGATATTGCTCGCCTTGATTACATTATTTACTCTTGTCATATCTGAGACTTGCGCTTCTGCATCAGTAGATGTACCCAGCACAGACTCTAGCGCAATACCATATCTCTTACCGTAGTACTGAAATGCATCATGAGAAGTAACAAGTATACGATGACGCTCTGGTATTGAATTGATCGCCTTGAAGATATAATCGTCAAGATCCTCAAGCTGCTTTTTGTACACGCCGTAGTTGAACTCAAATACTTCTTTAGCTTCTGGCTTGAGTGCTACAAAACTATCTTTTATGTTTTCAATGTACTTTATTCCATTGCGTACATCCATCCAAGCATGTGGATCACTGCTACCTTTATAGGTTTGGCTTTCGATGGCGTCAATACCTGAGGTAACCGTAACTACCTCGGCATCTCCACCCGCATTATCTATCAATTCGGTCAGCCAGCCTTCTAAGGTAAGGCCATTCATCAGTATGAGATCCGCTTGGGTTACCATACGAGCATCTCCAGGTGTGGGCTCATGTAAGTGAGGATCTCCCCCTATAGGCATCAAGCACCTGACTTCGAACTCATCCCCTGCTATCAATTCTGCCATATCCTTGATGATGGTCACGGTAGTTACCACGACTGGTTTTTCTTCAGCGTGCACTTGTCCCACAATCAACATGACACTCAACAATATCAGGTATCGCATACTTCTAATTTTAATTCATGACAAAAGTAAGAAATGAAAGTTAATTAGAATGGACTGAATAGTATACAAGCAATTTTGTACTGTATTCCTTGATCTTATGTATATGTATGATGCATAAGTGAAGAAAAGAGCATGCAAGAGTAGTATGATCATTCATTTAAGTCTTAATTTAGCGAAAAACATACCCAGTGGAAAAAAATCAGACTAGTAAGAAAATAGAATTGTTCAAGGATTACCTCAATGTAGACAACCCGTATAAAGGTGGCAAGACCCTGGCGGAGATAAAATCCCAAACGCAAAAGCTTTATAAACTTAGTTCAAATGAAAACCCTATCGGCGCTTCCCCAAAAGCGGTGGAAGCCATCAAAGCCGCTGCCGAAAACCTACATCTCTATCCAGACCGTACAGATGCTAGATTAAGAACCGCACTTGCAAGCTTCTACAATGGAGAACTAAAAGAAAACCAGTTTGTAGTAGCCAACTCCGGATCTGAGACCTTAGAACTTATAATAAGGGCGTTCATGTCAGAAGGTCACGAGTGCATTATCTCGAACCCTACTTTTTTGATTTATCAAATGATATCCAAATGGCAGGGAGCTAAGATCATAGATGTACCCCTATTGGAACCAGATTTTAAATTAGATATTGAAACTATATTGTCTAAGGTGAACGACAATACTCGTCTTCTCTTTTTGACAAGTCCAAACAATCCTACTGGAAGCTACATACCAAAACAGCAATTAGATGAGATAATCGATAGATTGCCAGATCATGTTATCCTAGTACTTGATGAAGTGTATTATCATTTTGCGGATGCGGAAGACTATACTACGGCATTGAGTTATGTCCAAGCTGGTAAGCAAGTCATAGGGATCAATAGTTTTTCAAAGACATACGGGCTAGCTGCTATGCGCATTGGGTATTTTTATACCACAGAGAAAATTGCAAACTATATTCATCAAATATGCAAGCCCTTTATTTTAAATAAACTTTCTCTAGAAGCGGGTATAGCAGCATTGAGCGATACTGACTTTATTAAAGAAACGGTTGATCTAGTAAAAAATGAACGAAGCTATATGCATACAGAACTAGAGAAAATAGGAGTTCATTTTTGGCCTTCGCAAGGTAATTTCATTTTGACTAAACCGCCGATGGAAGAAAAAGAGTTTGAATCAAAAATGTTAAACCTTGGCGTAATGGTCAGACCGGTTAGTCCATTTGGAGCTCCGGGTTGTGTTCGTATTACGATAGGAAATAGAGAAGCAAATGACGCCTGTTTAACAGCCTTGAGAAAAATATATAGTTTTAAATAAAACATTTCTATATTGCGAAAAATTAGGAGCACCTAAACCAAGCCATACATTGTTTTGTTTCCCAAAAAACAAACAGCTATGAAGTACTAAAAATTCTGAAGTTAATTTTAAAGAATTTTTAAACTCAGCCCATTGGCACAAAAGCAAGAAAAGAAAGTTGGTATTTTATTAGAGAGATCTACTAGGATCACTAAGCTTACGTTTATCAAAGCATTCAAAAAAATAGGTGCCGATGTAACTCCCGAGCAATGGGTAGTCTTGGATAACCTGTATCTACAAAATGGCCAAACACAGACTGAGCTTTGTGAAAAAGCCTATAAGAATAAACCTACCATTTCAAGAATTATCGATATTACCTGTCAGAAAAAATTGACTACTCGAAAAAACTTTACCGGTGATCGAAGAAAATTCAAAATATTTCTCACCGCTAAAGGAAAGAAGCTAGTAGAAAAATGCAACCCTGAAATAGAAAAATTGAGAGCCTTGAGTTGGAAAAGCTTGACCAAAAAGGACTACGAAACCTTAAATAAGATAACAGATCAGCTGTTTGAAAACTTAAGTAGCTACGAATAATCACCCTTTTACTTGAATATAACAACATTCGTTACTATTTTGTAAGGACAAAATGGTTGCCTTAGCAACTATTATTGATAACATATAAGTTTGTAATTATGTCTACAGTAACTGATAATCAACCTAAACTATATGCCGAAGCGGCGGATTTTATGCCTTTAAACGGTACTGACTACGTAGAAATGTATGTCAGCAACGCCAAACAAGCGGCCCACTTCTTCAGAACAGCTATGGGCTTTCAGCCGCTAGCTCACGCTGGATTGATGACTGGACTAACGGATAGGGAGTCTTACGTCGTTGTTCAAGATAAAATTCGAATCGTATTTACTACTCCTTTAAAGAGCGGTACTAAAATCGGCGATCATATAGATAAACATGGAGATGGAGTCAAAGTAACTGCATTGTGGGTAGATGATGCAACACATGCCTATAAGACTGCCATAGAAAGAGGAGCTACCTCATATATGGAGCCAAGGGTTGAAGAGGATGCGCATGGATCAGTGACTCGTTCAGGTATCTATACTTATGGTGAGGTAGTTCACATATTTGTAGAGCGTAATAACTATAAGGGCATCTTTTTGCCAGGCTTCGAAAAGTGGGAAACTTACAACTCTAATCCTGACATGGGTCTCAAGTATATCGATCATATGGTGGGTAATGTGGAATTGGGCGCTATGAATAAGTGGTGCAACTTCTACAAGGAAGTGATGGGTTTTGCTCAGATCATTTCGTTTGATGATAACGATATTTCTACAGAGTACACTGCGCTCATGTCTAAGGTGATGAGTAATGGAAATGGGCGTATCAAATTTCCAATAAACGAGCCGGCAGATGGAAAAAAGAAATCACAAATCGAGGAGTACCTTGAATTTTATGAAGGACCCGGTGTACAGCACATTGCTGTAGCAACAGATAACATTATTGACACCGTGACTAAAATGCGTAACGCTGGTGTTGAATTCTTGCGTGTACCTCAAACCTACTACGAAACTGTCCTTGACAGAGTTGGGTCTATTGACGAAGACATTGCTCCGCTTGCAGAGTTAGGCATCTTGGTGGATAGAGATGATGAGGGTTACTTATTACAGATCTTTACTAAGCCCTTAACTTCAAGACCTACTTTATTCTTTGAGATCATCCAACGTAAAGGTGCGCAGTCGTTTGGAAAAGGAAACTTCAAAGCTTTGTTTGAAGCGATTGAACGTGAACAAGAATTGAGGGGAACTTTATAAATTAATATTAGCAAAAAAACCAAAAGCTCTTCCAATGATTTGGGAGAGCTTTTTTATTACTTTTTTCTCATTATTTCATTCTTCTCTACTTGAAACCTAAGCACCATAAAGTTTACAAATACAAATAATTGAATCAAGGTCCAAGTACCCACTAGTAATGACATTATTGCGGTAGTGTTTCCACTAACATCTTTTCCAACCAAACCGTCGATACCATTCCACATAAGCGAAATCGTAAGGAACAGTGTCAGGATTACATCAGTCCAACACAGAATAGTACTCATCTGAAGTTGGCGTGCGATAAAATAAAGGAAAGCCTTTAAGCCAAGCACAATACAAATTCTCAAGGCTAAACCGAAGGGTGGTAAATTGATATTCGTTTGGCTTAGCAGTAATTCCACGCTTGGGTTTCCAAAAGCAAAATTGATTCCCAATACGATAAGCATTCCTAGAATTAGTAGGATGAAGTATTTTGAATTTGTGCTTGGTAGTGTCATAATGGTTTGAATTTATCGATGGTTCTAAAAGTCAAATTCACCCTAGCCGTTTTCACCTTCTTTGTAGGCGGCAGTCGATGCTTCCAACATTCTTGGCAAGCCCCCTTCATCACTAGCAAGGAACCATTTTGTAAAATCACCGAATGCGTCTCCTTTGTCTCTTTATGCTTGAATGCAAACTTACGTATCGCACCCAAACTTACAGAAGCAATAGCGCCATGCTTTTTCAACTCTGGCTCCCCATCACTGTGCCAGCCCATGCTTTCTTCACCAGTATGATAAAGATTCAGCAAGCAAGAATTGTAGGTCTCGCCAGAAGTATTTTCAATTTTAGATTTGATTTCCTTCAAGGCTTCTGTCCACGGCAGGGCGATCTTAGTTGCATTTGAATATCGATAAGGATAGGGTTGATCTCCATACCAAGCTACTTTACGCTTGGTGACAAAGTGTTTTCCAAACATGAAAGATTCATCATTCCGCCATTCGATTCCTCCCCATAATTCTTGATAGTATTTATCCGATTCTTCTTCCGAAAATATCGGCCCATAGTAGATAGCCTCACCGTCGAAAGGAAGGATGTTGGTAGTAGGTTCTGAATTGAATAAATCCATTCTTTTTATAATTATAAATTATAAGTGGTGAATTATTGTGCGTCCCTGATATAGGTTGACCGTTTTTACAAACATTGTAAAAATGAAATCTCGTATTAGAAAAGTCAAAAAGTATCGAAAATTCAGCGAAGAGTTTAAAAAATCGATAGTTGAACAGTATGAAAGT
>CALIEI010000070.1 GCA_938022165.1 uncultured Saprospiraceae bacterium | reverse complement strand
GTAACGGTTACAAATGGTAATTGTGATCCAGTTGAAGATCAAATAACAATTGAAGTTTTCGACGCAGCGGATGCATTAACGGAACCGATTGAAGTAACTGGATGTCAAGGAGACAATGTTACACTTGCCCTTCCTGATAATGTCAATGGAGGGCCGAGTGCTGAGTTTACATGGACACCACAGTCAGGTGGAACATCTTTGACTGGGACTTCTATTGATATCAATATTACACAGAACGAAGTATATATTATTTCAGTTACGAACAACTGTGCTGTAGACGAATTTTTTGGCCAAGCAATTGTTACTTCTATCCCAATTCCAACTGTAAATATAGTAGCTGAGCCTGAACCAAGTGCCGACGGTTACGGCGAAGGAGAAATGATTGGATTAACGGTAGAAAGCCCAATTGCTGGAGCAACATATACTTGGTCGAGTACTCTAGGAGGAAATTTCTCAGTTAATCCATCGACTAGTACTGTGTATACTGTGCCAGATGGAGAATTTGACCAAATCAATGTAGAAGTAGACCTAATGGGATGTACAAATACTGATTTTATAAACTTTAGTATTGTAGACGCTATGGTTACTTTGCCAAATATTTTCACTCCAGGTGGCTCAGACAATAGAGTATTTAGGTTAAGAACAGTTGGTCTAGTTGAAGTAACAAACCTCCAAATCTACGATCGCTGGGGTAATAAAGTATACGACAATGATAATGTAGAGCAGGAATGGGATGGCAATATAAACGGAGAAGCTGCTCCATCAGAAGTGTACATTTATACAGTTACTTATCAAATTCCGGGACAAGATCCTGTGACAGAATCTAGAGATCTTACTTTAATTAGATAAGATACCCTTGTTCATAATTCACTTAAAAATAAGTGCCAATCAAGACATTACTTGATTGGCACTTTTTTATGTAATTGAAACAATTCGCTTTGAATTTGTTTAGATACCATAACATCTTACATGCTGATTCGAGTTTTTTTATTCCTTGCCATTCTACTTTCTCTTGACCTCTATATTTTTACTGCATTGAGGCAATTGGTCTTGGAAAGCACTCCCCAATTAAAGTGGATATTAGGAGTGGTTTATTGGGTACTAACCTTCATCGGCGTTTCCTATTTTTTATCCTACGTTTTTAATCTCACTGGAGGACTAAACAAAAATGTGGTGACGTATTGGAAAGTATTTACCCTCATCTTGGTTTTTTCTAAGTTACCCATCGTGCTTATGTTAGGCATAGATGATATACGCAATATTATTTCCAGAGGAATAGCTTACATGACAGAAGCAGAGTACGATCCATCTCGATCAAAATTTATGATTCAAGCGGGATTAGTTTTAGGGGCAATACCCTTTATATCCCTGCTATATGGCTTGATAAGAAACCCTTACCGATACAAACTTTACACGTCTCGTGTACCCATTAGGGGGCTTAACAAAGGATTAGACGGTCTCAAAATTGTACAAATTTCAGATATACATTCTGGATCATTCACTTATAAAGAGCCCATTAAAAATGCGATAGAAATGATCAATCAGCAAAACGCTGACCTAGTCTTTTTCACAGGAGATTTAGTGAATTCTGTTGCCAATGAAATGGAACCTTATATTGACATCTTCAAAAAGATTAAATCCAAATATGGCGTTTATTCCATCTTAGGCAATCATGACTATGGGGATTATTATCGATGGAGCTCTCGGGCTCAGAAAATAGCCAACATGGATCGGATGAAAGAAATCCATAAAGAACTAGGTTGGCAATTGTTACTCAATGAAAATAAATTTGTTGAGATCAATAGTGCAAATTTGGGCATTATCGGTGTTGAAAATATCAGTGGCAAAGTGCACTTTAGTGTATACGGAGATATGGAAAAAGCGACAAGAAATTGCCCTGATTGTGATATGAAGATATTATTATCTCATGATCCCTCTCACTGGGATAAGGAAGTTACCGCAAAATACAAGGATGTCGACTTAACATTATCTGGTCATACCCATGGGATGCAATTTGGAATTGAAATCCCAGGATTTATCAAATTTAGCCCTATACAATTCGTTTATAAAAAATGGGCGGGTCTATACAAAGAAGGAAATCAGTACCTTTACGTAAATCGAGGTCTAGGCTTTTTGGGATATCCCGGTAGAGTCGGTATATTACCAGAAATTACATTGTTAGAGCTTGAAAGTGCATAATTGTTTTATGAAGTTTCGCATTTTATTTTTTACTTTTTTTAGTACCATATGCCTCTTCCTCTCTTGTGTAGGAGAATCGAAGGAAGACCCACTCGCTATAGACAAAGTACTGCCGGGATACTGGGAATTGGTTGAAGCCAAAAGAAATGGGAAACCAGCACCTTCACTTCAGGGTACCTATTTTGAATTTGATTCTTTAGGAGTCATTTCTACTAACCTTACAGGAGAGCAAGTAGTGACAGAATATAAGATTGAAAACAATTCGATTTTATATGATGGTGCTAAAGAACAGAATAAATTGGATTTTCATGTTAACAGCATTGATACGCTTACATTCAATATGGTAATGAGAAAAATTCACAAATTTGAGTTGGTTCTACTCAAATCAGAGAAGAAACAATAGGTCTTCTGACTGTCAATTGCCCTAGAAACCTGACTTTTTAGCGTTCTTTTCCCACTTTAATTCCAAATTTCCTTAATTTTAAATGCTGGTGGACTCAAATCTTAATTTTATTTAAGTAAGATAGCTACTAATAATCTGTTTAAAATATGAAGTTAATCCTATCCTTTCTTTGCCTTATCTTTTCCTTTAGCCTCTATGCTTTAGATATAAGCGTTTCCTATGCCACTTTTAAAGGTGACAAATCAGATTATATCGAAGTGTATCTATATGCCGTAGGGTCTACTTTGGAGCAAAAGAATATTGGACCACAAATTCAATCTAGCATTGAAGTCACCATTTTATTTAAGCAAGATGGTAACATCGTCCAGTTTGATAAATTCTTACTTAATGGTCCACTGAGTGCGGAACCATCTGATTTTATGGATTTGAAAAGGTATGGATTGAGTCCCGGAAAGTATCAGATGGAGGTCACCGTTATAGATCAAAACAAATTGGAAAATCAAGGTACTTTCAAATCTGATGTATTCAAAATTGATTATACAGAATCAAAAGTAGCCCTTTCTGATATTCAACTTTTGACATCTTGCAAAGGCGCAACTGAACCATCTGCTTTTGTAAAGAATGGATATTTTATGGAGCCAACTCCGTTTAATTTTTACAACAAAAATCTGGAGACACTCTTTTTCTATAATGAGATATACAATACCAATCTACTAGAAGAAAAGACTTTTGTAGTAAGCTATTCTATCACTCAAGATAGTAAGCTTGCTAATAATAAAGAAGTTGTTATAGGGCATAAAACAAAGAAAACGGCAGAAAATGCAATTTTGATGATGCCTATCGATATTGCACCTTTAGCTTCGGGAAATTACATCTTGAGTGTTCACGTGAAAGACGGCGATCAGGTTTTAGCCCAAAAGGCTATTCCATTTCAACGCCTCAATCCATATGTTCAACCTAAATTTGAAGAATCAGAGTCTTTCGATATTACTACGACTTTTGTAGAGGACCTAAGCAAAGATGATTTGATTTATAGTCTCAGAGCCATCATGCCATTAATCAGTAGTACAGATGCAAAAATACTGAATGGTATTCTTGCCAATGAAGATCCTGTAAAATTGAAATCAAGACTGTTTACTTTTTGGGCCAATAAGGACCCAAACAAGCCTAAGGAAGCCTATGATAAATACATGGTGGTGGCTAGAGCAGTAGACAATCAATTTAATTCTGGCCTTGGTCACGGCTTTGAGTCGGATAGAGGTTTTATATTCTTGAAGTACGGTCGACCTACTAATATGATTTCTGTTTCAGATGAACCAGAGTCTGCTCCTTATGAAATATGGTTCTACGATCAATTTCCATTTACTGGACAATCAGACGTGAAGTTTCTCTTTTATAATCCTTCCTATGCAGCTGGTCAGTATCAGCTTTTGCACTCTAATTGTAGAGGAGAAATCAACGATCCTACTTGGGTCGTTAAGCTTTACAAAAATATCGACCAAAGAGATATTGTAGGGAAGGATTACCTTAATGCAAATGAAATACAGGACGGAAATAATAGAAATGCTGTGAGATATTTCAATGATTTTTAATCTCAATAATGGGACGCCTTATTGTATAGAAGCAGAACTGACATAAGGCATCTTTTTCCATTTGCTTGCTTGTCCATAAGTGTCCAAGCCGTTAACGCCTATGATGTCTAATTGGCTTAAATCTAAATGCCCATCTTCTGTTACCACATCTTTAGAGATGTTTAGTTCGACTATACGGCCTACCACTAAGATGGTCTGATTGCTTCTTATATGATGCTCCTCTTCAATCTTTAATCCTATCTGGATATAACTTTCTGCTACATACGGAGCTGGGTGTATATCTGAGAATGTAGGCTTGATCTGGCAAATGATGAACTCACTTACGCCATTTGGATACTTTCCAGAGGTTTGATGCGCTCGTTCTATTAGTTTCTTGTTAACTGCATTGACCGTAAAGTAACCGGTTGACTTTATATTTTCATAAGTGTGTCTCTCTACGGAATTAGGCCTAACCAGAATAGACATTAAGGGTGGGTTGGATCCAATATGAAGTACACTGTTGAAAATGGCCAAATTAGTTTGACCGTCTGTATTGCAGGTGCCAATAAGATTGGCAGATTTTATACCAGATACAGCATTGATAAGATTGGCTCTGAATCTACGATCCATCTTAGCTATATCATTGAGGGTATAATTTCCCAAGAGCTTATATTTGAGTTAGGGTAGGTTTACTTGGCGTCTGGATTAGCAGTCTCTTCAGCAGGCTTAGCTTCTTTAGCTGCTGCCGCCGCCGCTGCTTTGGCCGCTTTTTCTGCTGCTTGGCGTTCTTTCTGCTTCAGCTGAATCTTATTCAATATTAATGCAGCCTTCATCATGAAATCATCTCTATGGAGCATAAATTCTTGATGAGCCATCAGTAACCTAGCCGCATCGAATGCAGCCGTCTTAGGTCTTACTTGCTTTGCCGCTATAGGGTGCATGAAGTATTCAATATTGGTAGACTTCAGCGCAGTATGATTCTGTTCAAAATTGGTGATCACTGCGAGCTTATTCAAAGAAAACAAATAGTTGCACTCTTGATTAAGCGCTTTTTGTAGATCGAAGATCTCCATACCTCTAAAGTCAGCACCCGATCTTTCACATAAGAAAATATCTCTGCGACCATCAAAGGTGATGATCTTGTCTATTCTATATTTCTTAAAAACTTTATAAAAGAAATTCTGTACGTGTCTTTTTATTCCGCGGCTTCTATAGAAGATCTTATCGAGTGCCTCTTTATCGTGTTTCAATTCTTCATCAAAACGAGCCTTTTTTCTAGTCTTTAGGTTGACTACATATTTCAACCTTGCAAGGGTATGTCCCAATTCATCTGTACGAGTATTAACAAAGACTACATCAATATCTTCGTTAACTGAAAAGCTTTCTACAAAAATTTTGTTTCTTTCTTGATCAAAAACTAAAAGGGAGATGTCACTTATGACGAAGTAATTTGGATATCCACCATTGATGTTTCCATACTTCAACTCCAAAAAGGCAATGTTACTCATAATAAAGGTCTCAATTAATTCGAGTGTGTTAGTCTATACAATTGGATTAAGACATTTTAGCAACATAAAAGGGTTCTGCTACAATTCTCTTTGCCAACTTAATAATCAACTACTTATGTTAAAAGTAATTTTGACTATTTAGATTCATAAACAGCGTAAATTTATGAAAATAAAAGCAAGTAAAGCCTGTATTTTCAAACTTAATCTAGACTTTACTAATTTATTTTAAAGTTTGGTTTCACTCTAGTTTCAAGCTTGCTATATTGTAGCTAATTCTTGCTGAGGTGCTGCTATTCAATGACTTAGATTTAGCCGGCCCTTTAAATGTTAGTTTTTGGTCTCCATTACCAGTATAGATTTGCGATGGGAAGAGGCATTATCACTTACATTATTGCTAGCATAAGATGCCATACTCCTAAGTTTTATGCTTAGATATTGGAATATACACCATCTATTTAGACCTTCATGTTCACTTCTTATTTCCCTAGATCTTAGCGATTTTTAGAGAGCTAGCTTATGTTTTAGCTACCGTAGTACTTCTTCCATTTCTTTTTTAACTCTTCATTGGTTTTATTTTCTGCGGTATTGTTACTTGGATGATATAGCGTAGTACCGGATATATCATCAGGCATAAATTCATGCTCCACAAAATTGCCTGGATAGTCATGCGCATATTTATACCCCATGCCATACCCCGCTTTTTTCATCAAGTTGGTAGGCGCATTTCTTAGTGAAAGTGGTACTGGGAGATTACCCGTTTCTTTGACCAAGGCTTGTGCTTTATTGATAGCCATATATGCACTATTACTTTTAGCGGAATTAGCCAGATAGATGGTCGCTTGACTCAGTATGATACGAGATTCAGGCATTCCTACTGTTTGTACAGCTTGCATAGCAGTATTAGCCATCAAAAGCGCATTTGGATTAGCCAGCCCGATATCTTCAGATGCCAAGATAAGAAGGCGACGAGCTATGAATTTTACATCTTCTCCGCCAGCCAGCATTCTAGCCAGATAATATACCGCTGCATTTGGGTCGCTTCCCCTTATTGATTTAATAAATGCACTGATGACATCATAGTGCTGCTCACCAGCCTTATCGTAGAGCACTATATTTTCCTGTATGATTTGCTTGACCAGATCATTCTCAATCACCTTATTGTCGGTATTTGCATTGACAACTATTTCAAGTACATTTAGCAACTTCCTTGCATCCCCACCAGAGAATTGAAGCAGCGCATCGTACTCCTCAATTTTTACTTCTTTGTTTTTCAAAAACAAGTCCTCACTTATCGCATGATCCAAGATCTCAATCAGTTCTTCTTTACTTAGATGTTTGAGGATGTACACCTGTGCACGACTGAGTAGGGCAGAGATTACCTCAAAGGAAGGGTTCTCAGTAGTAGCACCGATTAGCGTTATTACACCTTGTTCGACGGCGCCTAAGAGAGCATCTTGTTGGGATTTACTGAATCGATGGATCTCGTCTATGAACAAAATAGGATTCGCGCGATTAAAAAACTGCTTTGACTTAGCTTTGGCTATTGTCTCTCGGATATCTTTTACTCCAGAGTTGATTGCACTCAAACTAAAAAACGGTCTATCCAAAGTTTGCGAAATTATAAATGCCAGAGTCGTCTTCCCTACACCCGGTGGGCCCCACATGATAAACGAAGGAACATGGCCTGAGTCTATCACTCTTTTGAGCACACCATCTGGCCCTACTAGATGCGCTTGTCCCACATATTCATCAAGCGTTTTCGGTCTAAGGCGTTCAGCCAATGGTTTATTCATATTGATATTTTTACCAGCCCATTTAAGGCTAAGATTTGTCTATTTTTTATTCTTTTTTTGGGCCATCCCCGCAAAGGAGCGGGGTCGCTATGTTTCGTAGCTCGCTATTCACTCGGCCTCTTCGATTCCCAGCCTGAAAATAGGCTGACAAATCTTCGAGTCTGCCGATAAAAAATCGGCACTACTGCACAGCGCTTGTCCATCATAATACAATATAAAGTATTCAAAGGCAGTTTATTCATTCATAAATTTTATGTTATGAGCACTTTGAACCCAGAAAATCATTAAATTATGGTTCAAGCCAAACTTAATCCATGGACTAAAGTAATGATGAATTCTTTTTTTAATTTTTTAATTTTTAATTCATTCTCAAAGTAACTGATTAAGAAGCTATTAAATATTATAACTAAAATTATGTAAATAAATTTTTAAATCAACCCAACCTCAGTTCTCTTTTTCTCGTGTGTATCAGTGAAAGAAAGATACAATTCGATTAATAATAATAAAGATAAACCGATTACCAACATTCCATAAACCGTTTACCTTATAAGAGAGCTGAGTATTCATGAGATTAATGCTCATAACCGATTTAAAAATGTTTTCAAATAAGCAATTTCGAAAGCCTGTCGGGGAGGGAAACCCGACAGGGCTTTTTTTTAAAAACTTAGCTAGGAAAATTGAAAAATTTACCCAGCTAACCATTAAAAATGAAGGTAAACAATTCGCTCATAAAAGATTGCCTAGCCGGCGATAGGAAAGCTCAGTTCAGTTTGCATAAAAACTGCTACAGTATCCTTATGAGTGTATGTGTTAGATATAAAGTAGATAGAGATGAAGCAAAATCCTCAGTCAATGCGGGTTTTCTGAAAATCTTAAACAACCTAGACCGATACGATCCCAAAGTACCATTTGAAGCCTGGATTAAGCGTATCATGATCAACCATGTCATCGATGAGTTTAGAAAAGATAGAAAAGTCCAGGAACTAATAGAATACACCGATTTTAATGAAAAACAGGTGCCAGATGGAATAGATTATAATGAAGCGGATAAAGCGTTCGATGCATCTGATTTAGAAGCGATGATTAGAACACTTCCTCCTGTTACCAAAAAAGTATTCAACCTATTTGCTATTGATGGCTATAGTCACAAAGAGATTTGCAAATTGCTGAATATAAGCGAAGGGACTTCAAAGTGGCATGTTAGTTCAGCAAGAAAAAAATTGCAAGAACTAATCAATCAACAAATGAATTCACAAAAAGTGATATAATAAATGAGTAATCAATTAGACAATTTTTTTAAAAACAAACTTCAACAAAGATCTTTCGAGTATGATGAAAGCGCTTGGGAAGATGCTCGTCTTTTGATCGAAGAGCAAGAACGAAGCAAGAAGAAAAGACGATTTGGCTTTTTCTTTGCGGCTCTAGGCCTACTCATGCTAGTTGGACTTGGTGCTTATCAGCTTGGAAAATATAGCAATGAAAACAGTATATCACCTGATGCAACTAAAACAAGAGATTTTGAAATAAAAGACACTAAAATAGAGACCATTGCACAAGCTTCTGATGAGACGCAGTCTAACATAACCGCAGAAGAATTGACCGTTACAAAAACTCCAATTTCAAAAGCCGATAAACCGATTGCATTACCCCCAAAATCTTCAGCTAGCAATCCTAAGGACATAAAAATCTTTAGAAAACAAGCTGAAAAATCTAATAATAAAAATACAATTCTCAGTAATACTCAAGGGGTAGCGAGTACCACTACAACAAATTATATACCCACTACAACATATATTAATCCAAATATTGTTGCACAAGCTACCCCTCAGCTTTCTGATATTGGTACTACATCAGTAAGACAAAATATAAATATATCCTTGTTGCCAATTTACCTTTTGCAAGATCTGGTAGGACCAAATGAAAATACCTTAGATTTTGTAAATCTATTACCGGTGATGAATAACCTGCCTGACCCTACCTCGAATCAACCTGCCAAAAATAATTGGTACTTTGGATTGAGAGCCGGTGCAGCATTGATTCCATTTAATTTTATGGACTCTGAGGCTGGAGTTGAATTTGGATACCATTTCAATAAAAATTGGAGCCTTGCTTTCCAGCCAAAATACCAGATTCAAGACTTGGCTGAATCAACAGTAGAAGAAAGCGTAGTTAATGAGTTTGGATTCGGGTTGAGATCTTCAGCTTATAGTTTGCAATCTGAAACGGTGATATCAATCCATTTTCCATTGATGCTTTCTTATTCATTTGGTAACAAATCTTTTGATTTGAATGACGCTATTGCGAAGAGATTCTTAAAAAATAAAATATCTATCGGAGCAGCTTATGTTTACTTAGATGGCATTACGGGTTCTATTCTACAGAAAGAAGGAACGAGTCAAATAAATGAGATTCAGTCTGGATGGTTATCTTCTGAGACTTTTAACAGACACAATGCTGAAATAATGATTGGATACGATAGATACTTGACCAAGCGACTAGCGATTGGTTTACAAGCTAGATATCGATTGCGAAATCAGTTCTCTGATAGACTGACTCAATTGAGCCCTGATATTATTGCACCAAATGCATTTTATTTTGGATTACAATTAAGTCATAAATTGTTTTAAAATATACCCTTAAAACACGCACACATATATACTTATGAACATAATGAATTATAAAATATTTTCAATACTGATTATCGCAGCTACTTTTTCAGCTTGCGAGAGAAATATTCTTGAGTTGCCGGAGAATAACGGTGGTGAGAATTCCGATCCAGTGTTTAGATTGGAAATGAATATTGACAATACTGATCTAGAAGTGATCGCAGGAGAGGAGGACATATTCAACCACACGGATTATCTTTTGGATCAAGATGAAGTGTTTACTTTTCAAGGATTACTTGCTACAGATGATTGTGCCGATAACTGTCAAAACGCATATCGATTTAAATTTAGAAACTTTGAAGCAGAAGCGGAATCTGTGAATGTAAACCAATCCTTGAGCCCAAAATCATATAAGTATAAATATGATCTAGCACCAACTCAAGATGCAATTGAGTTGCATATGAATATCAATACGCAAGCTCAAGATCCTTTATTCACTTGGAAAATAAATACAGAAAACCACCTCCAAAATGATTTGTCAGATATATTTATTATAAATATTGATGATAACGAAAGAGATTCTGCCATACTAACCATTATTGATGAAGCTACTGGTCTGAGATCGTTTTCAGAACAACAGATTCATTTAGATGAAAGTATCAATGGAGTAAAATCTTCTTTCAGAGTTACTCAAATAGAAGAGGATTCTGTCCTAATAGAATTGATACATTCTGAATCAGATTTTCCGCCTTTAGAACAGACTTTTTGGGCAATAGATGATTTATCAGGAGGCTTGACTACATTTCCAGATCAATTAAAAACGGAACTGCCGCTACGTATCGGAAATGGTAAAAGAATAAATAATGATCAACAGTTTCTTAATCAAACAAATGGATCTAGGACTAAAACCAGTATGGAGATTAAGTATGATCCTGTCTTAGACCAAGTGATATACCATGATGCTGATTTTGATTACAACATTGAAAAGAGAATTGCGCAAGGCTCAGATCTTGCTTTACAAACTTTTGAGTTTGAAATGTATGATGAAAGTGGAGTACTCTTTAGCTCTGCCAAAGGTGAGCAAACAGAAGGAGCTTCTTTTGAGATTCTATCACTTGAACCTTTTATAGAAAATGCAGATGGGCAAGCAACAGTAAAGGTAACTTGCCAATTTTCTTGTAGAGTTTTCTCTGATGATGGTGATTCTAAAACAATAAACGATGCGAATGCGGTAATCGCAGTGGCCATCCCATAAGCTGTTTTTCAATAGCAGCTTTTATATTATATTTCGTAGAACGAGAAATATAAAGCTATTACACTAAATCCAACAAGTAGTTAATTCTGCTTTGTTGGATTTTTCATCTAAAATAGGAAGCGCCATTCATATCTATAATAGAACCAGTCATATAGTCGATCCCATCACTAGATAAGAATAAGATAGCCCGAGCGATCTCTTGAGGTGTTGCTGCTCTATTCAAAGGACTTTGTGCTTTAACTTCTTTACCCTTTTCACCATCTAAGTAAGGCTTAGCCATATCCGTTGTTACAAATCCGGGAGCAAGTGCAGCGACAAAAATATTATAGGTTGCCAACTTCTTTGCTAGAGATTGGGTCAAGGAGTTGAGCCCCGCTTTAGCGGCACCGTATGCTGGATGATTTGGTTCACCTCGATAAGCACCTCTAGAAGTGATATTAATGATTTTACCAGAGCCTTGATGCATCATATAGTTGGCCACACAAAAACAAATATTAGCGGGAGCATTTAGATTTACAGAGATTGTTTTTTCCCATTTATATTGCCATTCATTGTATGAGAGTTTATCTATTTCATGTGGAATATATACTCCTGCATTATTTATCAAAATGTCAATACGACCATACTTAAAGGTGATATCATTTACCATTTTTCTTACTTCTTCAGGTCTACTTACATCACTTCTGATCGCATGATATTCCATTCCTTTCATCAGTGATTGAGTGGCTTGGGCTTCTTCTTCATTGCTATAATAGACCATAGCCACTTTAGCACCTGCCTTGCCAAATGCGAGTGAAATGGCTTTACCTATACCTCTAGTACCTCCTGTTACTAAAACCACCTTATCCTTAAAATCGAATGTCATATTTTTATGAGGTTTAATGCGTCAAATAGATTTATCACAATAATATTCTATTTACTTTGTTCTTGCATCTAAAATACAAAAAAAAGAGCTAAGACTTTTTACAAGTCTTAGCTCAATGGTGTTTTTTGGGTAGTACCACATTACTAATTGTATGGTACCGTTCTTTGGCTAGTTAATACAGGATACTAGTTAGATTCTGATTTTATGATTTTCTTTGCGTACGTTACGTCTCCTTTCTTTAGTTCAATAAAGTAAATTCCTGCAGCCAAGCTATTGGTCTGTATTGTTGCATTTACATCAGACTTATCTATTGGTAGATTAATCAACTTACCTAGACCATCAAATATTCTAAATTCTACTCCACTCATATCTTTTAACGATATAGTTACAAAGTCTACAACAGGATTTGGGAACGTAGTAAGATTCTCAAATTCTACTGGAACAGGGTCTGTATAGATTGGGTCTGCATATGGTATAGGAGATGAAGTATCTGTGGTTTCACTAGGAATAGTATGAATAAATACTGGTGTTGCATTAAGGTCAAATAGTCTGCTAGTTAAAGGGTACTTTTCTTTTGTAATTGAGAAATCCCAGTACATTACTTTTGTAGTAGCATTAAAATATTTACCTTTTAAGTTCAGCACAGAAGAAGCTTCCTCGCTCTCATCTACTCGAGTTTCTGCCCAAGCAGATATAATAAGCTCTCCATCTTCATTTTCAAATACTGCTCCTTCAGAAAACTCAATCGATTCGATTAGCTCCTGTGTTTTTTCAGGATTATACTTGTATCCTCTTAGTACTTCAGAGGTAGTCTTAAAGGCAATACCACCTTGCGTATATTCATGCGTGTATACCTCCCTGTTCATGATTGGCTCGTACAGTCCCATGAAGTTAAACTCTGGGCTATAGTCATTTGGAATACCATCTTCTGCTATATTATAGATATAATACTGCTTGATGTCTTCTTTATGAGATAGTACTAAGGCTTTCATGTTGAAGTTTCTAGATGCCTCTTCAGAACCTATATGATCTTTAAATTTCTTTCTAGGTATATTGCACTCTGTTGTGATGTAAATTTTCTCTGGATAAGTATCTCCATCGTAACCATAGTCCGCAAGTAGGTTCTCGAAATCTCTCTTCTTTTGTACATAAAGCTGTGCAGCTTTGTCAGAATGCCTTTCGTATTTGAAATCATTTGTCTCTAGATCCCATGTACGTATACCTTCAAGGTGTGGGTATGAGTGAAAACTCAATACATCAAAAAATGCACCACCACGTAGTGGATACTCTGGTGTAACTTTTCCACCATCTGGGTTATCACTATATCTCAATACCGCATCCATGAAAGAAGGAAATCCTACACCTCCAGTACAAACTAATGCATCCGGATTGTGATGTTTGATAACTTCATAACTTACCCTTAGCATTCTTACGTAGTACCATATTGGTGCACCAAGCGCATATGAACAAGGATCTGGATCATTTTCATACCAGTTACCTTCTACGCCTCTAGGCTTCCAAGCATTTCCTCCATAATCAAAGTCAGGTTCATTCCAAATTTCGTAAAATTTGATATTGTCTCCATATAATGGAACCAACTTGTAAAGATAATTTGCTAAATAATTTTCTTCGTTGACAGGAGTTCCGTCAGATCCATCATCCCAAATAGGCTCCCAAAGATTGTCAAATACTTTGGAGTCGTTTGTTTCGCAATGTACGGTCTTGTCTCTGTGCTCATCTGATGGATATCCAACGATGGCAACATTATTTTTCATTCCTAACTCTCCGTAGTAGTCAAATGCATCCGTACGGATATCGTATCCCCAAGCTTCTAGGAAAAATTCCCATAAACCAGGTCTTAAAGTATTCACCCCAGCACCATGGATGCCATCAGAATCTAAACCTATAGCTATCTCTGCTATTTGTTCGTCAGTGTAAGGTGGATTGTAACCCATGTTGGTACCATAACCAAACTCTTCATTGTACTCAGGTACTTGATCGTTTGCGGTGTAATTGATTTGGGCCATTGCAAGCATGGGTAGCAAGCATAGCATTAGTAAACTTTGTAATCGTAACATTTCTCAATACTTTTTTTAATTCTCAAATAAATAAAGTGGGGGAGATATTAAATTGGTATTCTTGGCAATTTTATGAGAGGGGTATTCTAGTACTGAGGGATGTACTATTGAGGGGATGTACTATTTGTACACTGATCAATATGCCAACAATGTGCCAAGTATATTGTCGCTATCTAATAATGACATGATACAAATTTTCAAAAACGTTGTAAGCCTTTGTTTTTAGGGTTTTTTAGAAAATAATCTTAACATATAATTCTATTGATCATGTGTTACTATTTTATATATCTACTATCAAATGGGTAGTCACATCAAACTATACAAATAATTAAAATCCTAAATCATAAGACATTGATCGTATGTGAAGCGCAGTACAAAGCCATTTGTATACACATATAAAAGCCCTTTGCAAGTGATCACAAAGGGCTTTAAATTTTAGATTTTATTTTTCTTATATGGCGTTTTACTTTGGGGCTGTAGTCGGAGAAGGCGTCACTTTTCCTCCAGACACTTGATCGCCATTCTTATAGACATACTCCATGATGATTTGTTCTTCTTCATTGTAGAATACACTCTTTCCTTCTTTCTTATCATCTTTGTATTCTGTCATTTGCTGAAGCTTTCCATTACTATAGAAGGTCTTATAAACACCATCCAATTTACCCTGTGTATATTCAGCGTACTTTAGCGGTCTATTGTATTTGTATTCTGCATAAATTCCATTAATTACGCCTCCATCAAAATCTACTCGCTTATTTACAGATCCGTTGGTTGCCAACTCTAATTCTATTCCTGTTTTTTGGCCTTTGTAGTAATTGGTAATGGTTTTTATTTTACCTGTATCTCTACCGGTATGATAAGTTATCCAAGTACCCTCGCGCATTCCTCCTGCAATAGGTCCCTCACTGGTAATGCTTCCTGTTTTATCATTATAAGCTTTTGCCAACTCTAAACCATTAGCATTTGAAAATGGAGTTATATTGAATCCTGAAAAATCTCCTGTCCCAGCAGTCGGTGTAGGGGCTGAGTTGGCACCCCCGCCACAATTGAATAATAAAGCAAGCATTCCCATCAATCCAAAAATTATATAATTTTTCATATTACGATATTGTTTTATGCAAAAATATAAATTAGCGTTTTATTATAAAAATGAAGATCGAAAAAACTATTATGGACAATATAAAAGATGGTCAGTATAGAGACAATATTAGGCTTGGTGCATTAGTAGATATTGTGCAAAAGCAAGATCAACGAAGTGGGGATTTGACTCGAGGATTGGTAAAGCGCATTCTGACCAATTCAAAACAGCATCCACATGGCATCAAGGTCATGCTTGATACAGGCGAAGTAGGTCGAGTAAAAGAGGTGTTGCCTGATGAGTAAGGAGTCGTTGCTCTTGCTATCTCCCTAGTGCGGATTTCTTCTTGTCATTTGAATTTCTTATTTTTAAGAAACCACAAGAGTAAGACTAAGATGGAAGATTTACTGAGAGAGCAATACGATTATATTTTTGAAGAAGAACTACTGAAAGAAATTCTCAAGGACGGACTAGTGAGAAAGGTGGATAAGGGTGTCTGCATGATTGATATGGGAGACGAACTTACGCACATGCCATTGATATTGAGCGGTGCCATTAAGATTGTTGATGAAGACAATGAGGGGCGTGAGTACTTATTGTATTATCTTGAAAAAGGAGACTCTTGTGCCATGACTATGAACTGTTGCGTTGGTGGAAAAAGGAGCGAAATTAGAGCTATCAGCGAAACGCCAGTTATAATATATATGATACCCATACAGCGTATGGATGAATGGTTGATCAAGTATAAGTCATGGAGAGCATTTGTCCTTGACAGTTACAATTCGAGATTAAAAGAGATGCTAGAAACTATTGATACTTTGGCATTTCATAATATGGAACAAAGAGTATTCAAATATCTTAAGGATAGAGCCATGGTGCTCAATTCAGCAGAACTTGAAATCACACACGCACAGATTGCCAAGGATCTCAATACATCTAGAGTAGTGGTCTCTAGACTCATCAAAAAACTAATCCTTGATAACAAGATTTCTACAAATCGAAATCAAGTGGAAGTCTTAAAATTTTCAGCATAAGTCCTTTATTCCTTAGAATTCCTATCTTTTTCTAATTGTTAAAGTCCTTTAATAGACTTTTTTATTTGCCGATAGTGACATGGTAACATTAGTTACGAACTATAATCCAAGTATTGCTGATATTGCATTGTACAATACTATAGGCAATAAATTATGGAGATTTTACTATCCTCTACTGTTATTTTGGTAATTAATCTTGGTATTGTACGAATTAATCCCCCAAACAGAATTATTGAAACTTAGAATACCAAATTTAAATTGAATATGATGAAAAAAATATCTTCGAAAAATTTTGGGGGGCAAGCAAATAAACACAATTCTTCAATAGTAGACTTGATAGCGGAAGTAGCCGTAGGAATGATCTTTCTTGCAGAAGGCTTGACAACTGCTGTTCTAGCTGCTGACTTGTCCCCCTCATCGACCACTGGACAAAAAAAGGAAGCCTCAATAAGGAACTAAATGATATGTAAAGAAAAGACCGCCTCCAAAAAACGTTAAAGGCCGATATCAAGACGATTTTACAATTCCTAAGATTATGGACTAACCATATTAGGAATAGAATCTTTCATAGTATGAAATTTAAACAGTTATTGGCGCAAGATCTATTTAGCACCATCGACTTGGTTTATAAGTAAAAGACCAGGGCTAACTATCCTTATTAAAATGTGTAATAGATTCCATTTGGCGCGGTTTTTCCTTTTTGAAAATCGTGACAAATGGGCTCTAAAAGATGGCCACCTAAGATATCTTTTCCGTATTCAATAAGGATGCGATTACCTTTCCATTATTCTTCATGATTTAAGAGAAGATTACTTACGCATAGCTGATATTGATAAGTCCCAGCATCCATTTTTTCTTTAAAACTACCATTCCTCATTTCTATCCTACAATGTAAGAACTTACTGCTAAAACAAAACCCGCATAAGGGGTGGGAAGTGTGCGAACCCGATTTTTTCATCGGGTGAAGCAGTCCGTACTGAAAGGAAGGACGGGAATGAACATGGACCACTGGACGACCCGGTCCTCTGCCGCAGCTTCAGCGAAGGAAGAGGATATGCCCAAAAAATAAAACGGAACAAACAAAATTCCTAAATTAGCCTCTCTAAAGTGGATACATGACAAATAAAGAAATAGCTGGAGTGTTCAAAAATCTGGCAGCCATCATGGAGTTGCATAATGAGAGCGCATTCAAAACAAGATCTTATAATACAGCTTATGTAAATCTTCGAAGGTTGGATCGGCCACTGGCTGAAATGGATGAAAATGAAATAGGCCAAATCTCTGGAGTAGGTAAAGCGATCAAAGACAAAATAACTGAACTCTTAACAACAGGAACACTCAGCACCTATCAAAAATATGCAGAGATAACTCCTCCCGGCATCATAGACATGCTAAGCATCAAAGGGCTCGGGCCCAAAAAAATAAAAACGATTTGGGAGGATATGGAAATAGAGACAGTAGGGGAGTTGCTCTATGCTTGTAATGAAAATCGCTTATCTCAATACAAAGGATTTGGTCTGAAAACGCAGGAGGATATCAAGCAAAAGATCGAGTACTATTTTCAATCTCAAGACAAGTTTCGCTATGGGTCTGTTATTGCTGTGGCGGAACAGTTGCTTGAAGACTTAAGGTATATATACACGGGCACTAAAGTAGAATTGACCGGGGCTATCAGAAGAAAGTGCAACACTTTGGATAAGATTGAAATCTTGATTGGCGACTCCGAACTTGCGGAAGAAATATATGAGGAAGGCTTGCTGGAGATTATCAGCGAAGAAGAAGGCGTAGTGGAAGCGAAGAATGAAAACGGTTTGCTGGTGCTTTTATATTTGGTCGACGAAGCTGACTTTGTGTCTAGTTGGTTCTATACCAGTGCCTCTGAAAGCTTTAGGGAACAGGTAGGAGACTTGCCAATGGGCAACTTTGAGGATGAAGCTGCTCTGTTTAAGAAAATAGGTCTACCTTATTTCGTACCCGAGATGCGTGAAGGAGAATTATATGGAACGAAATTGAAAGGCGAGCTCATTGAAGAAAAAGATATTCAAGGGGTCATTCATAGTCATACTACTTATAGCGATGGGATACATACACTGAAACAAATGGCAGAGGCTGCCAAGGAAAAAGGCTATACCTATATAGGTATAACGGATCACTCGCAAACTGCATTTTATGCAAATGGACTAAAGCCTGATCGACTTTTGGAGCAAATGGAAGAAATCGATCAGCTGAATCAATCCCTTGAAGGTATCACCATCTTGAAAGGTATAGAATCGGATATATTGAATGATGGCCGCCTAGACTATGAGCAAGATGTATTGGATCAACTTGACTTCCTAGTAGCTAGCGTACACTCCAATCTAAAAATGGATGAAGAGAAAGCGACCACTAGGATCGTTAAAGCCGTCGAGCATCCATCAACCTCAATACTGGGACATCCTACTGGCCGACTGCTATTGTCCAGAAGGGCTTATCCGCTTGATCACAAAAAAGTAATAGACGCCTGTGCTGCCAATAAGGTGTGTATAGAGTTGAATGCAAATCCTCATCGCCTCGATATAGACTGGCGTTGGATACCGTACTGTATGGAAAAAGGGGTTAGGATCAGTATCAATCCCGACGCTCATAGTATAAATGGGATAGACGATATCACCTTTGGAGTGGCGTCTGCTAGAAAGGGAGGTTTGACAACAGAAGCTTGCCTTAATGCAAGGCCACTTGCTGACTTTCTCGATATGCTTAAAAAATAAAGCTTATTTTTATAAATTGTTTTAAATCAGTACTTTAAGACGGCGAAGTCAATTGCAAATGGTCATTAACAGCCTATTAACAAGGCTTGGTAACTGATTAACAGCTAAAACTTGCTGAGTGACTTATCTTTGTATTTGTACTTCAAGGAGTATTACTTAAACAAATCGCCGATATGTCGGTTTTACTGTCTAAGGACAATTCCTTGACTTAGATTTTAATATTTAATTAATTACATTATTTTTGTCCTTTAATTTTTTATGGACTTAACTAAAATCAAAAATTATTTTAAGATGAAGCAATCATTTTTTTCTGGTCTGTTTATCTTGCTAATGGGCGCTATGGTAGTGTCTTGTGCTAGTGATAAAGCGGCTGACGGTAAAGCAGCTATGACAACTAATCCACCTGCAACTGCAGTAGCAGATAAACCAAATGCACCTGCACCTGAGGCAGCAGCACCTACTGGTCCTACTACAGTAATGTCTTTTGACGCTACTGAGTTTGATTTCGGAACTGTTGATGAAGGAGAGAAGGTATCTCACACTTACTCATTTAAGAATACTGGTGATGAGCCATTAATCTTGAGCAACGCTAAAGGTAGCTGCGGATGTACTGTTCCAAAGTGGCCAAAAGAACCAATCCCACCAGGTGAAGACGGTGAGATTATCGTTGAGTTCAACTCTAAGAACAAGAAAGGTAAGCGTAATCAAAAAGTTACTATTACTGCAAACACAAATCCACCACAATCTTTCATTTACTTGAAAGGGGAGGTGAATCCAGCAGCTGCAGCAACTACTGCACCTAGTAACTAATATTCCATTAAGGTGAATTTATTATCACTTTGATAAACAAAACCTGCAGTGAATCATTTTCATTGCAGGTTTTTTTATGTAGCAACACTTTTAATGTCAGCATCGCCAATCAAGAATTATCTATCTCTAGTAAAGTTTAGTCATACTATCTTTGCCTTACCCTTTGCATTGGTTGGTTTTTTCTTGGGAACATACTTTGTGGCTGATCAGCCCTTTTTATTACAGAAGTTTCTATTAGTATTGGGCTGTATGGTGTTCGCTAGATCAGCTGCCATGGCCTTCAATAGACTGGTAGATAGAGATATAGATAAAGAGAACCCCAGAACTGCGGTGCGAGAAATCCCGGCAGGTAAAGTATCTGTAAGCAGTGCAAGACTTTTTGTTATACTCAATTCATTAGCATTTGTCTTTTGCGCTTATCTAATAAACACTATGTGCTTTTATCTTTCTCCAGTAGCGCTATTGGTGATATTGGGCTACAGCTATACCAAGCGCTTTACCTCACTTTGCCATTTTGTGCTTGGCTTAGGATTGGGATTAGCTCCAGTAGGTGCCTTTATAGCAGTGACCAATCAATTTTACATTATACCTATTATATATGGTATAGTTGTTTTTTTATGGGTCGCAGGATTCGATATACTTTACGCCCTTCAAGACGAAAATTTTGACAATACGCATCAACTCAACTCTATACCTACTTTTTTGGGTCAAAAGAATGCAAAGGTCTTATCTATAACTGTACACATCATATGCATACTGACACTCGTCTATGTTACTTACTTGTCTACTGGATTTTATGGTAGTTTGGGCACACTGCATTGGGTAGCAACCTTCATTTTCTCAGTGTTAATAATATACCAGCACTGGGTAATTTATAAAGGAGGCTTGAAAAAGATCGGACTAGCATTTTTTACCACCAATGGCTTAGCTAGTGTCGTGTTTGGCATTCTCTTCATCTTAGATATCACAATGCGCTAAATAAGGTAAATCAAAAGCCTTGTTTTAATATAGATAACACTATTCTTCATATATAATTTATTTTAATTTGTTGGCATGGTTTTCGGGTTTATATACCGTAACCTTAGTAACATTTAAAATAAAATTTAAACACATGGAGAAGCTAGGAATAGTATTTCAACCTTGTAGAAAGCTGAATTTCAAGTTCTTATCATTATTTTTCGCACTTTTAGTAGGAGCAAATATTGGATTTGCTAGTGAAGATATAATTGACGAGGAGTTCTTCGAGTTGAATATCGATGACTGTGATGGGATGGCAGAACTTTGCATAGAAATTCCGTTTGCAGAAGCATCGGACTACCAATTTATAGTCAATGGTACTCCTTATGCAGGAACAGTTCAGGCTTGCGATTTTGATACCATATTTAATTATGGCTATGCTGATGTACCTATGCCGGGTCCATATTTATTAGATAGCTGGTTTGTAAACAATAATAGGTATTCTGGTGAATTTCCTGATATGTTTGCCCTTGTGGATTCTATGAATCTTTGGGATCCAGCAGGGAACTGGGAAATAAATACAGGTGCACAATTGATCGTAGGAGGTAATCCTGGGACACAATATAGCCAGATGTTTATCACCATGCTTTTATTAAACTCACCAACTATACTAGACATAAACTTTGGAATCCAGCCAAATGGAACGCTATTCAGCTTTGAGACTGGGATTCATGAGGTGGTAATACTAGAGCAGGCTTCCGGCTGTTTGGATACTTTTCAAGTAGCGGTTAGCTGCGCACAACCAGATGAGGTGACTTTGGATCTGTTGGTTGGCGATACTGAAGTGCATTGCTTAGATTTTTCAGAACTGCCAGGCTTTGCCCAAAGTGTTAGTAATATTCATGCTGTAGATGCAAATCCAGTCGCTAATTATTCCTTTATCAATGGGAATTCATGCGTCGAAGTGAATGCTTTGATGGTAGGAATAGATACTGCTTGTATCGTATACTGCGACCAATTTAACTTTTGTGACACTACATTTATATATGTAAATGTGACAGATGGTAATGTGCATAGTATAGACACTACTTTTGCAGAGATTCCGGTGTATACAGATGCTAGTTATTGTTTTGTAGATGTATTTAACGGCAATGCAGTAAGTGCAGTAATGGGATGCGAAGGAGCATCAAATGATGTCACTTTCGGTGCTTTAGATGCGATGTACTGCGTTGATTATACTGCCAATTCGCTTGGTCAAGATCAAATTTGTGTTGTTTTTACAGATAATGTTGGAAATACGCATACAGAGTACTTTATTGTCACCATAACACCACCTACACCAGAAATTATACAAGAAACTGTATTTCTTGGCACTACATATAGCGATTGTTTTGATGTGTCGGAAATTAATGGAATAGATGTTAATGTTGAAGATATTTGTGCGGCAAATAGCAACAACTCAGTCAATTTTGGTATAAATAATGTATCTTTATGCCTTGAAGCCGAAGGTGCTTCAGTTGGAGTTGACACAGCTTGTATCGTTTTATGCGATAATCAAAACGTTTGTGATACTGTCACGTATATAATTACTGTAGTTGATAACGTTCAAACGCCAATTCTTGCTGATGATTTACTTTCTACTTCCCCCAATACTCAGATTGACTTAGATCTGTGTGATAATGACCAATTTGGTGGTCTTGATATCATACTTTTTTCTGTTCTTTCTGACCCATCTACTGGTTTAGGTCCACAAAATGGATCTGTCGCAATTAATCAGGGATGCTCTATAACCTACATACCAAACGAAGATTACTGTGGTAATGATAGTTTCGACTATCTAGTCTGCAATGTTAATGGTTGTGATACAGCAACGGTTAATGTTACAATCGACTGTCCAGGGACAGGCAATGGAGATGATCTTGAAATATTTAATGCTTTTTCTCCAAACGGAGATGGTATAAACGATACGTTTACCATCAATGGAATAAACAATTTTCCAGGAAATGTCCTAAGGATTTTTGACAGATGGGGACTAAGAGTATTTGAGACACTTGAATATCAAAATGATTGGAGTGGTACTTGGCAAGGAAGTGTACTTCCTGATGGTACTTACTTTTATTCACTTGAATTGAACAATGGGACTGTGAGAACGGGCTATGTTCAAGTTCATAGATAATTAAGTGACGTGAAATAAGACATAAGATTAAATTATATGTTTGACCGCATATAGTTGATTATTAGGTAGTTATACAATTTATCAATATAAACCGAATATAGCCGAATTTAATAGCATAGTATTTGTGACTATTAATTGATGAATTTTAAATTTGAAAATTTCGCTTAGATGAAAAAATTATTAACTCTATTAGCTGTTACACTTTACTTCGGGACTGCATTTGCTCAGCAAGATCCAATGTTTACCAAGTATATGTTCAACAGTTTAACGTTTAATCCCGCCTATGCTGGTTCGAAAGACCACATGGCAATAGGACTTTTACATCGATCTCAATGGGTGGGGATTGATGGAGCCCCTGTTACCCAATCATTTACCATTCATACTCCATTGAAGAATGAAAGAGTGGGTATTGGATTTAACTTAGTTAATGACAATATAGGCCCTACAAGTAATTTAGGACTAAACCTTGCTTACGCATACCGTATCCCAGTTGGTGATAATGGTAAGCTTTCAATAGGAATGCAAGGTGGTGTAGAAAATTACCGTGCTGACTTTACCCGATTAACAACTGAAGATGCAATAGGTGCTGATCCAGCGTTTATCGAAAACCCTAACAGATGGTTACCAAACTTTGGTGCAGGGATTTATTATTACAATCCTAAGTTCTACGCTGGTTTTTCTAGTCCGCAATTAGTGGAGTATGAACTTGCTCAGAATGTTGTCACAGGAAATGGAAGAACAACATGGGCTAGACAGTACAGACATTATTTCCTTACAGCGGGTGCAGCGATTCCTATTTCTGGAGATGATTTGGTATTCAAGCCATCATTCTTAATTAAGAATGTTAGTTTATTGAGCGGACTTAGAAAGGATGCGCAATTTCAAGAATTTGGAACACCTACTGAGTTTGACATCGATATGTCATTGTTCTTTTACCAAACACTTTGGTTAGGACTATCATACAGATCAGCATTTGAGGATTTTGATGAAACGAGTTCATTTGATTCTATTGATATCTGGGCTTCTTACTTTTTGAAGAATGGATTGAGAATCGGTGCGGCATACGATTATACACTTACAGAATTATCTCAAGCTACTTCAGGTTCATTTGAATTGTACCTAGGATATGAGTTTGATTACAACAACAATAAAACAGTTACGCCTAGATATTTCTAGGATAAATTAATACAAAATTTAAAGGAAGAGAGGCTTGAATCCCCTCTCTTCCCTTCTTATCTTCAATTTTTTGCTCCAACTCTAACTGACAAACACTCAAAGGAGTAATATATTCTATCCCCCTATCTTCACATATCCATTGCGATAGTCTAATAGCGGTTTGGGATAACTCCACAAGAAAAGTATTTATTTAAATCGGGAAAAGTTCACAATAATTGAAAGTCCCATTAACCTATAAAACATTTGTAGCATGTTAAAGCGTTATTTACTGTCGGTATTGATGGTAACGATTCTTTCAGGCGGTCTTTTTGCTCAGTCTTCCAAGCTTAATAAAGCTCAGAAGTACATGGACGATCTTAATTATAAAGGGGCCATTGAATTGTTAAACCAAGTACTTGATAACAGCGACAATTCGGAGGCTAAGATTTTAATTGCTGAAGCTTACCGAAAGATTAGTGACTCAGAAAATGCGGAATTTTGGTATGGCCAGGTTGTGCGTACTCCTGAAGCACAAACTGATCACCTTTTATTTTATGGCCAAGCACTTCAACGTAATGGAAAATGCGATATGGCTCAGGAATGGTATTCGAAATTTATTGCAGCTAAACCTGATGACATTCGTGGTCAATACCTAGTAAGAGCTTGTGACTATGAAGAAGAGTTGATGACTAAGAATAGTGGTATCTATGAAATCACTCATCTTGACTTCAATTCAAATCTTGATGATTTTAGTCCAGTTTACTACGAAGACGGTCTTGTTTTCTCTTCTGAAAGAGACAACTCTACTGCTGTCAACCGTATACACTCTTGGACTGGAAATCCATTCCTTGATTTATTTTATGTAGATCGTAAATCTTCTGAAGGAGAAGACGATGGTACCTGTGGCAACTACAGTTATGGTAGACCTGCAAAGTGGTCTAGTGCTAACACTAAGTTTCACGATGCTGCTGTTTGCTTCAATGAAGATGAGTCTTTGATGTTCTATACAAGAAACAACCTTGAAGGTAAGTCTGATGACGATATCATTAAGTTGAAAGTGTTCTCTGTAAACAATAACGGGAACGGAAGTTTTTCTGATCCAGTTGGATTGCCTTTCAATTCTGATGAATATTCAGTTGCTCACCCAACTTTGACTCCTGATGGATCTAGACTATATTTCTCATCTGATATGCCAGGTGGATATGGAGGTATGGATCTATACTATACAGATAAGCAGGGTAGCTCTTGGGGACCACCTATGAATTTAGGAGGTGAGATCAATACGGAAGCAAACGAAATATTCCCTTACTATCATAACACAAATAGACTATACTTTTCATCTGATGGACACATTGGTATCGGAGGATTAGACATCTATTTTATGGATGATAAAGGATCTGGAAACTTTGGACCTATAGACAATATGGGATATCCAATCAATACCGTTTCTGATGACTTCGGTATTATCTTCAACGATGAAGGAACTTGCGGTTACTTATCTTCTGATAGAACAGGAGGTGCTGGTCGTGATGATATTTATAGCTTCAAGAAGACAGCTGTACCTGTAGAGATTTATGTATATGATGAGAACACAGAAGAGCCTATTGCTGGCGCTGTTGTAGTTGATGACTGTACTGGTTCTACTTACACTACTGCTGAGAATGGTAAAGTATTCATTGACATGCGTCCAAACGAATGTTGTACATTCCAAGCTTCTGCTGATACATACACAGACAATGAAAAAGAAGGTTGTACTACAGCTAACTTAAGCGAAAAGACATTTGTAGAAATTCCATTGAATGGTGCTATGGAGTTTGACATTGCGGGTGTTGTTTATGATGGCGATTCACAATTACCAATGGAGGGGGCCTTGGTTATACTTACTAATGACTGCGACGAGGAAGAGCAAACAGCAACTACTGGAGAAGACGGAAAGTACAGCTTTATGCTTAGTGAAGATTGTTGTTATACGATCAAAGGTTCAAAAGAATCTTATGGCGATGCTTCTACTGAGAAGTGTACAAGAGGTTTGACAGAGAGCACAACGCTTGCTGGTAACCTTACACTTAACAAGCCATTGGCACCAACAGAAATCGTTACTACTGTGCCTTCGACTACACCTACTTCAGGTGAAGTTATTATAGATGGTATCACTTATAGAGATGGTGTTCCTGTTGAGTCTACTGGTCCATTCCAGCCGAGTTCAACTGTGGCTACTGATGGCTCTAATAGTATTTACTATTTATTACACATCTATTATGACTTTGACCAGTCTTACATTAGAGAAGATGCAGTCGAAGATTTAAATAAATTGTACAAGTTGATGATGGACAATCCTTCATATGTTGTTGAGATTGGATCACATACAGATGCTAGAGGATCTAACAGCTATAACGATGGACTTTCTAATAGAAGAGCCAAGTCTGTAGTAAGATGGTTAGGTAAGAAAGGTATCTCTAAAGATAGATTGGTCGCTAGAGGATTTGGTGAAACAGTTAATGTAAACAACTGTATCAACAATGTACCATGTAGCGAAAAAGAACACCAGTTGAATAGACGTACTGAATTTAGAGTATTGTCTTGCGCAACTTGCGGAGAGAATACAGTTTCTACTCCAAGAGTAGATCCTAAAGTAGATACATGTAACGGTTGCCCATTCTAAGCAACTACATTTAAAATATATTAAAGCCTGTTTGATTCATTTCAAGCAGGCTTTTTTGTTGTTGCATATGATGGTTTGGGCGTGCCCTCTGAGTCTCGGCAAAGCCTCGGTCAGAGGTCGGGCTATCCAGTACTCCACATTCGTTGCGGTCCTTTGCCTCCCGCTTGGCCCAGCTACAGGACGCTCGCTCCAGTGCAGAAAAAGCACAGGAGCGATCTACTTCCTATCCCTCACGCGAGGCTGTTACGAAAGTCAAATTTCGACTATAAAAAATAGGGTTAATTTATGAGAAGCTTAAATTCTGAGCTTTTAGTTTGTGGTTGGCAGCAGTGGATGTCACTACCAGAACCGAAAATAAATTGCAATTATGGCTTCTA
>CALIEI010000069.1 GCA_938022165.1 uncultured Saprospiraceae bacterium | reverse complement strand
GCTCCTACTTGATTTAGCTTTGCGAGCATTTGAGTAGGGATATACCTACCAGGTGACCGCTCTAGTACTTTGAGAAAATAAGTGTTTGCTTCTTCAAAACGATTTTGCTTGTAAAGCCATTCAGCGTACATTTCATGAGTAGGTTTTACTATTTCTGGAGGACCGTACTTATAGGTGGTAGACTCCTCTACTTCCATGGCTTGCTTTATTAATGCTTCCGTTTTCTCTGTTTTCTTTTCTAGGATGGCAACTTGTGCTTCTAGCTGTAATTGCATCACCTTGGCTCTATTGACGTGATTGAGCGTTGGTCGTCTTCGGTCATAACTAGCGCTGCACATCTCTGGTGTACCAAGCATAGCTTTTTTCTTGGCTGCCGCGATCACACTTGTCATCTCATTGATTATATTTTTTAACTCGCCTTTATCTTCATTATGGAAAGCAGCCATGCCCAGCATATAAGATCTAGCCGCATGGATTTGGACTGGGACATCAGCATAGTCGATATCATCTTTCAGTAGTTCGTCTACCCATTTATTTGTTTCTGAAAAGTAAGCCGCCTTCATCATTACGTTATGGGAGACAGCCTTTGGGCTAGATTCTGCTTGGCAGTAAGATTCCATTTGTTTCACTAGAGTTCTAGCTTTTTCAAATTCTCCTTTTTGTAAATGTCCATACATCTGCCATTTCAAGGAATGAAAGTCAATGGCTTTGACAGGTAGGTCTTTCTTTTCTTTACGATCTATGCTTGCCGCCACTGCAGCAATATTAGAACTTATAACTTCATCCCACTTCCCTAGTGCTACATATATATGGGAGGGCATGTGTAGGGCATGCGCTGCATCGGGCGCCACTTTTGCATATCTGTTAGCCGCATCCAAAGCCTTGTGCGCATTGTCTGGATCGTCATAGCTATGAATCAAATAATGCAGTGCTCCAGGATGTTGCGGATTCTCCTCGATAATGGATTGGGCAATTTTGGCTCCTTTGTGATATAGATCATCTGTTCTATCGTCTTCTATAGCTCCTAATAATGATAGAGCATAAAAGGCTTGAACTTCATGATGCTTTGGATACTTTTTGTGTAAATCTTCCATGAAGGTATAGTATGCAATGTCATTTCCTTTTTTGGGACCTTCGCCATATAGAATACAGATGGCATCAAACATATCTTGCTCAAATTCTAATTTGAAAGCTTTGCGTTGGTCTTCTTTACTAGGCCCTAGTCTTGCTAAAATCGACAGCGCTTTTTCTTTGTCTTGCTCTCTCCATAGCGGATGATTTTGGCTCATCGCTTCTCCCCAGTAGGCCATAGCACAAAGTGAATCCAATTGTTGCGCTTCGTGAAATTTTTCTCCTGCGTCGTCAAATTGGAAACTATGTAGCAGCAATAATCCTTCTTGAAACATTTTATTGGCGTCGGGGGCACAGCTGATTTCGATATCTATTTCACCTAGATGTGCGTTATTATCTGTTGTGGAAATTGATTTTGTTTTGGGGGATTCGCAAGAGGATACAAGGCCTAAAATAAGGGTGAATAAAATGACCTTTGTAATGACAATTTTCATGTGTTTAGATTTTTCAGGAAAGATAAGAAATTGGTTTTTTGTTATTTGTTTATTCGGTTATTTGTTTTTTGTTTATTTGGTTTAAAGGGCAAAGGATCGGAATGGGCATGCAATAGACTGGGCTGTATGTGATGCCCTAGCTAGAGTAGCTCAGAGAGGAACGAGCTGAGATGCTATCGCTAGTTGGCAGAACTACAGACTAGGCTATGGAATAAAATGGAGAGCCTGGTCTCGCCGCTTTTCAGGCGAGATGACCCCAAATCACTCAAAATCAGACGTTAAATACTCCTTAAGACCTAGTAGACGGCATTATTTGACATGGATTTTAACTAATTTTGTTGCAACGGATAGGTCTTAAAACTTATCTAATAATAAACAGATCCTATATTCTATGAATAAATCAATTACACTTCTATTGATGGCTGTCGGAATGCTCTGGACAGCGGTTGCTATCGGACAAGTAAATTATACAGCCAATGATGTGCTCCCTCCTTATGAGGGCTACTATCATCCGGGTATAAATCTGGGCTACTATGGTCCGAACTGGGATGATAATCAACTTGCGGATCTGTCTGCTGGAAATGAAACTGTGGGCGTCGACGGCGTGGGTATCAAGGCACTTCGTGGCTCGCTGCCTGAGGGCTTGGGGCTAACTTTTACCTACGACATCTGGAGAAATAAATATCTGTATAATCAAGCGGTTGGGACAACTGATAATTTGTTGTTTTTGGGTTTTGCTTCTGAAGAGCATAAAGATAAAAATGACTACTGTGCTACGAATGATATTCCGACTGACATGTTTGCGAAACTCTATGAACCTATCTGGGACAATGGAGAAAATGGTACGCCCGTAAATGATGAAAACTACTATGCGCTGTATGTCTATGAGGTAGTGAGTCGTCTGAAGGATCAAGTAAAGTTTTGGGAGATTTGGAATGAGCCTGGTTTTGACTTTACCGGTGCAAAAGGTTTTTTGCAACCAGGTCAACCTGGTAATTGGTGGGAGAATAATCCTGATCCTTGTGATTATAAATTGCGTGCACCGATATTTCACTACATCCGAACTCTGCGCATTTCATATGAAGTCATCAAGACACTTGCGCCGGATGATTATGTGGTCGTCGCAGGATTGGGTTTTGATAGTTTTCTAGATGCAATCTTGCGTAATACGGATAATCCGGATGACGGAAAAGTTACTGCGGAATATCCTCTAGGTGGTGGTGCTTATTTTGATGTGGTAGGATTTCATGCTTATCCTCATATCGATGGAAGCACGCGCTACTGGGATAATGATTTGGGGGATTTTGTGTTTACGCGTCACTCTGACTCAGCGGCGGATGCTTTGAAAGTAAGAACGGATGCGCGACAAGAAGTGCTAGAACGCTACGGTTATGACGGTGTAACTTATCCAAAGAAGGAGTGGATCGCAACAGAGGTAAATGTGCCCAGTACGCCATTCGTTCAGCCATGGGGTTCGCAAGAAGTGCAAAGAAATTATGTAATGAAGGTAAACATAGAGGCGATGCAGTTAGACTATACACAGCTGCATTTATTCTTATTGGCAGATTTTAAGACAGAGGAGGAAGCAGGTTTTGAATTTGATCTAATGGGTATGTATTCGTCTATCTCTGACAAGCTACCCTATCAGCAAGAGCTGAAAGAATCTGGAATCGGATTGAAGACGATGTCAGATGCGCTCTTCGAAACTAGATATGATGCTACAGCAACTGCTGCTATGAATCTTGATGACAATATAGACGGTGGTGCTTTTTTGCATGAAGATGGAACCTATACTTATGCATTGTGGGCGAAGACAGAAACGGATTTGTCTGAAGATGCTTTTGCGGTATATAATTTCCCTACCTCATTTGGTATCACGAATATGGTCAGAAAAGAATGGGATTATTCTGCGACAGGTGATCGTCTGCCTGAAATAGGTTTTGAAATCGCTTTATCTGGCGCACCGATATTCTTGCGCAAGGCAGAGGAAGATCCAGATATCACACTTGATGTGTCCTGTAATGTAGGTGTAGAATTTCAAATCACAGCGACCACTCCAGAAGGAGGACAAGTAGTGACTTGGCCAGAGCCTACTGCAACTACTAATTGTCCTGGTGGCGTAGTCAGTATAGAGCAAACTTTGGGAAC
>CALIEI010000068.1 GCA_938022165.1 uncultured Saprospiraceae bacterium | reverse complement strand
ATCTTATACCAATCCGGATAATGACGTCCTAGCAGGAATCTTGGGTGTCAATGAGGATTATAGAGTCATAGTATACGGTGCTGATTGGTGTCCGGATTGCAGAAAATCTAAAGCGTTTCTGAAAGACAATAATATCAATTTTCAATATATCGAAATAGACAAAGAAGAAAATGAGTGGGCAATACCGATTATCACTAAACTCAATAATGGTAAGCGTAAAATTCCTACCATCGTTATCAATGATGAAACGGTATTGGTAGAGCCGGAAAATGACGAGTTGCGACAGGCTTTAAAACTAGATCAAGAAAAAGTAGAGCATATCTTTGACACCATTATTATTGGTGGGGGTGCAGCAGGTTTGACAACCTCTATCTATGCGCAAAGAGATCGGTTTGATACCCTAATCTTAGAAAAGAAAAATATTGGTGGTAATGCTTTTCTCACCCAAAAAATTGAAAACTATCCTGGTTTTACTTCGATTACGGGTCCAGATTTGATGGATAAGATGGAGGAGCAAGCACGTGTCTACGGTGCCGTAATAAAAACGGGAGAGGAAGTAGTCGATATTGAAAAGCAAAAGGATGTTTTTAAGGTGAAAACCAAATCGAATATGTACACAGGAAAATCTGTAGTGCTATCTACGGGTTCTACTTATCGAAAGTTGAATATACCAGGTGAAGACGAACTCATCGGGTCAGGAGTCCACTTTTGTGCTACCTGTGATGGTGCATTTTATCGAGATCGTGAAATCATTGTGATTGGTGGTGGAAACTCTGCGCTTGAAGAAGGCATCTTTTTGGCTGGCTTTGTCAAGAGTGTCAAAATCATAAACATAATGCCCGAATTTTCTGCTTCAGAAACCTATGTAGAAAAGCTTCCTTCGATTAAGAATATATCTACCTACATGAATAAGACTTCTGTAGAGTTTGCCTCCAACGAAGAGGGTTTATTCAAAGGGCTTTGGATCGAAGATAATGAAACCAAAGAAAAAGAATTGATCACTGCCGACGGCGTATTTATTTTTATCGGCCTCATTCCTAATACAAAATCCTTTGCCAACCTGATCGAATTGAATGAGCGTGGTTTCATCACTACTACTGGGATGGCGGAGACTTCTGTTAAAGGTATTTTTGCAGCAGGGGATTGTAGAGAAGGTGCTATCGCTCAAGTGGCTGCTGCTACGGGTGAAGGAGTGTTGGCGAGCTATGGTATCAAAAGTTATTTGAAGTAGGGCTGGGTTTGTAAGATGAATTTTAATTGTAAGAGATCCAATATTTACCATTTGATATTTATACCAGAATATGGTATATTGCAAATAAAAAATGTCAAAAAATACATCAATTATTTTAGGAGAACACTTTGAAAAGTTCATTAAATCTGAAATTAAAAAAGGCCGTTATAGTTCAGCAAGTGAAGTAATTAGATCTGGTCTAAGACTTTTGGAAATTGAAAAATCCAAAATTGAAGCCATAAACAAAGCACTTGTGGTTGGCGAAAAAAGTGGAAAACCGAAGAAATTTGATAATAAAAAATTCAAAATTCGAATGAAGAGTAAATTGAAATCGAATGCATAATCTTTTATTATCTCCTAAGGCTGAAGTAGATTTGGAGAAGATCTATGAATATACATTTACCAGCTGGAATGAAAGACAAGCTGATAAATATCAGGATGAGTTATTTGAAGGGATGAATACTATTAAATTAAATGTGGAAATAGGAGAGATATATCCTTATGCTAAAATCCCTTATCGCAAATTTAATGTGAGAAGACATATTATATTCTATAGATTGGAAAATAAAAATTGTATTGTAGTAAGAGTATTGCATGAATCAATGGACTTAAATGAACACTTAGAGATTAGCTAATTTTTTAGTCTATAAAAGTCTTCCATTTTTTTCATTGCCTCTTTCGCATCCCAATCTTCCTTTAAAGTCCTTACCTTAGAGGTATCACTACATCATGAAAACTAACATCACATACCTCTTTATAATTCTTATTTTACTTGGCTCTTGTCACGAACGTAGTTTTGATTTGGAGACAACACTTCTGCAAAATGACAAACTAGCAGAAGTACTTAAGGAAGCGAGTCAAAAGAATTTGCAAATTTTGTTGACTGAGGTGGAGCGAAATGAACAAGGCGTAACTTTTACAGAGCATAAATACAACTATCATCCAAATCAATATTTTTATCCGGCTAGTACAGTCAAACTTCCTTTGGCAATTTTGGCTATGGAATACTGTGAAACGAATAAGGAAATAACTAGCATCACTCCCTTCAAAATCTCTACAGATACCAGCTTTACCACTATCCGAAAAGAAATAGAAAAGATATTTGCTGTAAGTGATAACGAAGCATTCAATAGATTGTACGAATTGCTTGGCCCTGATGAAGTCAATAGTAAAATGAAAGAAAAAGGCTTGGATGATTTTCGACTAAGTCATAGGTTGTCCGTACCCAATGCAGCTATTCTTAAAACAGGATCTTGCACCTTTCTTATTGACAACAAAGAAAAATACACAACAGATAGTATTCAGAATAGTGCTATCGAACCACTCCAAATCAATAATACTATAATGGGCAAAGGGTATTATGCTGACGATTCTTTGATCATGCAACCTTTTGATTTTTCACTCAAAAACCGATACGCATTGCAAGCGCAACATGAGACCATGAAACGCTTATTTTTTCCAGATAACTATCCGGTACATCATCGTTTCATGTTATCAGAAAGTGATGAAGCTTGGCTAAAAGAAACGATGTGTAAATTACCTAGAACACTGGGCTATGATGAAAAAGAATATCAAGATAGTTACGTCAAATTTTTTCTTTTTGGAGATAGTAAGGATAGAATGCCTGAGCATATCAAAATACACAATAAAGTAGGTTATGCCTATGGACACCTTACCGACAACGCTTACATCAAAGATGAGAAAACAGGTCTAGAGTTTATATTGACAGCCACAATCCTTGTAAATGATAATCAAATATTCAATGATGATCAGTATGAATATGATCAAATAGGCATACCTTTTTTGGCTGAGCTAGGGAGAACTATTCACCGGGCTTTAAATCAAAAGAGGACTAGCGAAAATTGAAATAATGACTACACATCTCAAATTCAAGGTGAAAAAGAAGCCAGATGTCGTTTTCGAGTATCTAAGCAATATGCAAAAATTTGCCTCTGTACACCCAGTCATTTCTAGCATTATACTTACAGCTGGCAATAGCTATAAAGTAAACGAAACGCTTCACTTTGGAAAAATTCCTTTTTCTTTTTCTTATCCAGTTACAGTAGAGTTTACCAATATAGAATCACCTATAATTTTTAAAGCTACTGTATTTAAGATTTCTAAAGTCGAAATGAACTTTAGAATAGACACTGATATTGATAGCACAGTTATTCATGAGCAGATCGATTTTAGGACATCATTACCCATAAAAAAACTAATGCGAAGGGTGTTTGAAAAACAGCATAGGTTATTGTTTGAGAATATCGATAAAATATAAATAGTCAAGATACTTAAGTACACTATTTGGGAAAATTGATTCTTGGGCTATAGTTAAGTAACGTACTCAATTTTTTAATGGAATCGGTTTTTAGCAATAGGCGCAGTAAGTGTGTAGTTACCTATAAGTAATAATGAAGTCAAAAGCAGCCCCAATAGAAGCGATACAAATGTCGCTGATCAGCATGTGCGACAAGGAGTAGAGCTGGATGAACGAATGAGTGAATACAGATCTACGACTATGTCAAACTGCGGATCAGTGATATGCGTACAAGCGGATAGCGGGATACAGCTGCCCAAAATTTTTTACTTGGCAATTAGATATAAAATTAATCCTTGGGTACTGAAGCGTAGTAATATGATCTATAAGAATAGACAAATATTATGGGTAAGGGCAAAAATTGTGCAGTGCTTTGCAATTGGGCCTAAAAAACATATCAAATTTAATAAGAAGGCCAATGATTAAAATAAACTAGTGTATATTGTTGGTGGAATAGAAATATTATTAAATCTAAACATCAATTATATGAAAAAAATCTACACATTATTTTTAATCGTTTCTTCAACTTTCTTTGCTTTAAACGCACAGATTATAGATGATAGTTTTGACAACTATACCTTAGGACCTATTGCGGCGCAAAACACTGCAGTTTGGGGTGTTTGGTCAGGGTCTATAAATGGACCAGAAAGTATAACTGTAACGGAAGCTTTTGCAAATTCTGGTACGCAAAGCGGGTTCATTGGTGCTGGAGCTGGTCCACAAGATGCAATGCTTCTATTAGGGAATATTTCTGAGACTGGAATGTATGAATTGAGTTTCAATATGTATATTCCTGCTGGGAAAACTGGCTACTTTAATATCCAAGGTCAAACTTCGCCAACTGGTGGAGCAGGCAGTGGGGGGAATGGCGTTTTTAATTCTCCCAACTTAGTATTCAATAATCAAAGTAGTTCTACAGGTATGCCTGGTTTGGGAGGAGCTTATCCTGGGATTGCAGATACAGAACCTGCTTATTCTTGGAATTATCCAGAAGATGAATGGTTTCCTGTCACTATTTTATTTGAATTGTTTGAGGCTACAAATACTGCGCAATGGACGATGTCTGTCAATGGTGTTACATTGGCAACACAAAATCTTGAAACTGATGCAGTGATCGGTGCTATCGATTTTTTCGCACTTGATGCTAATAATGAATACTATGTTGATGACATTTTCTTTGATGAAATAGTATTGTCAAATACAGTAAATCCTATTTTGCAAAATGCGCAAATTTATCCTAACCCCGTTTCTGATGTGCTCCATATTAGAACTGAAGAAAACGTAGATGAGGTAATACTGTACGATTTATTAGGAAGACGTATACTAAGCAATACTCCAATTACCAACGCTATAAGCTTGGACATGAGTGGGGTAGATACGGGTATTTATATTCTAGAAATGAGAATCGATGGAGATATAAAATCAACCAAAGTAGTTAAGGAATTTTAATAAACAATATTATAGTTTTTAGCTCTTAAATGAGTTTGGTAAAACTAAACCTAAATTGTAATCAGGTAAAGCAAAGTCCGTATTGAGGTTTTGTTTGATGATTATGATTTAGGTTTTTGTTTTTTTAGCTCATTGAGCTATAATAAATCAAATCTTGAGGGCTGCCTTAGCTCAGGGAAAAACGCTAAGGCCATCAACAAATAAGCCCAATTCTAATCCAATGGAGCTAACCCTTCACCAAATTTTCTCGTAAAAAGCATATATTCGTTCTTATACTAATATATTAAAAGTGTTGTCCTCGAACTCACCAAAATTAAGCATCGTAGTACCCGTCTATAATGAGGCGGCCAATTTGGATGTGCTGTATACAGCCTTGACGAATGTATTGCAGGAAATTGGTCGAAGCTATGAGCTTATATTTGTAGATGATGGTTCTAGCGATGGCACCTTTGAAGTGATCAGATCCCTACATAAAATAAATGAAAACGTTAGAGGGTATTCTTTCTCAAGAAACTTTGGACATCAGACGGCTCTCTTTGCTGGCTTAGCAAAATCTCGTGGAGAGTTGGTAATTAGTATGGATGGAGATATGCAACATCCCCCTGAAATGATACCAGCCCTTTTATCCAAATACGAAGAAGGCTTTGACATCGTGAACACCAAGCGCCTTGATGCGAAAGGCACGGGATTTTTCAAAAAGCTTACTTCCAAATGGTATTATAAAATCATCAATGCGCTCTCTGATGTTCCGATTGAACCTGCAGCGGCAGACTTTCGATTGATGAATCGCAAATCTGTAAATGCACTCAATAGCCTTCCAGAAGCACATCGGTTCACTAGAGGATTAGTGGGATGGATGGGATTCAAGCAAGCGATAGTGCCCTACCAAGCAGCGCCACGTCATGCGGGGGCCTCCAAGTATACCTTTTTCAAAATGCTTCGCTTTGGACTTGATGGAATAGTTTCTTTTTCTGTAAAACCATTACGCATTGCGTTTTATACTGGTTTTATGGTAAGCATTGCTTCTTTGCTGTATGCAATATATGCGGTAGTACAACATCTGATCGGAAGTACAGTGGAAGGCTGGACTTCTATATTGGTCTCAGTCCTTTTTATAGGAGGTGTTACTTTGCTTAGCCTTGGCGTAATTGGAGAATACATTGCAAGAATATTTAATGAAGTAAGAAGAAGACCTATGTACTTTTTCAAAGATGAAGTAGGCGAGCACATAAATGAAAGCATAAAAGAATAACGGAATTCACATTCTTATGGCAAAGACAAAAGATAAAAAGAAGCTCAAAAAGCAAAATAAAAAAAAGCAAGCTCCCGCAGCAAAACAAATTAAATGGGCCTACCTTTTAGTGGCTATTATAGCTGGTGCGATTGTGTTCTCTACTATTTTTGATAATGCATACCTCAACTATGACGATGATGTCTATGTGTATGAGAATCCGCTGATTCGAAATATGGAAATGGGCGATCTGTTTAGCGGTAGTTATTTGTCACAGTATTCTCCGATGGCAATGACCATCATGTCGATTCAATATAAGATTTCGGATAGTGTAGGATTTATTCGATTTGGAAGTTTATTTGTTCACTTGCTTAGTGTGCTTTTTGTCTTCTTAATTTTTAGAAGATTGACCAAAGAAGATTGGATGGCTGGAGTCATCGCTACCTTATGGGCTGTCCATCCGATGCAAGTAGAGTCTGTAGCTTGGTTATCTGCTGCGATGAAAGTAGGCACCTATACACTATTTTATTTCATGTCGATCTGGATGTACTTGAAGTATCTTGATAATACAACTGATAAAAAGTGGTGGATATTTTCTATTGTGATTATGGCGGTGAGTGCGATGTGTAAGGAGCAAGCCGTAGCATTGCCAGTGATGTTATTAGCGATAGATTATTTTTACAAAAGAGATGTCTTTTCTGGGAAAGTGCTAGGAGAGAAGGCACCCTATATCATACTGTCAATCATTTTTGGAGTTGTTACTTTGCGCGCTACGGCCGGTTCTCTAGATGGTCAATTGATTGCCGATAATGGAAATCAGTTCAATATATTTGAGCGTTTCTTTTTAGCCCTTCACACTTTGATGGCCTATGTACAAAAAACAGTAGCACCAGTCAATTTATCTTTCTTTTACACTTATCCACTCAAGGGGAGTATCCCGGCGAATGTATATATCAATGCAGTTCTTGCCTTAGGGCTGATTGGATCTCTGGTTTGGGCTGTACTCAAAGATAAACGCTGGATTGCATTTGGTCTATTGATATTTTTTATCAATGTTTTCTTTCCAACTTTGACTTCGTTGATGTCCGTGCGTGATGTGCTCATGGCGGATAGATATATGTATGTGCCTATCGCTGGATTATTTTTCCTGTTTGTTTATGGTTTAAACCAGTTGAAGACGAAGCTTCCATTTGAACCACAATATCTTGGTTTTGTATTGGCTGCCGTTTTTGCAGTGATTGGTTTTATGCGTGTTGGTGTGTTTAAGAATAGCGGCACTTTGTTTACGGATGTTATCGAAAAGGAATCATACAGTCAGCCCCCCTTAAATCCTCATCTTGCCTTGGCTTTTAATAATAGAGGTATCTATCGCAAGGATGTGGATAAAGATCTCAAAGGCGCTTTAGCGGATTACGAAAAAGCGATACAAAGTAATGCAGCTTATCCCAACGCTTACCTTGGTCGAGGAAATATTAATTTCAATGCCGGTAAGGATGATGCAGCCTTAGTTGATTATAATAAGGTAGCAGAATTGGACCCAGACAATGGTTACAACTATTCAGCACGGGGAGCGATCTTTGCCAAAAGAGGACAATATGATAAAGCGATAAAAGATCTCAATTTAGCTATTCAAAATGAGCCATACTTGGTAGCGGCCTATTCTAATCGGGCATTGACTTATTTGAATATGGGTAAGCCATCGGAGGCGATTGCAGACATAGATAGATTTCTCAAACTACAGCCCAATACGGCTGATATGATTGAGATGAAAGGCCTTTGCTATATGCGTTTAGGAAACTTTAACGAGGCGATCAATCAAATTTCAAAAGCGATTAGCTTGTCTCCTAATATTCCGAGTTTTTATCGAAATAGAGCAAATGCATATGAGCAAGTAGGTAAGCAAGCAGAGGCGCAAGCTGATTTGCAAAGAGCGGATAGTATGAGGTAATCTATGCGCAAAAGGCTCATGTTGTAGAGGTAAACACCATTGCTTTCTTGTACCGTGTATCGGGTTCACGCAGAGTGCGCTGAGGCTAAGCTATCATGTGCCACGCAGAGGACGCTGAGCTGCTCTATCTTGTACATTTGGTTTTGCATTTTATCAGACTTGACAAGAGGGCACATCTCGAATACGTAAGAATTGCTCTGCGATCTCTGCGTGTTTTAAAACTCTGCGGCCTCTGCGTGAAACGTATATGTTAGAGAGGTAAACACCATTGCTCACTTGCACCGTGTTTCGGGTTCACGCAGAGGACGCTGAGGCTAAGCTATCGTGTGCCACGCAGAGTGCGCTGAGCTGCTCTATCTTGTACATTTGGTTTTGCATTTTATCAGACTCGACAAGAGGGCACATCTCGAACACGCAAGAATTGCTCTGCGATCTCTGCGTGTTTTAAAACTCTGCGGCCTC
>CALIEI010000067.1 GCA_938022165.1 uncultured Saprospiraceae bacterium | reverse complement strand
TTTATACCTACCAAGACATGTTGTACTCTTGAGCTTACTATCATGATGAATGCAGAAGGGATAGAAGTGATACGAGGTGGTCTAGGCAGCTAATGAAGAAGTAGCTGTCGATGGATGAGCGATAGCGAATACAAGAGAGCTGCATTCTGAATAGTTGCCTAGGCTACTGAGTACAAACGGATAGCCCGCCCTATCGCTGCATAGCTGGGCGCGAAGGCGAATAGGGGCTGCCCAAAAAAATCAACCGAAACCAAAAGGCGCTCTACATATAAAATAAGAAAGCACTGACAAGAGCCAGTGCTTTCCGTATTTAGTAATCTTAAATTATTTTTAATCTATCTTATAGACTTGGAGCAGCTGGAAAGTCAACTTCTACCTCCGTAAGATTGTGTAAAGTATTAGTAATATTGATGACACCTGCTCTCACTACAAAGTCAATCAAGTTTTCGTTATTGTAGCCAGCAGCAAAAAATTCTTCCTTTAATGAATCTTCTACTTTACCTCTGTTAGTAGCAAATGATCTAGCAAATCTAGCAAGTGTGTTTAACTTTGGGTCCCAGCTTGCACCTCCTTTTCTGAGTTCGATCGTTTGCTCTTCAGTAAAACCTGCGCCTTTAGCTATTGCAGTGTGTGCCGCTTGACAGTATGAACATTGGTTTACATTACTAATAGCCAAATCAATAACCTCTTTCTCTTTACCAGAAAATGAAGTTTTACCATTTGAAAAAGTAAGGAAATCGCCTAGCGCATTTTCACTATGTGCCATAGTGGCATAAAGGTTTGGTACAAAACCTAAAGCTGAATTTAAGTTTGAAAAAATTTCTTGATTTTTAGCACTTACATCACTAGCTGTAGGTACATTAATTTTAGTTGCAACGCTCATTGTAATTTTTTTAAAAGTTAATTGAATTTGTGATCACTAAAAAAACAATAGCGGCAAAGTGAAAGTTTTAGGAGGCAAGTATGTATAGGTAAATACCGCAGGTTAGAGACAAATAGCCAATAATTATAAATACATTAACATATTTTGTGAAACAAAATGAATGCTGATGATTTTTTGTTCGGGTGCTTAGTCTAATTCGCTTTTAAAATGGTTCGAAAAACTGTGGCAGTAGCCCTCGGGATTTGGCTAGGTATCTCAACAACACCAATAATAGAAGTCCAGTCGCCAAAATTGAAATCTTGCTCCAGCCTTTGGAGGAGTTAATATTCTTTTCGTATTCTATATCGGCGTGCGTGGCTTCATGGTGGGTGAATACGGATTGATCGGTGGCATGCAATTCTTGAAATTTGGCCAAAATTTCCTGACTCAATTCAAGATTTTCTTTGTGAATATGAATGCCTATGCCGCCTCCAAGATGAGGTAGCAAAGAATTGGCGTGCGCATTAGAAACAAAGCTAGGAATATCGGCCTCATCTAGCCTAGCTTGGAATAGGGCAGCCATCCGTTCGTCATGGAAATATGCAATACGTAGAAAATCTCTTTTCATACTATGAAGTTACGCAAATGCTTCGGCCTTAGCAAGTGCAAGATCTCGCTTATACATCTCAGGCACTTTTGCATTATCCAAAAAGGCACCCTCCTCTACATAGGGGTATATCTCTGCGTAACTCTTGGTGAGATTCATAAAGACACGTCTATTGATATGCCTACGCTTGATCTCTGTAGGAGTGGACAAGCCTGCTGCACCCAATAGCTCGACAAAACTTTCGATGGTCTCTTTGTGAAAAGAGGCGACCTTTACTTTTTTATCTGATACAACCAGCCCACTTACTAGGGAAGGGATCTGAGTAGCTACCCCTGTAGGGCAAGAATTTTTATTACACTCCAATGCTTGTATGCATCCCAATGACAGCATCATGGCGCGCGCACTATAGCACAGATCTGCACCCAAGGCTACTGCTCTAAAAATGTCAAAGCCTGATGTGATTTTGCCAGCGGTAATAATTTTGATATGCTTTTTGAGCCCAAAGCCTACTAGGGCATCGTGCGCAAAAACCAATCCTTCTTTGAAAGGCATACCTACAGAATTGGAAAACTCTAAAGGTGCTGCGCCAGTTCCGCCTTCGCCGCCATCTACGGCGATAAAGTCAGGCATAATATCTGTCTTGATCATGGCTTTGCAGATGGCCAGAAATTCTGACTTATCTCCAATGCAAAGTTTGAATCCAACAGGTTTGCCTCCACTCAAGTCTTGCATTTTCTTGATGACTCGAAGCAAGCCTTCGGGCGTATTGAATTCTTTATGATAGGGTGGAGAGTGTACATCTTTGCCTTGTTCAATACCTCTTATCTTGGCAATCTCGGCAGTCACTTTTTTGGCGGGTAAGATACCGCCGTGTCCTGGTTTGGCACCTTGCGACAGTTTCAGTTCTATCATTTTGACATTGGGTGCTTGAGTCCGTTTTTTATATTCATCCCAGTCTATAGTGCCGTCTTTGGCTCGGCAACCAAAGTATCCAGTACCTATCTGATAGATAAGGTCTCCGCCAAAGCTATCATGGTAAGGAGAGATGCCTCCTTCGCCTGTATTGTGTGCAAAATGTCCAATTTTGGCTCCGCCATTCAGTGCCTCAATGGCTGCACTGCTCAAAGAGCCGAAGCTCATAGCGGATACATTGAGCATCGACGCAGAGTAGGGCTGCTTGCAATTGGGCCCACCGATAGTGACCCGAGGATCTGGATTTAGCGTGTGTGGATCTAGTGAAGCAATAGAGTGATTCATCCATTCGTAGCCTTCTGCATAGAGGTCCAGCTGGGTGCCAAAAGGTGTAGTATCTAATGTCTTATCTGCACGAGCATAGACCATCTGGCGCTCCAGTCGATTGAAGGGCTTGCCCTCGGTATCCGGTTCTATAAAATACTGCTGAATTTTTGGCCTTAGCTCCTCCATCAGGTGTCGACCTCTTCCTAGCACGGGGAAGTTTCTGCGAATCACATTCCCCTTCTGGAAGTAATCATATAGCCCGAGTAAGATAAGCGGTACTAATATAATCATCAACCACCATAAGGGTGACCATAAAAAATAGGCTATTGCAGCAGTTATCGCTAAAGAAAGAATGGAGAATACTATAAATTGGTTTCGCATTTCGTGTATTTTTACATCGTTACTAACAAAAAATGCTTTGGAAAGAAAAAGCAGAATTGCTCCAAATCACTTTTTGTTTAGGATTAAAGTTACAAACTTAGATCAATGCCACAAAGCAAGAAGTTAAACATAGCAGTAGTTACCGGAGGAAACAATGCTGAGCGCGAAATTTCACTTAAAAGTGCCAACACTATTATGGCACATTTGGATAGAGAAAAATATGAACCCTATCTGCTCAATTATCACTTTGGTAAGTTTACCGATGCCGTAACAGATCTACCGGTGGACTTGAATAATTTTCGCCTGGAGGTGTTTGATAGAGTAGTTCGCTTTGATTTGGTGATCTTGTTTATGCATGGAACTCCAGCAGAAGATGGGAAAATCCAAGCCTACCTTGAGCTGCTTGATATTCCTTATCTGGGTTGTGATCATTTTACCTCTGCTTTGACTTTTGATAAGCATGCCTGCAAACGCTACTTGCAAAATGCGGACATCCCTATGGCCAAGTCTGTGCTCTTGCACAAATCGAATCCCGATACAGATGCACTCAAAGAATTATCTGGCTCTAATCTGTTTGTTAAGCCCAACAAAAATGGATCGAGCTATGGCGTGACGATGGTCAATGCCGACGCTGACTATAGCGAGGCCATCACCAAAGCTTTTGAGTTTGATGATGAAGTCATAGTAGAAGAATATCTCAAAGGCCGCGAATTTAGCAATGGCGTATACTCCGGTGCTAAGGGCTTATTTGTGATGCCCGTCACAGAAATTATTCCGCACAAGGATTTCTTTGACTATGAAGCCAAGTACAAAAATGAAAGCGACGAGGTGACGCCCGCAGACCTAAGCGAATCTCTGACCAAAAAATGCCAAGCCCTATCCAAGAAGCTTTACGAATTGCTCTTGTGCAAAGGCATGGTCCGCTTTGACTATATCCTAGTTGGTGAAGAATTCCATTTTCTCGAAGCCAATACCATCCCCGGCTTCTCTGAGCAAAGCCTCTTCCCACAACAGATCAAAGCCAATGGCATGACGATTAGTGGGGTGCTGGATGAGATGATCGAGGATATCCTTGTTTAATATGAATTGCCTATTAAATTCTTATCTCTGTATAATAGAAAAATCGGGCTGCGATTTCTGTAAAGACTTTTTTACTAAAAATCTAATATTCCGAAAACCTCATTATACGGAATTGAAATATCAAGAATTTCAAACTTTGGTGTGATTTGCTTCAATAAATTTGAATAAGTTCGTTTAGAACGATTATCTGATGTAACAAAATAATTTATTGAACTATCCAAATCCGCTTGTGCAAAAAGTTTAGAATCGTTTGGGATTATAGCTCTGGGTTGAAGTCTTTCTTGATTTATTTGATTTTCCTCAAATATTGCTTTTGCGAACTCACCTGTTTTAGTCGCATGGTCTAGATTGAATGGGGTAATTTGTAGATTTTTCAATGGCAAATCACTGATTTCACCTTTTACGCAGTATTCAGCAATTGATATGGTAGAAATTTTCATGATAATTTCTTTTTCCAAGAAGTACCTGAAATAATCCATTGCATTTTTGTGCATTGGATCTGTGTCATTAAGGAGTCGAATAAAAAAGCTTGTATCTAATAGAACACTAGGCATCATATCCTCCTCTAAGATTTGATAGCCAGTCATCAGTATTGACCCCTTTCCAGTTTTTCTTTGCCTTAGCAATTAGGGAGTTTAAATAATCCAAATCAAATTTTGGATTATAATTAATTAACTCAATTAGTTTTAAAGATTTGGTATCCAATTCGCCACTGTCAAGATTCTGCTTGCCTACAGCCCTGACTCCAAATTTCTTATAAAGAAGATTATTTTCTTGGCCTTCCAAGAAGTTTTTATCTGTATTTATAATTAGAGAGCCATGATCATTAGTGTCCAAATGAATGTTAGCTTTATTTTTCCCTCCAGCGTTAGTCAAAACACCATAAAAATAAAATTCTGCATCTACCCAAATGTTTTCAGATCTAAAAAATTTTGTATTTGGATTGATTGATAGTTCAATATTATCTTTAACAGAAGTGTGAAATTGAAACTCATAGTTCTTTTGCAAAGATAACTCTTGTATACTTTCAATTGCTCTAGCAGTTTTCAAATCAAGAAAGTCAATCGAATTTGAATCTTGAATTTTTCCAAGAATTGCACTAAAACCTATAATATATTGAATGGGAGTTTTGAAGATATGTCTTACGGAGCCTTCTTGAATATCATAAGTGATTAGTGGACGATCTTTTTTACTGTTTGGAAATAGCAAATCTTCCACATTTTGCAAAATTCTTGCAATGTGCTTTATGTCGAAGTTGTCAGGTTTGAGTTCCAAGTTCCCTGATTTTCCTACGACCTTAATCTCTATATCTCCTATTTTATCCACTGTACACAAAAGTACGCAATTCCGATAATATTAGTTCCATCTGGTTTTATACTATAGTTACAGTAATTAATGTCTCATTATTTTTAGTTGATTGATCATTCGATACTTAAATTCATAATTAATTTCTATTTTGAACCTAATTAGCGAATATTCGTTTCTAGTAGACACTTAATAAATACCCAACACTTATGGCTTATATCAATATGGATCACCTTCGTTTTTTACTACACGAGGTGCTAGACGTTTCTCAATTATGTGAATGGGAGCGATACAAAGATTACGACAAAGAAAGCTTTGATATCCTGATAGACGCCATTAAAGATTATGGTGACAAGTACATGCACCCTCTTGTTAAGGAAATGGATGAGCAGCCAGCGCATTACAAAGATGGCAAAGTTATAGTGCATCCTTTCGTCGGACAGTTTATGAAGGATTGTGGAGAGAATGGATCCATAGGCTCTACCTTCGACTATGAGCATGGCGGTATGCAATTGCCACATACGGTACATTCGGCGGTATCGCATATCGCGCAGTCGGCCAACAATGCTTTGCCAGGCTACACAGGTTTGACCATGGGGGCGGCAGAGTTGATCGTCACTTATGGTAAGCAGGAACTTATAGACAAGTATGTGCCCAAAATGCTCAAAGGCGAATGGGGAGGTACCATGTGCCTAACTGAGCCACAGGCGGGTTCGTCCCTGTCAGATATCACAACTACAGCTTATCGCCAAGACGACGGCTCTTTCAAGATCAAAGGACAAAAGATTTTTATCTCAGGAGGCGATCATGAGTACGTCGACAATATGGTGCACTTACTGATCGGGCGCATTGAAGGCGCACCAGCGGGTACCAAGGGGATTTCACTCTTTGTAGTTCCTAAACATCGCATCAAAGAAGATGGCTCACTAGAATCCAATGACGTGATCACGGCAGGTGACTTTCAAAAAATGGGTCAGCGAGGATATTGCACAACCCACTTGGTCTTTGGCGAAAATGATGACTGCCAAGCCTGGCTTGTAGGAGAAGAAAATAGAGGCCTCAAAAATATGTTCTTGATGATGAATGGTGCACGTATAGATGTTGGCTTGACGGCTGTATCTGTGGCATCAGCGGCGTATCATGCCTCTCTCCAATATGCACAAGAGCGCCCACAAGGTCGTCGCATATCCAGTGGGAAGAAAGATGTCAATGCCCCACAGACCACCATCATCAATCATCCAGATGTGCGTCGCATGTTGCACTTGCAAGAGGCGATTATCGAGGGCGCTTCTGCACTCTTATTGACTGCATCT
>CALIEI010000066.1 GCA_938022165.1 uncultured Saprospiraceae bacterium | reverse complement strand
ATTTTACTAAATAGATAAAACATCTCGGTGGCAATCAATTGACTCGTCTCAAGATATATTCGTTCTTGGTCAGCAGTCCCATCTGATCGCTTTGGATCTAGGTAATTTATCTTAAAGCGATTTTCAGCACCTAGTACTACTGGACAGTTCTGATCAGCGTGATCACAGTTCATAAATGCTATGAAATTACTATTCGGATTATATGGATTCTCGTACTTTTTGGAGAACAAATGAATTGGAGGAGCAGATTCATCATACTTGAGTGCATAGATTGGATTGTCCGAATCACTCAATTTAATTAATGTAAATCCTTGTGCGTCTAAGGTCTTAATTATTTGCTGGTTCACTGCTGTCACTTCAGTCCCACCGGAATAAGAATTCACTTTCCTTACTCTAAAGTGCATACTGGCAACTTTTGACCAAACTTGGCACAGATGCGAGCGTCTAGAATTGTGCGTGCAAACACAAACCAAATTTACTCTTTCATTTTGGTCTACCTTCGTTTGTATGAACTGTGCTGTCTGCTCCAGCAATTCCTTTCGTTCAGTAGAGATAGTTGAATAATCTAATCCCTCAATAACACTTTTAATGTTCGATAGCATATGTAATTTTTAGCAACAACCAGCATTAGGGTCACAAGAGTTACCCGTAGTCAATGAAGAAAGATCCAACTTCATTTTTTGATCTGGTATACCACAACCTTCTTTAGCGAGGCAGTCCGTCATTTTTGTAGTTAAGTGAAAAGAGTTTCCATTATGATCTAAACCGAACTTACCAATCGTTTCACCTTGATATTCAACTTCGATATCTAAGTCTTCTATACCAAGCTTCTTTTGAGAAAGTTCTATGATGCTCAACAATTTTTCTGGATGAAGTCTATGGTCATAATCATCAGAACTCCAAAGTTGAAAATTGGCGATTAGTTCATGGCGCATAGTACCACCGCAATCGATAAAATTTTTCTCCACCTTTCCCACTTCAGTTACATGAAAATGAGCTGGAACCAATTCGCCATTTGGCAATTTGAATTCGATAGTCTCTGATTCACTAAGTATTTTCTTGATTTCTTCAATAGTCATAACAAATAGATTTAGTTATTGTAAAGGTAGATGTATTCTTGATGTAATGCTGTAATTCTTGTGTAAACTGTCCATTAAAACTAAGATTATACTTCACTAACGACTGATTCTGTTACATCCAGGATATGATCTCCTACTTTTTCCAAATGGTTAAAGATGTCGTTATAGACCATAGTAGAATTGGCATTGTAGCCATCTTGGCTAATACCTTCTAAAATTTGCCCTCTAATTTTTTTCATGAGGGCTGTGATGCGCTTTTCAACCTCCACAGCATCACTTTTATCAACCTTGCTATAATCCGAATTGGAAAGGTTAGTTTTCATGACCTTAAACGCATCATTCATCAAATCAAAAAGCTCGTTGAGATTATTCCTTTGATAAGGCAAAAAGTACACTCTATTTTCAGATTTTTCTTGTAGTTCGAGAGATATCTGATAATATAAATCAGCGGTGCGTTCAAGATCACTACAAATATTCAAAATATTCCTTAGTCTGTAGCTGGTCTTCTGTGTAATCTCTGAGTTGGATAAATTAGTGATATAAACGGTTATTTCTTGCTCTATTCTATCCGTTATGTCTTCATATTTTTCTATCCTCTTGAATAGTTTTTTTCTTGCTTTTTGTTCAGTGGAGTTCATGAGCTCTTTGGTAAACCCATTCATGGAGGACACGATATCTCCAAAATGAGCTGTCTCTTGCATCAATTCTATAATGGCTAATTCGGGTGTTCTGTTTCTGGAAGAGATATACTTTAAGCCTACATTATCATCTTCGTTTTCTTCCATGTCTGGTACTGACCAAACTGCGGCTTTGACCAATAGTTTTACAAAGCCTATCAAGATCAATACATTAAGTAGATTAAACACCGTATGAAATGCCGCTAGGGTAAAATACTTGTTCTCATCCACAATCGATAAGGCATCTGGAGTACGCACATGTCCTTCAAAAATGACTCTGAATTGGTCTACAAAGCCAGTTATTAAGGGGAGGAAGATAGGCATGAGCAATACCATCCAAATTACACCAAAGATGTTGAAGATGGAATGTATTCTTGCTGATCGTCTTGCTGCCTTATTGCCCACTAAGGAAGCTATTTCGGCAGTTATAGTGGTGCCTATGTTTTCACCCAAGACCATAGCAGCGCCATTTTCTAAAGGAAGCCAACCTTTTACGCACAAAACCATGGTGATAGCCATAGCGGCAGTAGAAGATTGCAATACAACAGCAATCACTGCTCCGATGACAACGAACAGCATCCTAGATAACAAACCACCGTCAGCATATTGTTTGAGCGTACTAAATAGCTCTTGGTTATCATTGATGTTTGGAACAGCTTCTTGCAAAAAATTGATCGACAAAAATAGGATAGCAAATCCAATGATAAATTCTCCCCAATACTTTATAGATCCCCGGTAAAAAAGAATCATGGGAACCCCTACGATGAATAGCGGAATGGACAGAGAACTCAACTGGATTTGGCCAACTAAAGATATGATCCAAGCAGAAACGGTAGTCCCAATATTGGCCCCCATCATAATCCCCGCCGACTCCACCAGAGTAACCAAGCCTGCATTCACAAAACTAACGGTCATCACTGTAGTCGCAGAACTTGACTGAACCAATGCGGTGGTGAAAAAACCTGTCAGCACACCGAAAAAACGATTGCGGGTCATAGTCCCCAATATACTTCTGAGTTGAGAGCCAGCCGCACGCTGTATCCCCTCACTCATCATCTTCATTCCAAAAATGAAAAAAGCAATGGAGCCTAAAATTTGCAATATGGTGAAAAGTCCGATACTCATTTTACTATTAAATTGATTCCACACCAGAAACATAAGGAAGCAAAAAATATCGTCTAGTAAGATATTTTACGAATCCGTAAGTTTTAGAGGCGGCCTCAACCCTTAAAGGTGAGTCCACTCCGAAAACTCACGAAAGCACAAAATGACTCTTTTGGCGATATTTTTTTTTGAAATGATTCTAGCCAATGCAAGTTTGCATTGGTTCCTTCATTATTTTGATTCCGTAGTACTACGGAATCAAAATTGCTCCGCATCATTTAGTCACATCCAAAATAGCCCATTTTCTAAAATCCGTTACTTTCCG
>CALIEI010000065.1 GCA_938022165.1 uncultured Saprospiraceae bacterium | reverse complement strand
TAGACTTTATCAATTTGACATGGAAGCTGAAATTATTGACTCTTCAAGAGTTTTAGTTGCGGAATATGACGGGTTTTTTAATATAACAAATACAATATTCCATAATTCAAGACTGGCACGAGATGGCAAGATTTATATTGGTGTTTTTGCAACACATAGGAATCTACATATAATTCATGAACCGAATTTGAAAGGAATGGCCTGCGATGTTGAACAGCATGCGATGGAGCTGCCAACAATCAATGGGCACGGCATGCCAAATATACCTTTTTACCCTCCTGAATTTAATACAAGTCTTTGCACAGTGAGTTCCTCAGACAGCATTAGAGAAAAGTATGACTTGACTCTATCCCCAAACCCTTCGAGTGATATGGTTGGATTACAAGGAACTGTAAATAGCAATTTTACTTTGAAGATTTTTAGTGTAGATGGTTTATTGCTATTGAACGAAATAATATTAGCTGGACAAGAAATAAATATTTCTAATCTTCCTTCAGGGCTTTTGATTTACAATATTATAGAGGACAATGTTATTGTTTCAAATGGGAAGCTTATTAAACTTTGATTGGTGATAAGATGGTATTTACTCTCTATAAACTTAATAGTGAAGAAATCCAAACAATTGAAAATGCCATTTAATAAAATGCTATGCTTTGGAATCAAAAAGAGTCTTTTGCTTTGTATGCTTATAAATTGGAAGCTGAATTAGAAGAGACTGTACAAGCTGTCAAGGATAAACTTTTCGGGATACATAGAGTCTATTTAGATGTAAAGAAAAAGATAGGCCTCAAAGTCCTAGATATAGCAATTTGGATAGGATAAGAGGGGCTAAGAGTTTGGATGAGGTGTTTTAAATCAGTTTAAAATTTAACTATTTGCAGTAAATTTGAATTATATTTAACTGAAAAGCGTTAAATATTATGCAAATCTAGCTATAAAACAATAAGTAGTATAGAATTTGCGATATATACTGTATATATTTGTATTGTAACGATGACTATCAAAAAAGTACATATAAAGGGCAATTCTGCCAAAAAGATCAAAAAGATTGTTGAAGATAAAGCGAAAAGAAACGCTGTAACTTCTAAACAAGTCCCTATTGACTTAACTAAGCTAAAATTAGTTGAGTAGGTATCCTCTATTTGAATTTTCCGAAAACGAGTATTATTTTAATATTGATGAGCTTATAGACTGTCAATATAAGATCACCTTTTCAAGCTCTCCTCATTATTTGCCACCTAATTTGTTAGATATTGATATCTATGAAACTTCATTTAATAAGATAGGTGAATTTAAAATTAGGAATAGAGATATAAGTGAAAGAATTCAGCTTACAATTTCCTTTGCTATCGCTAATTTTATTAATAGAATGAATTGCCCTATACTTTTTATATGCGATTCAATTGATGGAAAAGAGCAATGTAGGTTAAGACGTTTTATGTATTGGTATGATAAGATGGAAGAAAAAGATGATTTTACTTTTGAAGCTAGGGAGTTATATAGTGAAGCTCTAGATTTTACTTATTATTCTGGATTAATTGTTCAAAATAATCATGCTTATTTTGAGGAAATAATAAATGAATTTGATAGCCCTGAAATTTTTAATGAGAAAACATAATTTTATAAAAGGGTTACTCTATTGTTACCTATTAAATAATAAAAGCCTGACAATCTTTCGATTATCAGGCTTACTTAGTAGCGGGGACAGGACTTGAACCTGCGACCTTCGGGTTATGAGCCCGACGAGCTACCAACTGCTCCACCCCGCGATGTTATATCTTTAACTGGATCACTGCCCAGAAATTTTTCACAAAAAAACTACCACGAGCTTCTCCCGCAGTACTGCGGGACTCCACCCCGCGATGTTGGATCGCAAAGATACGACAATTGTACACTTATACAAGAATTATGAATATACTTTATAATTAGGATGAGGCATAAAAAAACCGCAATACTAATAGCACTGCGGTTTTTTTATGGCATCTGACTAAAATTTATAATCTGGCCTTTGCTTTCAAATCAGTACCATCCTCAATAGCTCCAAAATCAAAATTGAGTGTAAATCGAAGTGTATTATCCAATGGACTCCTTTGAGCATTAGTTGGAATCAAATAGGAGAAGTTCAAACCAAAAATGTTGTACTTCAATCCAAGCCCTAGTGTAAAGTATTTTCTATTTCCTTTAGTAAGGTGTTCAGCATAGTAGCCTGCACGTATTGCAAACTGCTGATCATACCAATATTCTACACCGAGCGAATAATTGACCTCTCTAAGCTCTTCAGAAAAACCATCTGGCGCATCACTAAATGAGTTGAATATGGAAGAAACAACACCTTGCTCTTTGAAATCTATCACAGTAGAATCTCCACTTACTTCACATACTTCTGGTCCCGCAAGACAAGGAGTAGGAACGAGTAGCTTATTTAAATCAGCTACAAATGTAAGTTGGTTATATTGATCTAGATCGACTTTCCAAGCTGCACCAACACCAATATTGGCCGGAAGAAAATCTTCATTGATACTATTAGTATAAGATACTTTAGATCCAACATTAGTTATAGCCGCACCAATTGTCAATTCCGAATCCGAATTTTCAAGACTGACTGGTGTTACATATGTTAACGATATATCTGCAGCACCTGCGGTAGCAGGTCTAATTTCTATATTATTAAGAGCTTGACCAGCCGCTAGGTTGGAAAATATAAATTTAGCACTCAAACCAAAAGAAAGCTTGTCAGATAATTTTCTGTTATAAGAAGCCGCTAATTCAAATTCATTCGGACGTCCTTCACCTAGGTTTTCACTATTTGGCCCTCTAAAGCTGATACTTCCTAGTCTAAAATATTTTAAACTAAATCCTACAGCAGATAAATCGTTTAATTTTTTATAGCCAGAAAGGTAAGCCATATATACATCGTTAAGACCAAGTGATCTTAACCAAGGAGTATAGGTAGTTGATAATCCTAGATCTTCTTCTGCAAAGGCTAGCTTTGATGAATTAAAGAACATGGCACTAGGATCAGGAGATAATGCTAAACCTGCATCACCAAGCCCTGCCGCTCTTGCATCCGGTGTTATTCTTAAAAATGGTACAGCCGTAATTAGTGTATTAACACAAGGTCCTCCGCCTAAGCCTTCAAACTCCCCTGTTGACACATTAAATACACACTGAGCGTGCAAGTCGTAGGTAAAAAACGCCAAGCAAAGTAGGGTAGATATTATAATTTTTTTCATTGTGTATAAGTCTTCAGTCTTTTAAATCAAATATTATGCAAAAATAGCAAATTCACCCATAGAAGGGTCTAAAAAAGGTATAATCGGTAGGCTACAAAGCATAAACGTTAAGAGTATCTTATTTATTTTAGAATAACCAATTTTTCAAATTCACTTTCAGATGCTTCAATATTGGCTGTATTCTCTGATGGTGAGGCTTTTATCTTATATAAATATACGCCTCTTGCCAAATCGCCACCAAAATCGTCTTTTCCATCCCAAGTAACATTTCTGACTCTGTTTCCGTCAGAAATGGACTGAGTATTTATCGATTTTACCATTTTTCCAGAAACTGTAAAAATTCTCACCTGTATATCAAGCACTTGGCCAGGCAAATTATGCTCAAACATGAATTCCGTATTGGTTGTAAATGGATTAGGATAGTTAAGAACCTGCTCTAAGGCTAACGTTTGATTTTCGGCAACAATAAATTCAGTAAATCCTTCTGCTGAATTATTGGCTACATCCCAAGCTTTTACTTTTATCTCATGTCTGCCACTTGCCAAGTCAAATAGAGGAAATCGCACAGTACCGCTTGTAAAATCATCGAGTGCCGCCTCATAGAAGTCATTTAGAGCAAATGATTGGGTATTATTATTATCTAAGGTACCAGTCAAATCGTGCCCTATACTTGAGCCTGCAACATTTATTCCTAAATTATCAGAAAGTCTTACTAACAATACAGGGTCAGGAGTGGTCGTCCCACCAAGCACAAAATTAAAGTTATCCATGAACACTTCAACACTTGGAGGTTCATTATCTACAACGCCATCTGGGTTTGCTCCACCGACTATAAATCCTGTGAAAAAACCAGATGCATCCATGGATTCTTCATCTGTAGCATAGTAGCTAATTTTTCCAGGGCCAAACTCATAGTTTATATCTTTTGGAACTACAAATTCTATTGAAAAAAGACCGTTAGTTACACTAGCTACACCGGAAAAGATTAAATTCTTTTGACTTTTAAAGGTTCTAAAGAGGCTACCTCTAGCTCCTGGATCATTTACCAAAGTAGGAATGTCTTCTACTTTATCGAAAATTTTGACAAAGACCTTTCCATTAAAATCTGTGAGCAACTCATCAGATTGACTAGTTACTTGTCCAGTAATCTTCACCCTATCTAATGCATGCATGGTATCTCTTACGATCGTGTCGATTGGATTATCATTGATAGATAAAGTTTGGACTTTATGCAATGGAATAGCTATCCGCATAGCTGGATCTCCAATCAGTGCAAACTTTCGTGTGTTTTCATTATTATTTCCTTCAGCGTTTTTACCATCAAGCATGATATCACCAAAAGGGGGAGTCTTTCCATCTTGCTTTATAAATACTCTATCGAACACACTTCGTGTAAGTCTTTCATTACTGCTTGCAAAAACAGCTCTAACGGTAGTCATCAAACCGATGACTCCTCCATTACTATTCAATAGGCATCGCTCTCCGGCTGTAACAAATGCTGGATCGTCATATCCAGTAAAAGAACATGTTGCAGTTACCATCAAGGGTAGTTTGTTTCTATTTGTCCAGCCTGCTATATCCGTTAGGTCTAAGAATCTTTCCTGAGCCCAACCTTTTGACCCTCCATGACCCAGATAATTAACTAATAAGGCACCTTGAAACATTACCTTATTTAATTCCTCTGTCATATCTGGATACTTCTCGCCACCTGGTGTTGATAGTTGTACGTAAGAGTCAGCATACAATTTGTTGATGTTATACTGTCCATAAGTATTTCTAACCATCTCTGCTATTCCATCTGCATCATTGATATGTGTATTATTGTCCTCATCATCTGCAACGAAAGTGATATCGTTAGTCCAACTTCCCATACTTTCTGGACTAGCTTCATAATCCTTTATCTTGTTTACAACTAGCTGTGCTTCAGAAACCGTCTTTACAGGAAGTCTACCTATTGCAAGTTCTAATCCACCAAATACAGAATCCCCTTCGTCTTCATCCAAGAGTCCGTAAAAGTCATCCATCGGGTAGGCGAATATTGGATTAAGTGAATCTTCCTCATATACTGGAATAAAATTACTCCTGATCGTTATATCTGAATATCTGCCTCTATGGTCAAATGAACCATCACCTATCAATAAAACAAATCTAAAATTAGAGTCTCTAGAATAGATCATTCTACAAAAGTCACGAATAGCCGCAGGGTCATTCTTTCCTGATGAAAATTCATTGAGAATTTCATCAAGAAGAACTGTCTTAACATCAAGTTGACTAAAGGAGCGACGGTGTGCTGCTAAATCATTGGCTTGCTCTTCGAATTCCTTCGGATAGATAATGACCATATCCGCATTTTCTATACTATGCAGATTTTGATTCTCGATCTTTTCAACAAATTCTGGAGACCTGCTTACAGCCGAGTTATCAAAAGCGATAAAAGTCTGGAGTCTATCAGTTGATGCACCAAAACTTATATTACCTGTAGAAGCCCCTAGGCCTATATTCTGTGTATTCAAAGGGTCTGTAATATTCCATACTTTTGTTTCGCTCGCATTTGAGGTCAAATTGAAAGTAGTACTCTCATTTTGTAGAGATTCAAAATCTCTAAATACAAGTTCATTATCTTCTAAAACAATATTACATCTTGCGTTCACTGATATGAAATCCAACCAGCCTGAACTAGCAAATCCTGCCGGACCAAGATATTTTATTCTAACAGTATTATTATCATTACTCAAGTTTACATCTTGCGAGAACAAAACTCTAGAAGCATGTGACGATTCTATGTCAGATGTTCGTACGCTACTCATGGTTTGACTTCTGAATGTTTCACCGTTGATAATCATTTCATAATTAGAGCTTTGATCACTTCTTCCCGCAAATGCACTTTGGACTGTAGCACTTGAATTAGGAACTACATTTGGGATATTGATTTCATAATCTTGCTCTCTTAGACCATCAAATTTTTGCATATACCAAGTAGAACCAGAACCTTGCGTAAATGCGTATTCATGAAGTATATTAATGTTGTCCTCTTCTATTTTTGTGAAATAGTCAAACTCATTTGTAGACCCAGCTGTGTTTTGTATTGAGGATACATTTTGCATTATATTTTGCGTTACATCACCCACCTTTAAGTAATAAAAATTGAAGTCATCATATACATTGATAGGAGCAAAAATTGTCTTGCTATTCAAACTGTATTTTTCAACAGTTGCGCCTTCTGCATAAAAAATAATTCTGTCACCATTATCAAAAGAACCATCCTGTATTCCACTTACTTCCATGGCTACCGCATTTAAATCATCAACACGTTCATCACCATTTCTTTCAGGTAAAATTCCACCCCCGCCAGAATAAATTTGAATATCGGCAGGATTAATGTTGTCGATGTCTAAACCCACTTCAGATTTCAAAAAATCGTAAGTAAGTACATGGACTCCGCCTTCTGTAATCCTCAGCTTATAAATATCTCCATCAGATAAAATTGAATTACTTTTAAAAGGAGGTAGTCTTAGTGGAGTGTTTACCTTAGGGCTTGCACTTATCTCAAGATCAAATGAAACTACTTTCTCATATCCTATACCATTATATACAATTGGAGTAAATTCAACATGGCCAATATATTTTTGCCTCGCTTTAGTAGTATATGTATTTAATAAGATTTGATTCTCTTGTCCAATTGAGCTAAAGTCATAGTCCATGTCAATAGCCTCATAAACTACGTTTGTTATTCTTGCTTCAATTTTAGAATTATTTTTGAGCCCTAGACTAGTATGGAATTGAGGCAAAGGGCTTTCAGAATTTGAAAAGTTCGCGTCTTTAAAATAAGGGACAGTTTCAGTGGTTCCATCAGAAACATATCTACTCAATCCCTCCTCTGCCCAATCTAAGTTTACACTAATACTCTTTATAACCTGACTGTGAGCCAGTGTTACCAAGAATAATGATAATACAAGGGTAAGAGAATAAATCTTTTTCATAAGTCTTTTGTTAACTAGCTAGCAATTTGGTAATAAATACAAACGTTGAATAAAGGATCATGGATAAGATACTCTAGAAAAACGAGAATGCTTCAATCCTATTGCCACAATCTTTGTCAAAAAACAGCATTAAATAACTTAATTTAGCTCATCTTAAGATATTTTCTTTATATTATTCTATGAAATTTTTTCACTTCAAATTCTTCTATACTCTTCTTGCACTCATAGTGTTCAATCAAGTTCAAGCGCAGGATCCTATTTTTAGCCAATTCTATGCTGCTCCGCTTCAAATAAACCCTGCATTTACAGGCAATACTTATACTCCTAACATAGCCCTTAATGCACGAAATCAATGGAGCGGGTGGCCTGGTTCTGCCTATGCAACTTATGCAGCATCTGTTGATCAGTTTATAGAACCCCTCAATATAGGCTTGGGTTTTATGGCTTCTTCCGATAATGCGGGTAACGGACTATTTATTATTAATAATCTAACTGGTTTTTTTTCTTATAAGGTTGATTTAGGCAATGATTGGAAAGTTAAACTAGGAGTTGAAGCTGGCTTCTGGCAAACTCGAATTGGTACTGACCTCTTAGTATTTGGGGATCAATTAGATGTTGTTGAAGGAAATAATGGTAAAATACCTACTGCTGAAGAAGCTATTCTAAATAATTCTAAAACAGTTCTTGATATTTCTACTGGTCTTATCATCTATAACCCAGTATTCTACGCCGGTTTTTCACTAAAGCACATTAATACGCCAAATGATGTCTTTTTTGCCTCAAGTGAAGAGTTTGTTACCGGATTACCGGTTAGATATTCGGTACACACGGGCGCCCAAATTATATTAAAAGAAGGCAATAAGAGAAAATTGTCCACGTTTATATCTCCAAATATCCTATTTGAACGCCAAGTCGATGTTAATCAAGTTAATATTGGCGCATATGGCGGAATTGGGGCAGTTTTTGCAGGAGCATGGTTTAGGCACACATTCCAAAACGCCGATGCAGCAATTGCGCTCATTGGATTTAGGCAAAAAGGCCTTAAAATAGGGTATTCTTACGATTTTACCGTCGGTAGTAGCTTGACGAACCAGTTATCTGGGGGTAGTCATGAGATTTCTGTCGGAATCAACTTTGACCATAATAGAAGAAAAGTAAATTACAACGATTGCTTTGAGCTGTTCAGATAGCCTGTTAAGGGCTATTCCTAAGCTCTTTTTCTTTTGTTGATCTTCAAACTTTGACTATATTTGGTATTCTTTTGATTTAAATTTATTAATTAAATAAAATGATGCGATTTCTTAAATTAAGTTTTGCTTTCTTATTGTTGTTAACTCTCTCATTTTCATGCAAAAAGAGCGAGAAATCTTCCACAACAGGATGGGCATACAATGAAGTTGAATGGGGTGGTTTTGAAAAGCTAGATTACGAAGGTCAAGCTACAGGTCCAAACCTAGTTCTTGTACAAGGTGGTACTTTCATGATGGGAAATACCGAACAAGACGTTATGTTCGAATGGAATTCAGTTCCTCGTAGAGTTACTGTTTCTTCTTTTTATATGGATGAAACAGAAGTCGCTAACATTGACTACAAAGAATATTTATATTGGTTAGGTCGTGTTTTTGGTGAATCTTACCCAGAAATTCAAGTAAATGCTAAGCCAGACACATTAGTCTGGAGAGAAGAGCTTTCTTATAACGAACCTTTCGTAGAAACATACTTTAGACACCCTTCTTATGACAATTACCCAGTAGTAGGTGTCAATTGGCTGCAAGCAAACGACTACTGTAAGTGGAGAACTGACAGAGTTAACGAAATGGTGCTTATCGAAAAAGGTATCCTAAACGCAAATCCAGAGCAGAGAGACGAGGATAACTTTAATACCGAAGCATATCTTTATAGCCAATATCAAGGAGATGTTAGAAAAAATCTTCCTGATTTGAAAACTGGAGGGGAGAGACCTGTACGTTTTGAGGATGGTATATTGCTTCCTTCTTATAGACTGCCTACTGAAGCAGAGTGGGAGTACGCTGCACTTGCGTTGATTGGAAACCAAGCAACAGAAAAAGATGAAAGAATCACTGATAGGAAATTATATCCTTGGAATGGAAATACAGTAAGATTCCAAGTAAGAAATAGAGATCAAGGTAAAATGCTTGCCAATTTCAAAAGAGGTAGAGGTGATTACATGGGTATGGCTGGTGCACTTAATGATGAAGCGCACATTACTTCAGCAGTAGACAAATTTTTACCGAATGATTTTGGTCTTTATAATATGGCAGGTAACGTGAACGAGTGGGTTCTAGATTTATATAGACCTATGACTTCTACCACATTAAGAGATGTTGAAGGTCAAGATTTGAATCCTTATAGAGGAGGTAAGTTCCAGCAAAAAATCTTAGATGAAAATGGAGCACCTGTAGAAAAAGATAGTATTGGACGTATTAGATACCGTGACGTTGAGGATGAGGAAGTAGCGACAAGAGAAAACTATAAAAGAGGTCAGGTGTATAACTACCTAGATGGTGATCAAGATTCTGAAGTATTTTATGATTATGGAAAAACTTCTTTGATTTCAGACAAATCAAGAGTGATTAAAGGAGGTAGCTGGCAAGATCGTGCTTTTTGGATGACTCCAGGAGCTAGAAGGTTCAAAGAAGAAGATAAATCTGATAGAACTATTGGTTTCCGTTGTGCAATGACCAGAACCGGTGGACCATCTGGAAATGAGGACACAAGTGGTAACTCATTCAAGTTTAAGAAGAAAAAACAAAATAGAAAATTTAAGTAAGCATACTTAAATAGGAATTTTCTAAAAAGTCTCCATGCAATATGATTTGCATGGAGACTTTTTTAATTTTAGATCGTGGATAAGTTAGACACTATTTTCGAGCATTTTCTTCAGTATAGATTAGTCAGTACTGATTCTCGAAATATTGTACCTAATTGTATTTTCTTCGCACTGAGCGGAAAGAACTTCAATGGGAATCTATTTGCAGAAGAAGCTTTAGAAAAAGGTGCATCTTATGCAGTAGTTGATCAAGAGTTGAATTCTCAGGATCATAGACTGATTCGGGTAACGAGCACTTTGGAGGCACTACAGCAATTTGCTACGCGCTATAGACTTCTGTTCCCTATACCCGTTATAGCTATTACCGGCAGCAATGGAAAAACCACCAATAAAGAACTTATCTCAACCGTTTTATCTGCTAACTTCAATGTACATTACACTAAAGGCAACTTTAATAACCACATTGGAGTGCCCTTAACTTTACTTCAATTGTCTGAAGATCATGAGATTGCTGTTATTGAAATGGGGGCCAACCACCAACTAGAGATTGCTGAACTTTGTCAGATTGTACGACCTAGTCATGGACTTATTACTAACATTGGGAAGGCACATCTAGAAGGGTTTGGAGGGATAGAAGGGGTTAAGAAAGGTAAAGGAGAACTATTTGATTATTTATTACAATCTAGTGGAATTGTATTCGCTAATCGTAGTGAAGAGAGTTTGTTAGACCTGCTACAGCGCAAAGGATTAAGGACAGTAGCTTATTCAAATTCTTCAAAAGATTCAGGCTTCGTCGATTTGATTTCTACATCAGACAATGCCTCACTTTCTTTTGAGGTACAATTTTTTGACAATGAAAAAGTATCTATAAGTACGCAACTGCAAGGAAAGTACAATTTGTTGAACATTATAAATGCAATTTGCATTGGTATATATTTTAGAGTTCCAAGCTCAAAGATTGTTGCCCAGATTGAATCATATCAACCTACCAATAATCGATCACAGCTTAAAATAGTTGACAGCAATAAATTTATCCTGGACGCATACAACGCTAATCCTTCCAGCATGAAGGCGGCAATTGAAAATTTCTCAAAAATTGATCATCCATATAAGATAGCAATCCTTGGAGAAATGTATGAGTTAGGGGAATTTGCGGAAATAGAACATGAAAATATAGCAGATTTAGCTACCTCACTTGATATACACAAGGCCATATTTGTAGGTCCTTTATTCCCGAAACCTGACTTTAATAATGTTGATGAACTTTTAACTTGGTTCAAAAATCAAGAATTCCAAAATGCTTATTTCTTAGTAAAAGGTAGTAGGGGAGTTGCTCTAGAAAAGATTTTCGATTAATATTATTTGGGATCATCCCGATCATTCGTTTCGTTACACTTCACTACTGACGGGACCGCGTGATCCGTTCCTACCTCGACAAAAAGTCGAGATACCACTACTCCCGCTTGCTCTTTTAGGCTTAGATGCTTGCGCATCACGCGACTAGGGTACGTGTGCAGTTTTCGGAACGAATTTATCTATTAGATAGTAAATGAAACAATCTATCACTAATCTTATTTTCACAGGCCATTTTGTACTCGGACTCTGAACAAGGTGTAAGCTTGTCTTTTTCTTCATTCGATGGAATTTCCACCCACCATTTTTCACTATTTTGATTCTTCCAAAATTTAATCTTGGCTCCAAGTTCCTCCAATTCTACGATATATCTATTCATGGACTCTGTCGAACTAGGATGAAGTTCTGCATTTTTTCTTCCATTTATCGCGTACCAGATAAGAGTTGCCATAAGTTCAGCCGCTGCTTTATCATCTTTTTTCAACTCAAACCCTGAAATATGCAATGATTTCAACTTCATCGAGGCACTAGCATAGTGCAAAATTCTACACGCTTCTTCACTCGTTAAACCTATATTTATTTGATTTTTAAATCCCTGACTATCGCTTGCTCTAATAGAGGAGGTATCAAAATGTAGAGTAGTTAAATCTCTAAGAATTGGTTCTACTTCACTCATATTATCTCTCAGTTTTCCCAAACTAAGTAAACCTGCCAAATCAATTTTTGGGATGCTTTGATTTTGTGGGTTAGCATAGTGTTTTTGATAAGCAATGATAGATAATCGATTTACTTTTTCTTCTTGGAGTAATTGATCCATTAAGCCAAAGCTTCTAAAATTTCCAGACGTTTTAGGGGTTACAATACCTTGATAGTTAGATATTTGTACAGCCTTAAGCGCATTTGCAATCGAAATACTTGCATTTAACTCTGGATCGATAACAATTGGAAAAATTTCTTGAACGATGAGCTCTTGAAATGCTGCAGTCATTAGACTAGGGTCATTATTTCTGATATCACCTAGATCTGTAACAAGAATATTATTCCAAGAGGATAAATTAAGCTGGTAAAAAGCGTCCCTGATTGATTGCAAATCTTTACCAAAACCAATTAAGGCAATTTTTGAACTGTTTTTGCTACTGAGGTTATTTGAGCTAATAAAGCAGCTTTCCTCGTTTTGTAGCTCGTTTTCTAGGTAAGATTTTGATACACTAGAATTGATCCAGTTATCCAACATATGTAATAATTAAGGTGAGAATTGAAACCTAATACAAATTAATTTGTAAACAAATCTAGTCTTTTATTATAATAAAAATAAATATATAATAATATATGTTACCCTGCGATACAAATGCAGTCAGAAATTAATAGAAGCTTATTTTATTATTATTTAGTTTAATATGTTGTTAATATGATTGTTTTCTTAAATTTGTGATGGAAAACTTAACTTCTTTTGATTTTCAATCAATTAAAAGTATTTCTCTCGAACTCATATCAACTACCAAAAAGGCTGAAAATATTTAGAATTAATGTTTTCTAATTTAGATTTGTCTAGTTCTGTCAAATCTTTACCTTTGCTTTTTTTATTACATTATATATAAAATAAATATAAAAATTCTTTAATCTTTCAAAGTAATTACCCTATGACAAGGAAATTCATAATATTGTTAGCCCTTACTTTAGGCGCATATATGACTAGCACAGCTCAAGACGCTGCAAACTCGTCTTCTTTAGCTATAAAGTCAAAGCCTAAAAATATGTGGGAAATCGGTTTAAATGTAGGTCACGACATAGTAACTGGTGATGTAGACTGGAACAGTGGTTTCGGTGTTGGTCTTCATGCTAGAAAAGCATTAGATTATGTTTTTTCAGTAAGATTAGATGCTACATATGAAGCATTATCTGGAGAAGAAGAAGAAGACATTAGATCTGAGGATGGAAACAGATGGGGATTTTCAAATTGGAGACCAGAATACCAAACAAATATCATTAGCGGTGATGCTACTCTTGTAGCTAGTTTAAACCAATTTAAAGTTTTTAAGAAAAATAAGATCAACCCTTATTTATTCGCTGGTGCAGGTATAGGAAACTTTGACGTTACTGCTATAAATGGTGATCAAGAAGTTGATGCTGATGATGAATCTAGATTTGATGACCCATGGACTGTATCTTCATACTTAACTGGTGGATTCGGTCTTGGATTTAAGCTAGGAAAGAAAGCTTCACTTGGAATTGAGCACAAAATTAAATCAGTTCTTGGTAGAGGTGATGATCTTCTTGATGCTGCTGAACTTCTTGGTTCTTCTGAGACATCATCAAGAGATTTGATTAACTATACTAATATTCGTTTAAGTTTCGCTATCGGCGGAGACGACCAAGCTCAACCATTATATTGGGCTTCTCCATTAGATATGATTGCGGACGATCTTGCTGAAGTTAAGGCTAGACCAATTTTTGATAACAATGATACCGATGGTGACGGTGTAGTTGATGCTTTTGATCAAGAAAACAATACAGATTCAGGTTGCCCTGTTGATACAAGAGGTGTAACTCTTGACAGTGATGGTGACGGAATCGCAGATTGTAAAGATAAAGAGCCATTTTCTCCTCCAGGATACAAGGTAGACAACCAAGGTGTTGCATCTATTCCAGAGCCGGATTATGTTAATGAAAACGATGTTAATAGAATCGTTGATGCTAAGTTGAAGGACTTTAGAGTTCCAACTCCTGCAATTCCACCAATGGATTGGTTCTTGCCAATGGTTAATTTTGATAACAACAAGTATGCTATCAAGAATTCAGAATATGCTAAGCTACGTCAAGTTGCACAAGTAATGAAGCAACACCCTGGTATGAGAGTTGTAGCTACTGGATTTACTGATGCTACTGCTGGAAATTGTTACAATGATGTACTTTCTTACAATAGAGCTCAAGCTTCTATCGATTACCTAGTAAGTAAGTATGGAATTGGAAGAGACAGATTTGTACTAAATTATTCAGGTGAAAATGACCTTCTTGTTCCTACAAATGCTAAAAGCCTTGTAAATAGAAGAGTTGAATTTAAAGTAGCATCTGTTGAGTCAGAGCAAGGAAGACCAGATTGTGGTGTTGGAAATGCTGGACAAGGTGGATCTGGTTACTCAGGAAATAAAGAAAGCGGATACTAAAAATATTTAGTATTTCACATAAGAAAGGAGTTCATTGATTCAATGAACTCCTTTTTTATTGTTGGTAATATGGGGATATTCAGTAGTAGAAAATAGTCTATAAAAATAGGGAACAAAGTATTATATTAATAAAAAGAAAACCCCGTTTTCTTCGTTGGTCGCGGAAAAACGGGGTAATCAAAAAACATATTAAGATGAAAGTACGAAGAATATCTGAATTTCAGTCAAGAATAGATTTTCCAAATTTCGATACCAACTATGAAAGA
>CALIEI010000064.1 GCA_938022165.1 uncultured Saprospiraceae bacterium | reverse complement strand
CCTTTAAGGTATTTTGTAATTATTGAAGATAACATTTTTGAGCTGTTTAGTTAGTGATGGGTGAAGTCATCACAAAGCTATTCAGCTCTTTTTATATTACATATTATTTATATATGTTTTTGTTAGATTGATGCGCATGCCAGGATGGGCGTCGGCTCAAAGCAATGGGTGAAACCCATTGTTCGGTGAATAGATATTTATAGTCCTGTAAGGACGACAGCAAACCTAAACCAGTTTCAAATGATTTTCCATTAACAAATTTAAAATGATAGAGCAACAACAAATTGAGCATACTTAACACATAGCATCTCTTTCTTTAAAAAAGCAGAGTGTTTGCTGTCGTCCATTCAGGACTCAAATATTTAATTCTCATCTTGAATAGGGTTGTACCCTATCCTTTAGGCTATGCTCCCTCCGGGAGCCTTACTTATAGCGCAAGCGAACGCGGACTACGATAGAGCCCGACCATGACAAAGCCCTTAGCATAAAAATCTGCTAAGGGCTTTGTCATGGATACTCCCAAAAAAATATTATTCTAGTTATTCAGATTCGCCAATTTCTTTCGCACTACTTCGATGGCACCAGTCTGTGCTTCTATTTCATCTCGTTTGCGTTGTTGCTCTATGATATTGTTTTCGATATCCGCTTCTGCTTCAATTATCTTCTGCTTATAGTCAGCGATGGCCTTTTCACTATTCTCTTTTTCTTTTTCTAGTTTCTTCAGATCGTTACCCATTTTCTTGAGCACCTTTTCTTCATCATCTAGTTCCATAAGCGTGTATTCTTTTGCTACTTCGAGACCAAAATTGAGTAGGAATTTCTGTGCCTCATCAAACTCCTCAGGGTATCTGTACGAACCCAAAAATTGATCTCTCAACTCAAACCAAGAAATAAACTCAACTGCATCCCCTTTTTGTTCAAAACGTACAATGATATTCTTCAAACCCGCTTTACTAAAACCAGAGATAGAAGGAGACTCTGTAAGCAATTCGTCAGACTTCTTGATCTTTTTGACTTTAGCTTTAAAGCTCTTAGCATAGGTTCGCCATACCTTTTCGACTATTTTTTTGTCAGAATCTGGTATTTCTAAAACCAGGGCAGTATTCACCCCTGTATTCATAGCCTTTTCAGTTTCAACTATTTGAGCATGAAACATGGCAGAAAACACAAATGTGATTAGCGAAAGAATGAATAATTTTTTCATGATAGCGAATTTAATTGGACAACAAAACGTTTGTAAATTGAGTTCATATTAGCTCAAAATTCCCCAAACTTGTGTGATTTTACATCAATTACCTGAAGTTAAACAATTTATGAATTTCAGAAAACCAAATGCTCCTAGGAGGACAACGATTACAATATTGTTAATCATGGCAATCTCAGCTTTCTTAACAAATATTTATGCTCAAGATAATAATAAGTTGGTGAAAGCTAACAACCTTTATAAAGCGAAAAGGTATGCTGAAGCTATACCTATTTATGAAGATCTGCTTGAAAATAATTTTAATAAATCTGTATTATTGAAGCTGGGGAAATCTCATCGTCAAATAAATAATATTGCCGAGGCACTTGAAAAATACCACCTCTTGATGCAGCAACCAGAGGTCAAACCAGATCACCAGCTTGATTTTGTAGAGTTGCTTATCATGAATGGCGACTATAAAGAAGCACAAAAATCTCTGAAGAAAATCCCTTCTATCGATGGTACCATCGATAAGATTTTCGGGCTTACTACTATGATAAACAATAACTACAATCTGAAGCCTGTCTATGATAGTGTTCAACTCGAAAGCTTCATGTATAACACTACAGAATCAGACGAAAATTCACCTTTCTTTTTGGAGAACAAATTAATCTTTACTTCTGACCAGTCTCAAAAATCAAATATCAAAAAGAAAAGTGGACTTACGGGAAGAGCGTATTACAAAGTTTGGGAAGCGGAAATGGATGATAGCGTATTTAGTTCGCCAAAAGAAATAGGCAATGCGATCAATGCAACAAACAAGAATACAGCTAATGCCTTCTTTAATCTAGAACATCAGGAAGTTTACTTCACAAAAAATGATAACAAAAAAGACAGGAAGGACTTTTACAATATGCAGCTGTATCGTAGTGAGATGAAAAATGGAAAATTCGGTAAAGCTGATAAGATATCAGTCAACTCGTCTCAATATAACTATATGCACCCTTGCTTGTCTAGCGATGGAAATATTTTGCTGTATGTATCAGATCGGCCTGGTAAAGGAGGTACAGACATTTATATATCGCGCCGCACCAAAGAGGGATGGTCAAGAGGAAAAAATATTGGTGAAGTCATCAACACCACAGCCAACGAAGGATTTCCATTTTTAGATGATCAGGGTGATTTGTACTTCTGCTCTAAAGGGCACTCTGGATTAGGAGGTTATGATATATTTGTAGCGAAGAAAAATCGCAAGGGCACTTGGGATGCTCCTATCAATTTGGGTAGACCCTTCAATAGTCAGTATGATGATATTTCCATTTTCTTTAAGAAAGAGGGAAAAAAGGGTGCTTTTACTAGTGCTCGAAATGGATCTGATGATATTTTCTTGTTTGAGATACTGCCATAATAATACTTCACTTATCTAGGTCAAAATGACATTTGTCGATAATAGTATATAGTCATTTCCAAAAAGACTATCTTCACACCTGTCATTAAATAAATTAGATAAGAATGGAGGCAGTGTTATCACTTCAAAATGTAAGAAAGGCTTATGAAAATCATCTAGCTGTAAATGATGTGAGCTTTGATGTCCCTAAGGGCTGCATATTCGGACTTTTAGGTCCCAATGGAGCTGGTAAGACTTCATTGATTCGAATAGTTACCACCATTACAAAAGCGGACAGTGGAAAAATATTCCTCAACGGTGAAGAACTCAATAGCTCCCATCCTTCCAAGATTGGTTACATGCCAGAAGAACGTGGTCTTTACAAGAAAATGAAAGTCGGCGAGCATCTGGTTTATTTAGCTAGACTAAAAGGTATGAGTGCTGGTGCTGCAAAAGATGCCATCAAGGGCTGGATGGAAAAATTTGAAATAGAAAGTTGGTGGGATAAGAAAATCGAAGAGCTTTCGAAAGGGATGCAGCAAAAAATACAATTCATCGCTACAGTGTGTCACAATCCACCATTGCTTATACTAGATGAACCTTTCTCTGGATTGGACCCATTAAATACCAATCTGATTAAGCAAGAAATCGAGCAGCTCAAAAATGATGGTACTAGTATCATTTTTTCCACCCATAGAATGGAACAAGTGGAAGAAGTTTGTGAGCGAATTGTATTGATCAATTCAGGGCAAAAAGTACTGGAAGGGCCCGTATCAGAGGTGAAGAACAACTTTAAAGAACACAAATACGAAATAGAATTTGACGGTGGTATTCCTACTAATGTACTCAGTGAGTATGAAGTAATCGATCAAAAAGATCATTCATTCACAGTGAGACTTAAGGAAGAAAGAGATTCAAATTATTTACTGAAAAAACTGATTGACTCTGGGACGCATGTCAAGTCCTTTAGGGAGATACTTCCTACACTGAATGAAATTTTCATCAAACAAGTGGGTGAGCCAGTTACAACTTAACATAAAATGAGCATTACAGCAAAAGCAATATACTCTGGGAGTCTGCGTACGGAAGCAGAGCACATTAAAAGTGGTAATAAGATTATCACTGATGCGCCAGTTGACAATCAAGGTAAGGGTGAATCATTTAGCCCAACCGATATGGTAGCTACTGCACTCGGTTCCTGTATGCTAACCATCATGGGTATAAAAGCAAGAGATAAAGATTTAGATATCGAAGGTGCAGAAGTTCAAATAGTGAAGACGATGGCGTCGAACCCTCGCCGTATATCTAAGATCGAAATCAAGATGACTATGCCTGCGAATGGCTATTCTGATAAGGATAAAAAGATATTAGAAGGTGCTGCACATGCTTGCCCTGTGCATCAAAGTCTGCATCCAGATTTAGAAATCGTTTTTGATTTGATTTGGTCTTAGATGAAGTACACTGTAAGCTATCATGGAGTTCAATCCAAGGGTGCCACTATAAAACTGAATGGATCTAAAAGTATCAGCAATCGTCTTCTGATCATCCGGGCACTATGTGGTCAGGACTTTGCCATTGAGAACTTGTCCAATGCCAAAGACACCACTACTTTAGCGGAGTTGTTGGCTAAGGTAGCAGATGGGGCTGAATTAGACGCTGGCGCTGCTGGCACTACCTTTCGATTCCTAACTGCTTTTTTGGCTTTTCAAGAAGGGTCTCAAATTTTGACGGGTAGTCAAAGAATGAAACAGCGACCTATCAAGGTATTAGTAGATGCCTTGAGACTGCTAGGAGCAGACATTACCTATCTAGAAAAAGAAGGATACCCTCCACTGAAAATCAATAAGGCAAATTATAATGGCATAGATGAGATTGAGTTGCCAGCAGATGTGAGTAGTCAGTACATTTCCGCATTGATGCTAGTAGCACCTTATCTTTCTCAGGGATTAAAGATTAAGCTCAAAGGCGAGGTCGTGTCACTCCCCTATTTGTTGATGACCAAGAATCTGGTGTCCCATTTTGGAGGAGGCATTTCATATAAAGATTCTTGTTTCACCATACAGCCTTCCATCTATACTGCGCGAGATTTTCAAGTTGAAGGAGATTGGTCCGCCGCTTCATACTATTATGCCATAGTTGCTTTTGAAAAACCTGGGTATCAGATTCAGTTGAAAGGAGTCGGAGCAGATAGTTTGCAAGGGGATAAAGCCATGGTTGAAATAGGTGAGCATTTCGGTGTAAAAACAAGCTTTAATGGGCAGCTGGCTACTTTAAGAAAAACACATCATGAGGTCAATAACAATTTTGATTTTGACTTTGTACTATGCCCTGATCTAGCACAAACCGTATCTGTAATGATGGCTGGGCTAGGCGTGTCTGGAAAATTGACTGGTCTAAAAACATTGCGGATTAAGGAAACTGATCGAATAGACGCCTTGCGTATTGAGCTTGACAAAACGAGGGTAGTTATAGATGATCATAACCAAGAGGATCTTTTCACTCAAGTAGGCAAAAGTAATCTGATAGATACCCCTGAATTCGATACTTATGAAGATCATCGAATGGCGATGTCCTTTGCAAGTCTAGCCATTTTTGGGGAGATCCAAATAAACGAGCCTGATGTAGTAAAAAAGTCCTACCCTGAATTCTGGAATGACCTCCGATCAATTGGATTTAATGTAAGGTGAGTGTATTCCGAAAAGCTTAGCTATCTATATCCAGTATTTTAATTTCTACCCTTTGATTTCTTCGCCTTCCATAAGAGCTATTGTTAGAAGCTATTGGTTGTGTTCGACCATAGCCTTTTGATCTAAGTTGATTTTTACTTACACCGCTATTTATCAGATAATTCATAACGGATTTGGCGCGCTCCTCAGATAATCTGTTACAAACAATATCATCGCAGCTGTTATTGGTGTGGCCACCGATCTCGATAATCACATCATTATTTGCCGTTAAAAAATCAGCGATCTTTTTTAGTGTTGGTTCGTAGCTTTTCTGAATATTTGTACTATCTGCTTTAAACGAGATGTTTTTTATTTCAAGCTTTTGATCCTTCTTGAGGTCATTTCTTCGAACCCCTTCTAGAGTGTTATCTTCCTTAGGTTTGGATGTGGTAGTAGGCACAGTAGGTTTTGGTGTTGGTTCTACCGCAGCTATGACTTGCTCTTCTTCTCTTTTTACAATTCTAAGCTCTGAGTCTTCTCCTTCACTATTACTGGCTTTAATTTGCACCTTATTGTTTCCATTTCTAAGCGGGATATTTGCGGTAAGATTTCCGGTGGACATATCGAATTCGAAGTCGGTAAATTGTTTATCGTTCAAAGACATAACTATATCCTCTTTGCTAAATACATTCTCTAGATTTGCTTTTACTTGGTATGCCTCTTCTTTAGTATTTGCTTTTGTGCTCGGCTTCGAAATGCTAACTAATGGTGGTTCCATATTGCAAGGAATACCTACTATGTCCGATAGATCATCTATTAACAAGTGTCCATTTTGAGGAAAAAGACTAGGCGTTTTGTAAAACGCCTCCAGCATAATATATCTGAGATCTTGTTTAGGCTCTAATCGGAAATCAAATTTTTTCCAAGATTTGTTGCTAATCGGAGCAGTTTCTCCTAATAATTCAGTTTGTGCGCATTGAGTCGCGCCTCCCCATATCCTCAATACTATTGGATCTGTATGCGCAATGCTATCCAAGGGTTCACCATTTGCAATTGCTTCTTCAACCATAACACCACTTCTACGTGCTGGGCTGCTATATTGAGTGGATGTTGCTAGATGCAGGCTAAAATTATAGCAAGATCCTGCTTTCAAAGACTTATACAAACCTTGTGTAACACTTTCCCAAGTCTCATTATCTCTAGCCACCATGCCCAGATAAGAGTCTCCATCATGTGCTTCAAGATCTACCAAGAAAAACCCTGGTTGAAGATCTGGAGCTGATTCTCCTGGAAACCGATATTTACCGCAATCATTCCAGCCTGCAATGTACATGCTTCTACCTCCAGCATTGGGTCTGCCTTCAAAGGAAGGATTAGTTAACTGAATAACTGTTTTTTTCGCTTGCTGAGCCTGACCTGTTTGGGTAAAACAAATTATAGTAGCTAAGCACAATAATCTTACGTAAAACATTCCTAAATTTATATAAAGCCGCAGAATAATAAGAGCAATTCGCTAGATATTAAACGAAAGATTAGCGCATAAAAGGTACATAGAACCTGATATGAAATGTTAAAATAAAACTAAATTGCTAGTAAAAAGATAGACTAGTATCGCTTTCCGAGTTGAAAGCTGATGTAAAAATTCAGGAAATAAGGGCGATTACTTACATTAATGGGTTCTACATTCAAAGTAGGGCCAAGCGCCGTGAACTCAGCTTCATCAATGAGGATTGGCACATTTTGAAAGAAAATATCCGCTGCAATACCTACTTCTATAGCTTTTACATATTGGTCAAAAGCCCCCCAATCGAAGTGTAGCGCTCCTGTAAGATGAACTCCAGGCCTTACTTTAATCTCACTGAATCCATTAATTGCTGGTGCTGCTCCAAAGATGCGATCAGTATTAAGGAAAAAATTGGCATTATCTCCGTTAAACCTTTCAATACTAGGGCCATTCTGACCATCCATGTTAGCCCTATTGATCTCTAAGAAATATGGTTTCAACAAGCCAAGTGTAGGGCCACCTTCATAACTCACTCCTATAGCTAATCCCTTTTTACGGGCTTTCTCGGAATAATATCTCTTTACCCCATATCCAGCACGTAAGGCATAGAAATTATTTTGTTTGCCGTAGACATAAGACCGGCTATTTCTGCCTATACTAGTTCCACCACCTACAATACCATCACGGTTTTTGAATTCTCTATGGTGCTTTAGCTCACCTATACCAAAATGAAAGAACTCAGTTCTATAGTAGGTCTTGAGACGTCCAATATTCACTCCTAATTCGTAGCCGTCGCTTAATAATCTGAGATCAAAAACTGTCTCGCGATCATAAATAATCCCACGATTACCATTATTTGTCTCTTTAGGATTAAAAACACCACTTTGCCCCGAGAGGAAGGTGCTTAGCCCTATAAAGAAGAAAAATAATGGGAATTTTAATTTCATGCGGAATTATTATGTTTTCGTTAGACTAACATTAAAAAGTAGTCGATAGTTTGCTTAAAAGAAGTTAAAGTTTAAGATATGACATTTTAACGAAAAAATCACCTGTCATATTAATTTTATACCAAATAAGATTCCAATTTGCTAGATAATTAACATTGGGGTATACTATTTTAAGGGAAAAAACAGATCCGTAGTGATATATGCCTCGTTTTCATCAATTTTCACCTTCAAAGTGCCTCCAATCATATTGACTAAGCTCTTGAGAATTGTTATTTTTATTAATATACAGGCGGATGTCGAAGTTAAGTTTGATACAGATTCAACTTGCTCTTTAAAGTTGAATACTAAAAAGGGAATTCCTTCAAATGATTTTTCATAAGCCATTCTAAGTGATTTTTCCACTAGTTGCTCTTGGCCTGGCCCTTGCATCATTAAAATCCTAATGAATTTTTCTATTATTTTTTTGTCTAGAAAAAGCTTTTTTGGGATGCCTTCAGCGTAACTAGTCGAATAAATAGTAGCAGTTTGATCATTGTTATTCTTTGCTATTAGTGAGCTTACGTAGTCACTAATATTTACTTCTTCATAATTAGAAGCCTTTAGTTGCTGAACGAAAAAATTTATCTCATCAATGAGGCCACTCATGCATTCTTTTAATTCCGTAATTCCTTTTTCTATATAAGCCTTATCAATCCAAACTGATATCGAAGAAAATAAATCAAATTTAGACTCTTCAAGTTCTTTTATCAAGTCAGACAATTTTATGTTCTTAGTCGATCTGAAGTTGGATTGAAAAAAATTATCGTCGTCTTGCTTTTTAGAGGACTGATACTTACTCACATACTGTTCTATAATACTTATTTCATTCCTCAGTTGCTGAATGATCAGATACTCATTGTAAATTGTCGTATAATCAAAAATTTCCCAGAGGACACAATTTTGCCCATTCACGTCAATTTTACTTAAGACAAAATCGTAGTAGCCAGGAAGGCTTTTGAAATTTACTTTTACCTTTTCGAATTTAGTTTTTGTGGCAGCGCTTTTTTGGAAATTTACAAGCTCCGATTCGAAAAAATAAAAATGATCTTCTAATGGTAAGCCAATATATTCACTGGAGTCAAATATAGAATCACAACTCTCAAATAAACGCCCCTTATCATCGATAAGCACTATCTGATGTTTGTGGAATCTAGTATTATACTTATGTCTATTTAGTGTCATTGGGTTAAACTAGTTCTTCAGCTAGGTTAAGGAACAAATCTGGAATATTTTCTCCTGTTTTAGCACTTGTGATGGCATCAAGTTTTTTAGAAATATTTTGCTGGGCTTCTAGCAACTCTTCTTTGCTAAGAAGGTCTTTCTTGTTACCAACTATCTTAATAGCTGCGCCAGGCAAAAGCTCTTCTAAATAAGCTATATCGCTATCAAGTTTTTCAAAAGTAAGTGGTCTTGATAAATCCATTACATAAATAATCCCACTAGCACCTAAAAAATATGAAGTGGGCACTTTATCCTGTGTCACTTCACCTGCAATATCCCAAACCAACAAAGACACCTCTTGACCTTTAGCTTCAACCGTTTTTTTATTCACCTTCACACCAATTGTAGTCAAATATTTATCACTAAATTTTTGAAATAAAAATTGATTAAAAATGGAGGTTTTCCCAACGCCGAAACTTCCTGTCAGAATTACTTTTTTACTTATCATTTTTATTTTTCAAGGTTTTTAATTGGCACAATATCAGGATTATATTGTTAAATTAAACTATAAATTGATGTTCTAGTAATTTTGATATCTCTGCACTTGACGATTCATATCTACCTTTAAAGGACTTCAACTCATTTGAAGCAAAGGTATCTATATTTTCAGCAAGATTATTTTGCTCAGTAGAACTTAATGCACCACTAATCGCCATTGCAATGTAAAAGGAATAATAAGACCTAATGATAATCTTATAGCTCCCATACTCTATCATCTCTAAATCTTGGGCATCTTTATTAAACGCATCTTCTACAAATGATTTAATCGCAGTCAACATTCCAGCGACTACATCTTTATCCATGGATTCATTATTTGACGCTGAGGCCAAAAGAATCCCAGAATCTCTCTGTATTAAATATACTTCTTCGACAGTAGATACATTGGCATTGGCAATAATCAAATCGCTTTCTTTAACTCCAGTAAAAAAAGATTTTATAGAACGTCCAAATGAAAATTTAGACTTAACTGTACTTTCTATACTTTCTTTTAAAGTGGTCATTTGGAGAGTAACATATTTACTTATCATTTTACCTAAAGAAGGATAGATAAGGTCTAGTAGCTCTTGTTCACTTTGCTTTAATTTCTTATCAATAAGTTCATTGATAATACTTTCATATTCGTGAGAAAAATTTTCTTTGAAAAATTCGAAATGATCAAGTAATATAGGCTTTACTTTCTCAGTAAGCTTTTCTTGGCTATGCAAAATGGATCGAATCTCCTCCAGTTCTGCTCTATCTTTTTTGAGCAAAATATCTTTTAGTCGCTCGAGAGCTCTTTCTTCATCGTTTATGTGATTCCCTTTTGTCATTGCGAATTGAGCGCTTTAGCTTGCTAGCTCTTTTCCTATTTTAATGAATAGTTTGGAAAGTTTTTCAGATTGATCTTGCTTATTTTTTTTCATTCGCTGATTAATCTTTTCCTGGTTTTTAACCATTCTGTTTTCCAAATCTACAATTTTATTAAGCATTTCTACTTTCATAGACTTACTATTATGCTTAATGATGTTTCTCATCTCATGCAAACCACTTTCTGCATCATTACGCAGTTTGTTTACTTCTTTCCTCAGAGATTTTAGTTCGCGTTCAAATGTGTCGAAACGCTCACCCATAAGTATTTCTCGTATTGTATTAATCTCGCCAATACCAATTTGATGTTCTTTAAGCTTTTTGTCAGTCATATGATTACCTGTTAGTAATTTTTGATAAATTGGGTTTTAATGAAGTGTAAGGCCTTATATTAAAGGGCTTTTACTAGCATTTTAACTATTTAAAAAACGCAATTTGTTTTACTAGGTTACGATTTAGAGAAAAATACAATCCGACTTGAATAAGAAGCCAACTATCTATATATATTCCTCTTTCATCACGCCTCGTCTACGATTTGCGAACTATATAGTGTTTGAGCTATTGTTGGGGTTTGACAGTATAGTCTATCAGGATTTAGAGTCATTTAAGGTAATAAAAGCCCCTAAAGTCAACTATTCTAGTCTCAAAATAGCAAATTCTTTTCACATTTTACCCGTTGACTTACTTTCAGAGACGCATATAGCCCATAAAATACCGGTCTTTAACAAAAAAACAGAGGCTTGCCCTATCCTCTTTCCTACTGCTGGAGCTGATATTGATTTTGATCCTTTAGCTGCTGCATTTTATATCGTAAGTAGATATGAAGAGTACAATAAGAATATTTCTAGAGATCAACATGGTAGATTTTCTGCTATGCAATCATTGCAGCAAAAGATGGATTGTTTACACATACCCATTGTTCAAGCTTGGGCTTCTCGACTAAAAGAAGGGCTTAGTGACATGTTTCCCACTTTATCATTTTCAAAACCGGTATTCAATTATATCCCCAGTTTTGATGTTGATATGGCTTGGTCTTATAGAGGTAAGGGAGTACTTCGAAGCATAGGCGGATGGGCAAAAGATGCCGCAGCCTTTAATATAGAAGGGCTAAAGGAAAGAGCCAAAGTTCAATCAGGTACACAGCAGGACCCATTTGACAAGTTTGATTACATTAAAAATCAAACTAAAATCAATGGCTTTGATCCTATTTATTTTTTCTTGTTGGGAACCCATTCAGACTATGACAAGAATATTCGACCCGACCATCCCAGAATGGCAAAGCTGATAGCCAATATATCAGCTAAATATCAAGTAGGCATACACCCTTCTTACTATTATGAAAAAAATATAGGTGCTGAAATAAAGCAGCTCCATAATATCATCCTAAAAGATGTGAAAGTAAGCAGGCAGCATTTTGTTAAACTAAAGTTTCCAGAAACCTATCGACTTCTAATAGCCAATAATATTGAAGCGGATTATAGTATGGGATATCCTGATGAGAATGGATTTCGAAATGGTCTTGCAGTTCCTTCTTTGTGGTATGATTTAGAAAAAGAAGAAATAACTAATTTGAAAGTATATCCTTTTCAAATAATGGATGTCACTTTAAAGAATTACTTAAAACTTAGTCCCGAAGAGAGTATCGAACAGATCAAAAAGATGGTTGACACAATAGCCCAATATGGTGGTACGATGATTAGTATTTGGCATAACAGTTCTTTTGATAAAGATTGGAAAGGCTGGCAAGTGGTATTTGAGGAAATGCTATCTTACGCAAGTAAAAATTCTAATAAATATTTGTAAAACTAACTCCCATGCTTCACAATTTGCAATCGAAAAACTCTCTGCTTTCAAGATTCATAGCTGAACTGAGAGATGTCAATGTACAAAACGACCGTATGCGTTTCAGAAGAAATATGGAACGCATAGGTGAGATATTTGCTTATGAGATAAGTCAAACTTTGCACTATGAAGCTAAGGATATAGAAACACCTATGGGCGTAGCTAGCGTACAATCTTGCACTGACCAATTGGTTATTGCCAATATATTGCGTGCTGGCATTCCGATGCACTATGGCATATTAAATTACTTTGACCAAGCAGACAATGCCTTTGTGTCTGCCTACCGCATGCACCATAAAGATGGCTCCTTTGAGATCAACTTGCAATATGTTTCTTGCCCAGATTTGAACAATGCTGTTTTGATTATTTGTGACCCTATGTTAGCAACAGGTGCCTCTATGGATATAGCTATCAAAAATTTGTTGGAGTACGGCACACCAAAACAGATCCATATCGTCACAGCAATTGCCTCTGTACCCGGACTCGATCACATCAAAAGATTGCACCCCAATGCACATATTTGGACCGGAGCAATCGACGAAGAACTCACCGCCAAATCTTATATTGTCCCTGGACTGGGAGATGCTGGTGATCTAAGTTTTGGACCCAAAGTTCAAGCATAGCATCTATACCCCGCGATAGTGATAGACAAGGAGGGCACGATAGTGACCTGTCCAAACCAAGCTTTTTAGCGCCGGTGCAGGACCGAAGTGAAACGGAGCCTGAAATAGCACGGGCCTGGAGTAGCACGGAAGGCATCGCCCAAATACATATTATCATAACTTTTACACTAGTTATAAAGTCACTACACTTAATTTCTCATAGCCGTTACATTATACTATATTGTGAAATCGCAAAAAAATAAATAATGAGTGGATTGAGCGCCTCTTTGATTTTTACAGTCATTGGGATATACTTTTTGGTTTTATTTTTCATTTCCTACTTTACAGGTAAAGACGCCGATCAAGATTCATTTTTTACTGCCAACAGAAATTCAAAATGGTATCTAGTCGCCTTCGGAATGATTGGCGCTAGTCTCTCTGGAGTAACTTTCATATCTATACCTGGTGCGGTGGGTGCTTTTCCGGATGTATACGAAAACTTGACTGGCGAGCCCGTGTTCAAACCTAATATTGCATTCTCTTGGATGCAAATGGTGTTTGGATTTTTCGTAGGATATCTTGTGATCGCTTTTGTGCTGTTGCCGCTGTACTATCGATTAAAATTGACGAGTATATATACCTATCTACAACAAAGATTTGGTAATAATTCTTACAAAATAGGAGCTGCATATTTCATTTTGTCTAGAGTTATAGGTGCGTCATTTAGATTGTATTTGGTGGCGATCGTGTTTCAGACGGTATGCAACATGACTCAAATTCAGATACCATTTTCTGTTACCGTGTTCATCACTATACTACTCATATGGCTATACACTTTCAAAGGGGGTATCAAGACTATCGTGTACACGGACACCTTGCAAACCGCATTCATGCTTGTAGCAGCTATATTTACCGTTTTTGCGATTGGAGACAAAATGGGACAAGACCTGGGCGAGATTGTGCATACAGTTAGTAGCAGTAGATATAGTCAAATTTTCTTTTTTGAAAATGGATGGAGTGACCCCAACAATTTTTTCAAACAATTTTTTAGTGGTATCCTGATCACCATTGTCATGACTGGTCTAGACCAAGATATGATGCAAAAAAATCTCTCTTGTCGCAACCTTAAAGAGGCGAAGCTCAATATGATGACTATGGCCACGATTTTGATTTTTGTCAATATCTTATTTCTTAGTCTAGGCGCTCTATTGTATATCTATGCTGCGCATGTAGGTTTGGAGATCCCAACTGTAGCGAATGCTCAAGGTCAGGTGAGTCTAAAAACTGATATCCTATATCCGGTGATCGCATTACAACATTTGAGTCCGATAGCAGGCATTACATTTATACTTGGTATGATAGCAGCAGCTTACTCTAGTGCGGATTCTGCGCTGACTTCACTGACTACATCTTTTTGTGTAGACTTCTTGGGACTTGAAGATGATAAACAAAATCCCGCAAATGCGAGCAAAAGAATAAAGGTACATATAGGATTTTCGATGCTGTTGTTTCTTGTCATAGTCAGTTTTCATGCCTTGAGCAATGATGCCATTATCAATGACTTATTCACCATGGCAGGCTATACTTATGGACCGCTATTAGGCCTATTTTCATTCGGCATTATTACCCGACGCCAGATCAATGAAAAGTTCGTTATTCTTATATGCATCCTTGCCCCCATCCTATCCTATGTGCTCAATGTCAATGACTTATTCCTACCACAACTCTTTGGGATTTCATTTAGTTTAGGCTTTTTGATCATATTGCTCAATGGCCTATTGACCTTCTTGGGCCTATGGGCCATTAGCTATAAAGACACTGAAAATATAGAATTGTAGTTTTTTCGGAACTATCTAAAGGCTAATTAGTTATAGTATGTAGAATTAGAAATTATGGGACTATTTGATCGTCAAAACAAACTAGTTAAATCTTGGATTTCCGTTACAGAGGAGTCTCAGATAGATCAGCTCATCAAGGCTTCATATGATAAGCCGCAGGTTATCTTCAAGGACAGTGTTTCTTGCGGTATCAGTGTGGGCGTGAAGAGTAGATTGGTGAACGACTGGGCCAATTTATCAGAGGAAGTAGATTTTCACTACCTCGATCTATTGAGCTATAGAAGTGTGTCTAACTATATTGCACAGGTGAGTCAAGTGATACATCAGTCACCTCAGATCATTATATTTCACAGGGGCACAGTGGTAGCCAATACATCACACCACGCCATCAATGTTAATTTTATAAGAGATGCAGTAGCGGGCATCAGCTAGGGACTAGAGGCGTTTATTGATCATCTCTAGATCTTCTGGATTGACTTCTTTGAACCATCTCTGCAGAGTGGTTTGGGCATTTTCCTTTACTTCCTTATTTACAAAAAATGCAATGGTAGACAAAGCGAAAGCGAGTATGCTAAGATCGTCTGTATAGCCCAAAAATGGTGTCAAATCTGGAATGGCATCTATCGGTGACAAGAAGTACCCCAATGCACCAATGATTATTTTCTTTGCCCAAGGTGGCGTTTCTTTTCTACGAAAGGTATAAAACAATAACAAGGCAGCATAGACAACTTGCACGCCTGCTGCTCTGGTAAATTTCTTGATCTTGATCCAGAACAAGTTCTCAGAAAAGAATTGATTATATTTTTGAAATGGATTTTTCATTGTCTCTAATATAGTAACGAATTTTTATTAGAGAATAGTTCACCCGTTTTTTTAATTATTATTTGGGCGTGTCTACGACCGCGTCATTCGCCACTCCGTGTTCACTTCGGTCCCCACCTAGCCTGCCCTGCAAAGCTCTGCTTTAGGTGTGGACACTCTCCTTATCAGTCGAGTTGGCTACTACCGCTCACGCAAAAGATCAAAACCGATGTTTGAATCCTACTCCTATTTGATGCCTATCATGTATCCTTGCCCCTTTTGAAAAGCGTTGCGTATTCGTTTGGTATTGGAAGGATATGGATGTTTTTTTATTTAGCTGATAATTTGTAGAAAAATGAAATGCAAAGTGGTTGTGGTTCTTAAATCCTTCTACGCCGCTTGGTGAAAATCCAGGCAATTGATAGGTCCCAACTAGGCTAAGGAAGTTATAATGCAAGCCGCCCTCAAAGTTCCAGCTATTTTTTACATTAAAAACTGCTGTGACAGGCACGTACAAAAAGCTAAAGAAATATCCATTTTTTGAATCTCTATCGAATGCTAGATCACCACCTATGGTGCTATCTTCAAATGCATTATTAATTGGATCAAAATCACCTTCCCTATTTGTTTGAGCAGCAGCTCTAAACCTGAAGTTATCCGAATTCCTTAAAATGAACTGAGACTTAACTCCCAGGCCAGAAAGCACACTCCATCTTGAGCTCAACTTCTTGACCACTTGCATCTCTGTTAAATGGGTCGGCGTTCTAAATCGCAAATCGGTAAGGACAGCTGTTTTAAAAGCAAAATTCAATTTTTTGTTTTGGGGCAAATTGATTGCTTGGCTTGGCAAACTGTTTTCTTCAATATCAAAACGAGCTAAAGACAAGCTTGGTAGACTGTTAGCTATCGTTAGCGCTTCTCTGCTTCTTGGTTTTTCAACTGAATTTTTTTCTTCTTTTTCATTGGTTATAGGTTTTGTGATTTGATTTTTATTTTGGTTTATTTTCGCAATCTCTAGATTCTTTTTCTCCGTATCGACAATATCGATAGTGAGGTTCTTTATTGTTTGAGATGTGTTCTTTGGGTTTAATTGACTTCGTGCATTATCGTTTTGATTGTTTTGATTTTGAAGTGCAATTGTTTTTGAATTTGTAGTTTCAGTTTGCGCTTTTATATTATTGTTGGACCGTGATTTCTGGTCAACTATTGGGCTTGTAGTTTTATCTATTCTTGTATTCTTTTCTTCATTATTTATTTGCTTTGGTTCTTCAATCGTTTTTTTAGTATTCAAATTATTTTCTGAAGCTGTATTGGCAATTACTTTATCTATTGACTTTTCTGCGGTAGATTTTTTCACTGGAAGATTTCCATCTGGAGTATGTGCTGTAAAGTACCAGCCTCCCAATAGCGCTGCCCCTAGAAACAATGGTATCCACCAGATAAATTTCTTTTTCTTCTTTACGGGCATCTCTTTGTCTAGCGTAGAGCGCATCATGCTCCATGCTTGATCTATAGATTGTTTATCTGTAAAATTATCTTCCATAATTCATTTTTAATTGGTGGTTCTTAACTAGCTTTTGCATTCTGGATCTGGCCTCTGACAAATGCCACTTAGAAGTACCTTCTGATATATTAAGTAGTTCCGCTATTTCTCTATGTTTGAATCCTTCTATTGCATACAGTCTAAAAACTTTAGCGGTAGTACTTGGCAATTCGTCAATGAGCTCCATCAACTCTTCATAATAAATGCTATCGAGTGCATTCGTTTTATCCGCTTTGTCATAGTCTTCGAATTCCAAAAATTGGAGGTATGATTTTTCTTTTCGAAAATGATCCGATAAGCATCTGAAACAAATTCTTCTGATCCAGCCTTCAAAAGAGCCTTTGCCTTGATAGCTTGCCACATTTTGAAAAACTTTTAAAAATCCATCATTCACTATAAGCATCGAAGTGTCTTTGCAAGCTGTATATCGCATGCACATGGACATCATCACAGGAAAGTGTTTTCTAAATAGCGCCTCTTGATGGGCTCTGCTATTCGATTTGCACCCCTCGATTAATTCACTTTGGCTATATGTTTTATTTCCTAGGCTGATCCTTACTTATTTAAAAGAATGGTTCGGTAATTTTTGTAAAATTATAAATCAAGCTCGTGTATGTTTTTGATTTTCTGCTACTAATAGAATTTACTGCTATAATTTTAATGTCGTGGTTATCAGTGATTTAAAATTTATTACCGAACCATTGTTAAAGCATAACACCCAATCTCAATACTACATTATTAAAAAAGTACTTTTCTTCCGATGAGAAAAACTCATTATTATTTATGTAAGTGACATTTGCCACTCGCCATCCTATATCTATCATAAATGCCGATTTGTCACTTCCACACTTGTACCCAACTGATGGATAGAAATAAGTGCCCGGACTTGATGAGGTAAAATTAGATCTCCTGTCTTTTAGTGGAAGGCTAAATCCGATATCAAGATTATAATATGGACTAACTTTTTTGTTAAATAGATATCCCCGATATTGTACATATACAGGAAAAATTTTCCCTGTACGATAATCAAGTCTTTGAAAACCAAGTCCGAGACCAAGTCCTGTATATCTGTTAAACTGATATCCAGTAACATTTTCTACACCAACTCCTCCTTCATTAAATGCACCCGGAAAATTGATACTCCCATATCCTATATTATACCAACCTCTTTTCTCATAATTAACAATAGGCACTAGTTCAAAAAGAGTACCTTGATTAATGAGTAGGGTATCCTGCGCCACATCTTCTTCGTAATCTCCCTCGAAAAACTCATCTCCTACATGATAGATATACTCTACAATTTTATTGCTAAGTCTTACAGGTTCGCCGCCTATGCTGATGGTATAGGTCTTATTGTCGGCATCTACAATTTTACCATATAGCCTTGAATTATCCTTTAAGACTATTAGGTCTGTAGTGAGTACATTCCCTTTTTGACCGAAGGCAGATGTCATCCATGAAAACAAAATTAGTATAAGTAGTAGCTGACGCATTAGTTATAGTTTATAATTCAAGTATTTTTAAACTTAATAAATTTAAAGCATGATTCCTATTCTGAGGACCACGCTATTTAGAGATTCTCGTTCTTCGATCAATCCACTTCTATTCGTTTCGTAGCTTAAATTAATCCCAGCTATCCTCAATCCCAAGTCCACCGTTATTGCTCCTTCATCACTTCCGCTTTTGAATCCAAATGCTGGATAGAAATAAGAACCCGGTTTTGAAGATACGAAGTCTGAATCCTCGTTCTTTGTGGCGAACACTGCCCCAATACCCAAACTATAGTACGGACTGATTTTAGTTGTTCTTAAGTAGCCTCTATATTCTGCATAAAGAGGCACTACTTTCAATTCATCATCAAAACCTACAGATTGGTAACCAATACCTAAACCCAAACCGGTATATTGATTAAATTGATATCCCGTCACGTTATCCACACCAAAGCCATTGCCTCCAATAAAACCAGAGGACTCGAAACCAAAGAATCTCATTTTGTCTTGAAAAAAGATTGCACCAGAAGTAATATTATAAACACCGAATTTTTCAGTAACCAACATCGGTTCTAGGTAGAAGCCAGCTGAGCTCTCCACCTTCTCTTCTTTATTCTTTCGCTCTAAGCTCATCATAGAAACAACCTTTCCATTATAAGAGATCGATCTAATTCTGTTTTTAGCAATTGAAAATGGTACAGAACCCACCTTGATGACCACCCACCTCTTGCTGACTTCCAAGATAGTTCCTTCCAATTTGGAGTGGTTCATCATTATCACCATATCCTGTTCTGGTGCAGATTCATTTTGAGCAAAGCCAAATGTAATTGACAAAATTAGCGTTAGAGCGAGTAGTAGGTATTTCATTTTTCGTTATTAGTTGTTAGTTAAGACATTCTCTTGTCGCCGAGATTAGACTTAACTCAACTGGATTAGCGGTATCGCTGAAATCGAATTGAAATAGTCCATCTTGACCAATCACCATGGCAATCGTAGAGCCAGGTAATACAATAACGTCAAAAGCTGTAAAACTGTCTATATGACTCAACTCATTATTTGAAATATTATCCAGATCAGATTTGTCAAATATTTTAAATCCGAATATGCCTTCACAGATAAATAGCAAATCTTCACTAAGTGATAAGCCATGTGGATTATCCATAGCTACAGAGGTTAAAATTTGAGGATTTGAGATATTGGTCACATCCAAAACGTCTAATTGATTATTGAATCCCTGACATTGTGTGCCACTACGAAGCGTCACATAAGCAGTGTTCTCTTGCACATATACAGGATCACAAGCACGTGCATGCTCAAACTTGCTGCTAAATGCTGGTGAGATAGGATCTTCAAGCGAATAAATAAACAGACCATCTTCTGCTCCAATAAACAGATTATCTCCAGAAGGAAAGAGTGTTTCTATTCCTCTCCCTACTTCTATCTCTGAAGTTATTGATGGATTGAGGCGATCCGTGATATCAAAGATATTTAATCGGGTTTGGTCATCGATCACGTAAAGGAAATTCCCATAATTTGCGAATCGAGATAGCGAGCCTGCTATTGCTTGTGGAGAAGAAGACCCTGATGGAGCTGATGGAGCCGTAAACCCACCACTGTTTGTGAACGTTGAAAAATCACGATCAAATGTCGCATCGATGAGTGATTCATCTATCCAATAGTTATTGCAATCATACTCTTCAGTGATCTCTTCTTCTTCATAGCCCACCAATTGTCCCAATTCTGGGCGCAAGGTATTGCTTTCAAATACATCCTCTACTCTACCTTTATAGACAGGATCAGCAGGTGAAGAAATATCGAAAAATTCCAAATCTGTGTAGTTATCTGCATACAGTATGTTGTCCTTTACAGCGATGTCTACATT
>CALIEI010000063.1 GCA_938022165.1 uncultured Saprospiraceae bacterium | reverse complement strand
TGCTTGATTCAGTAACTATTCTCTGATTTTAATTGACTTCCAGGTAAACAGAATAATACCCACAAAAATAAGAGGAAACAAATAACACACAATTAATCACCCTTTTGTGTCTTTGTCATCTTTGTGAACTTTGTGTTTTACTGAGAGAGCGATGCTTTTTTTACGAAGAGTGAATACAAAAAGAATTCAATACTACAGCTTCCTCCTTCTGTGTCTTTGTCATCTTTGTGAACTTTGTGTTTTACTGAGAGAGCGATGCTCTTTTAACTACCTAAGAATTTACAATGTTTTGGTATCTATTTTGAATTTGAATGGAGTTGTAATTCAAACTCAAAAAGTCAATGGGGAGCAAAGGGTTAGAATAAATACATCTAATCTAGAATCAGGTATCTATTTTTTATCAGTTGTAAACCGCAATAATGAAGTCTCATCTTTTGGAGTGTTGAAAAAGTAAGTCGCTTATTGTACCTATGTTTTAGATGATAGCTAAAATCCTGGGTACGATTGTTTGTATCTAATTACTAGAAAGCTAAAACTAAATAGGTCTTCTAAGATTTTACCTAGCACCTAGCACCTAGCACCTAGCACCTAGCACCTCTAATTCTGTAGCACTGATTCAGAGCGCACCTCTTCCCATTTCCAAGCTGTACGCATGATGTCTTCAATGTTGAATTTGCACTCCCATTGCAGCTTAGATTTTGCCTTATCCATATTGGCATAGATAGCCACTACATCACCTGGTCTACGATCACCAAGAATATAATTTAATTTTTTGCCAGACACCTTTTCAAATGCGGCGATGGCTTCGAGTACAGATACGCCTTCACCAATACCAAGATTGAATACTTCGCAGTTGCTTTCGTTGCGATCTTCCAATAAATATTGAAGTGCTTTGGTATGTGCATTGGCTACATCCATCACGTGTATATAGTCTCGGATACAAGACCCATCACGAGTATCATAATCATCACCAAATACAGTCAGAGAATCTCGCTTACCAATGGCAGTTTCGGTGATCACAGGAACCAAGTTCGTTGGTGGATGTTTTGATGCTTCACCGATATGAGCACTTTCGTGCGCACCCGCTGGATTAAAGTATCTAAGATTGATACTCTTTATATTTTTATTGGGAACACTAAAGTCTTCAATAATTTGTTCTCCCATTTGCTTAGTACGCGCATAAGGACATTCTGCAGTTGAAAATCCTGTAGCCTCCGTTACAGGTAGATCTTTTGCATTGCCGTATACAGAACAAGATGAAGAAAAAATGAAGTTTTCAACATTATGTTCTTTGCAGCACTTAAGGACATTAAGGAGACTGATGATGTTGTTTTCAAAATACCATAATGGCTGACCTACAGATTCACCCACACTCTTAAGTGCAGCAAAGTGAATAACGCCGTCAAAGTTTTCTGTACGAAAGATTTTTTCAGTCTTTTCGTAGTCGCAAAGATCTACAGTATAGTTTTTGACTCTTTGCCCGGTGATCTCATGGATACCATTCAGAGCTCGCAAGTCAGAATTTGAATTATTGTCTACTGAAATAACTTCAAAGCCGTTATCTATCAAATCCACAATAGTGTGACTTCCGATGTAACCGCAACCTCCTGTAACTAATACTTTTTTCATCTTATAGTTATTTAATGATTCGATAATTTTTTTCAAATGTGAAATCACATAATTGCAAAAACTTGAATATCGAGCAAACTGAAAAAACAGATTGTTTTTACAATATTCTTATCAACTGTGATTTAACATTGAGTCCACTCCGGAAAGTAGCGGATTGCAAAAAATAGGCTATTTTGGATGAGATTTTTTATTTTCGAAATTCAGTGATGCCTGAGCATCAGTGGATTGAGAGAATGAAAAATATCGCCAAAAGAGTCATTTTGTGGTTGCGTGACTTTACGGAGTGGACTCAAGTCTATCAAGGAGGATAGTTATTAGATTATAAGTCCTTGTTAACTATAAGTTTAATACATGAACATTTTAGGTATATCCGGTCTTTATCATGATTCGGCAGCGGCTATTACCGTTGATGGTGTAGTCGTGGCAGCGGCTCAAGAAGAAAGATTTACCAGGGTCAAACATGACAAAAGATTTCCTGTCAGCTCTATTGAGTATTGTCTTCAAGAAAGCGGATTGCTTATTGATGATCTTGATGCGGTCGTATATTACGAAAAGCCAGGTCTTAGATATGATCGATATATGGAGTCTTACACCTATTTTGCTCCTCAAGGCTTCAAGTCCTTTTTATCACACTTCCCTATCCTATTCAAGTGGAAGCATTTCTTCAAAAATAAAATAACTAAACACCTCAAGGAGATTCAATCTTTTGACGAGTCAAAGTTGAAGATCTTGTATACAGAACACCACTTGTCGCATGCAGCGGGTACTTACTACCCTTCTCAGTTTGACGAGTCTGCCATCCTCACTATCGATGGTGTAGGCGAATACGCCAGTGCCTCTATCTGTCATGGTCAAGGAAATAAAATAAAAATCCTAAAGGAATTGCGCTGGCCACATTCTTTAGGCATTCTATATTCAGCATTTACTCAGTTTCTAGGTTTCAAGATTAACAATGGAGAATACAAAGTCATGGGACTTGCTCCATATGGAATTGTTGATTCAGAACAAGTAAATGGCTTTGTAAAAATCATAAAAGAAAAGCTTGTAGATATAGCTGCAGATGGATCCATCTGGCTCAATCAGGACTTCTTCCAATACGCTACAGCTAGTGGAGGAAAGATAAAGGTTGAAAAATGGGAATCTCTTTTTGATATGCCGATACGTCCTGCTGATACCAAATTGGAACAAGTACACTGTAATATGGCTTTGGCTATTCAGTTGATCACTGAAGAGTCCGTTCTTAAAATGGCTGCCGAAGCCAAGCGACTAACAAACAGTAAAAACTTATGCCTCTCCGGTGGAGTCGCATTAAATTGTGTCGCTAATGGTAAGCTATTAAAAACAAAAATGTTTGATCATCTATTTATCCAACCAGCTTCAGGAGATGCAGGCGGATCTGTAGGAGCGGCCTTAGCAGCACATCATATTTATTTTGATCAAAAATTAAATAAAGAAAGTACTAGAGAGAATGTATATCTCGGTCCAGAATTTTCTGACGAAGATGTTCGTGCTGTCATTGAAAAACACAATGCCTCACACACTAGTTTTAGCAATGATCAAGAGCTTTGTGATGAAGTGGCTAAATTAATATCTGAAGAAAACGTTATTGGATGGTACCAAGGCCGTATGGAATTTGGACCACGCGCTCTAGGCAACAGATCTATCCTCGGTGATGCGACTAGCTTAGATATGCAGCGCAAGATCAATCTCAAGATAAAATTCAGAGAAGGATTTCGACCATTTGCTCCCTCGGTATTGCAAGAAGACAATCAGAAGTACTTCAATCTAGAAACAGACTCTCCATATATGCTTTTGGTGACCGATGTTCAAAAAGAAGTGATGCGTCCTTTACCAGAAGGTTATGACCAATTACACTGGAGGGCAAAACTGGATGTAAATAGATCAGAGATCCAAGCGATCACACACGTAAACTTTTCAGCTAGAGTGCAAACGGTAACTCCTACTTCCAATCCAAAATATTATAAGCTGATAGAATCATTCAAAAAGCTTACTGGATATGGCTTGTTAATCAATACAAGTTTTAACGTTCGAGGTGAACCTATAGTTTGTACTCCGGAGGATGCATACAATTGTTTTATGCAAACCAACATGGACTATCTGGTCCTAAACAATTACGTTTTATCTAAGCACAAAGCTTCAACCAATGGCGTAAAGTTGAGTGCAATTAATGTAGAAGTACCTATAGTAAAGTAAATATCATGAATCCTAACAATCCAATCCTCGTTTTCATTTCCTTTATTTACTATGTATTTGTAGTATTTCCGATGTCTTTTCTAAGCAAAAACTCTGAGGGTCGAAAGCTATTCCACTTCGACAAGAAGCCTGGAGGATCTTACTTTCACGAGCGAAATCACAGTTATACAAAAGAAGATTTCGAAAAAGGATAACAAGCCAAATCGAATCTCCATCATTAGCACTCTTTCTCTACCCCACTTTTACCACTCTTAAATATTTGTCAATTGACCCCCTGAGGCATTGATAGTTTGTACCTTAGAGTATGAATAAATACTTCTTTTCATTATTGATCTTTTTGGTCTGCTGTTCTTGCAATACCAAAAAACGAGCTATTGCAGACCTCAATAAAACGTCCAACACCTCCCCTACACTCAAAGTAAGGGCGCTAAATCTCAGTGAAGATTTAAGCAGGCTAGCTTCCCAAAATGATGAAATCTTATTATTAGGCTATCAGGATCAAGATATCATTAGCGATCCAGTGATAATGGAATATATCATCTTTGATGAAAATCAAAAACTATATAACCTTCCTTTAAAATCGGACCTATTCGACAACGGCGAATTGATACTTATAATGTTGGAAATTGATACGGAGCTTAGCCCTGAAGATATTGAAATGACCGTCCGGAAAAATATCAGAGATATTGAATTAAGCTTCATAGAAAATGACAGAGTCGCTCTAAAGACTATCTTAAGAGATGATGACCTCTTAGGAATTGCACGTATAGACAAAGAAAAACTAGAATTAATCCAAACCTATAATTTCATTGGTACTCACAAAATGGATAGGTACGAGTATGAGCTAGAATTTATGAACGTAGAAACTCAAGAATAAATATGAACAAAATTCATCGAATTTTCATCCATACTCGTCGCATAATTTTAATTTGACCGCTCTTTAAATGTAAATTAAGGGTAATCAAAATCTAGAAATTATGTCAGGCTTTAGTTCACATGCAAAAGCGAATGCTCAAAATAGAGCACTACAAAAAGCGGTACGTGAAAAGTACGGCCATCGCATTCAAATCAGCACCTAAGATAATAATGGCCTTGTTAGGTTTAAGTTATCAAAGCTGAGTTTGGAGCAGGCGGACTACACCAGAATTAAGCGATTGCTTATCAAAGGAATCATAGGTGTGGTACTAGTCGCCTTGTTTAGCTACTATGTTTTCACTTGGATTAATGCGAACGTATATGCATAGCCCTGCTTAACTACAACATTAATTTTGAATTACAATTTTTTGAGTGCTCGTTTTCTCTCCGTCTGATACATGTAGAATATATGCACCAGAATTGAAACCATCGACATTAATTGACAGCTTATTATTTGAGATGTTGTAATGGTTCTCTTGGTAGACCGTTTCTCCAAGTATAGAAATTAAACGCACGTTAATTTGCTTATTACTGGTAAGCTCTTTGGATATAATATTAAGTTGATCTGAAACTGGATTCGGGTAAACTTCCAAGTTGTGCTCATTAATGCTATTTGCAGCGTTCGTGATTTCTACTTCGACACTATAATAATGCACACTATCGCAACCCATCGACGAGGTGAATTGATTGATAAAAATGGTGTCCGAATTTATAACTTGTCCACCTACAATTGTACCAGGCGGTACAACTTCAAAGGAATTAAATACATATACTGGATCTATGCTTATATTGGTAACATAAAAACTATCCAATAAGGCAGTTGAGTGCAACTCACTCAATACAGTATCTTGATAATATTGAATGCCATTATAACTCTCCCCTTTACATAGTCTTAAATCATCTACTTTATAGGCTATTGGCTTTCTAATCGTATGGAATACGGTGTTGGTATGAATTGGGCTATTAAAATCGAAATATATTGAAGCGCTATTTTCTATTCGTGTTCCAGGTAAATTATTGTCTACTTGTTCAATGCTGTAATCCACATAACCATTTGACTCAGTCCAATTGACAGTACTATCAGGAAGTAAAATATTATTGAATGTAAAAACGACAATACTATCTTCTTCTATACTCAACTCATAATTGTGTGAACTTAGTCCAGCTTGAAAAGTATTCATGTCTAGCCTATCCGTTATCGTATCTCTGATAACAACTGTAAATGCTGTATCTGTACCCGTATTTTGAAATCTTATTTTGTAGTCTAATTTTTGGTCACTTGAAATAAAATGTTCAGGACCATTTCCAACAGGTGATGCCGCTTTATCATTTGGATCATATGATCCAATATTTTCTAGACAAAAAGATACAAATGATGGATTTTGATTAATGTGAGATTCAGAAGAAATCACAAAGTCTTCGTCTGTACCTAGGCAAGAAGCAAAAACGGCAACCTGATCATTGACTGGGTGATTGGGTTCTTGATCAACTATTAATTCCACTGTAGTTGCATCACCAGCAATTGCAAAGGTGGTTAACCTTGTAGATTCCCCTTTATCTAATTGAAAATTTCTTGCACTTGTAACCCATCTACCATCCCTGATTAATATAAAACTTAACTCTTGTGAATCAGCTCCTCCTTTATTTTCAATCGTGAAATATGTTGTATCTAAATCACAGCTTCCTGAAGCTACAATATTCGCCCCAGACCATGCTGTACTTGCTTCGATACAAGTAGACTCAGGTAAAATTTCTGCCGACATACAATGCTCATAACCCAAAGGCGTTAAAGCACAATTTGGTTTTACATAAACATCAAATTCTCCACACTCACCAACTTGAAGGTCCCCAACATTAAAGAATAGGCTGGTATCTTGTTGCCCATCAATAGGAATAGAAGTATCTTCAATATCTAAAAGTGAGTCAAAACCTACTTTGACAACCACTTCTTCTTCATCAGCACTAGTATTATTACAATAGAATACTTCAATTTTATTTGAAAAGCATCTTCTTAAAAAATTATATCCTAAGGCAACATCCAAAGCACACTTCTCTTCTTCTTCCTGTTCTTCAACTTCCATTTTTACACCTACAATTACATCTATAGTGAAATCACACACATCGCCTTCAAAACCATCTATCATTAAATAGAGTTCTTCTCCTTCTGAAACATTAGGTGCTACCACATTTAAAGGCTGAACCGTTCCAAAACTGGCACATAGAGCTACAATATCTCGGTTTGTACAATCGCTTGTTCTATACAACACGGCTTGTAATCCTTTTGATTTTTCACAATTCGAGGGTACTATTTGTATGGCCACAGGTGATGACTCTACTATAATTTTGAAATGCTGATCATTTTCTATCAATCCACAAAATCCATTGAAGAGCGGGCTTGATTGAAAACCAGCTGATGAACCCATGTATCCATCCAATTCACAACCGACCAGCGGCGCATCAAAGCAGGTTTCGCCGGGTGTTGGCGCGGGAGGACAAGACTGGGATTGTAGACTGATGGCCACTAGTAGACACACTAGCGTGATTATAAATTTTTCTCTGGTTAGCATAAACTCTAATAATTTTGGAGCAATAAGAACTGCAGTTTTGTTACCTGAAGTGCTATTAATTCAAGGATAAATTAGTTGATTACAGAACTTAAAAAAACATTAAAATTATTAGAATGTATCATGCATTTTAAACCTTATTAACAAGTCCGCCCATTCTAAATCCTTGATTGAATAATAATTACACAATTTTATGAACCTAATATTTTTTAATTGTGACATATTCATCTTCTGATAATAATCAGAGATAATGGGGGTGGTGAAGGGAAAAGCCGACCCCAACTCATTCTACTTCTTAGCAACACCATCCACAAGCAAGGCTCTAATTCCTTTGTGGATATCATCAGCTTCCAAATCACTAGAGGAATGGTACACCCACTGCATGCTACTTAGGATAGTATGCAGGTAAATTTGAGGATGTATGTCTTGAAGTATGCCTAAAGCCACACCCTCCTTTATGATTTGAAGAAACTGCCTTTCGTAGTCTCGACGTTTTGTTTTGAAATCTGTCAGTGCTGGTTCGCCGAGATGTCTCCATTCATCATTGAAAGAAGTAACAGAGGTATAATCACTCTTGGCGATGTCGATATGGAGCTTAATCAGAAGTTCGATCTTTTGTAGTGGATTGATGTCTTGAGTATTGATCTGTTCCATGCCTAAAGAAAACTTTTCCGCATTTGCCATGCAGATCTCCTTGAGTATTTCTTCTTTTGATCCAATATGATTGTAAAGGCTAGATGCTTTGAGGTTAACTGCCTCCGCTAAGTCCCTCATCGAAGTAGCCTGATAGCCACGATCACGAAACAGCTTGGCAGCAGCTATAAATATAATATCTCTCTTTTTCGACTTAGCCATAGATGATCTTATGCATCAAAATTAACAGTGACCTCTTTAGTTTTGGGTACTGCTTGACAGGTCAATATATATCCTGCCTCTACTTCATCAGGTTCTAAACCGTAATTGACTAACATCTCTACCTCTCCATCTTGAAGCTTTGCTTTGCAAGTAGCGCACACCCCTCCTTTGCAAGCAAATGGTAGATCTGCTCCATTCTTTAACGCAGTATCCAGTATCACTTCATCAGAATTCTGAATATTGAAAGTGTATTCCGTAGCATCTAAAATCACTTTGATTTTCGCATTGATTTCTTCTACCGGCTTTTTTGCAACTGTTGCTTTTTGTGTACCTGCGGGTTCGGTAGTAAACAACTCAAAGTGAACTTGCTTTTCAGGAACATTATTTCCAGACAAGCTTTCTCTGATCTCTTGAATCATTTGATAAGGTCCGCAAAGAAAATATTCCGCCTTTTCTTTTTGTTGAACTAAAAGATTAAGCAGGCTATCACATTTTTGTTTGTCGATTCTACCGCAAAAGAGCTCACTTTGTAGCTGCTCTCTACTCATTATATAATGTACACGCAGTCGTGTAAGATGCTTATTTTTTAAAGACTCTATCTCTTCTTTGAAGATGACACTTTCGGTAGTCTTGTTTCCATAAAATAAAGAAATGGTACTACTTGGCTCTTTTACAAGAACGGACTTCATAATAGACAACATAGGGGTAATACCAGATCCCGCCGCAAAAAGAACATAGTGCTTCTCATGCTTAGCGTCTAGGTCCGTGTAGAATTTACCTGCTGGTGTCATTACTTGCAACTTATCCCCTGCTTTGAGTTGATCATTTGCATAGGTGGAAAATTTACCGCCCTCTACTTTTTTAATAGCCACACGCAGATCTTGCTCGTCAACTCCCGAGCAAATAGAATAGGACCTTCTGACGTCTTCTTCATTGATATTTGTGCGCAGAGTCAAGTACTGACCTTGGATGAATTTGTAATCAGATTGAATATCAGCTGGTACCTCAAATGACACGGAAACACAGTCTTCTGTTTCTTGTCTTACTTCTTTGACGCTTAGCTTATGAAATTTTGGTGTCATGCAAACTTATTTTTTACGAATGATCGTTCGTATCAAAGATATGTCTTTGAACGATGAATGATGAATTATGGATTATGAATTTTGATGTTTTGCAAAGGATTTATAGGTTTCGCTAATAATTTGCTACTTTTCGGAGTATGAAATGGATAATCTATGTGTGTGTTCTGAGTTTTTTGTTTGCTTGTGAGTTGGACAAACCAAAAACGGAAGCAGAGCGAATCGTGGAAGCTTCTATCAAAGCGCATGGTGGACTGGCCTATTGGAAGTCATTAGAGACCATTCAGTTCAGAAAGAAAACCTGGTTGTTTCATGAAGATAATTCCTTAGAGAAGTATAGCGATGAGCTCCACACCTTACATCAGCAGGATACACTGCATGGTGAAATTGTACCTTATGATGAGTCTGCACAAAATTACAAGATCCAGTTTGCAAACGGCAAGGGGGAAAAGGTCTCAGATGGTAAATCTTCAGATGGCACCAATGCTTTTCTAGCCTCACACTTCGTAGTCAATCAACCTTTCAAAATATTGGATCCAGGAGTTGAGCTTAGTTATCTGGGTGTAGATACACTAGATGGTCGTCAAGCCGTAGATGTTGTAAAGGCTTTCTATGGAGAGGAAGATGATGATGTTTGGTGGTTCTATTTCGATCAAGATAGTCATGTGTTATTGGCCACCCTTATTTATCATGCGCCTACCTATGCGTTCGTTGTCAATGAGGAGATTCAGGAAGTGGATGGGTTGCTTTGGAATACGCGTCGTATGACGTATTGTACTGATAGTCTCAGGAATGTACAATACATACGGGCAAAGTTTGAGTATTCGGAGATAAGATGTAAGTGATTTGGTGATTTGGTGCCTAATTAAAATCGTCGAGGTTTTCAATCTCGATGCCATACGCTCATCGAGGTGCAAGCTTATGTCGGCCCGCTGGGACTCCAAAATAACTCCGTTACCTTAATAGGGCTGAAAGCCCTATCCTTTTGTATTGGCTCCCTCCAGGAGCACACTTTCTAAGTCAAAATGAATATGTGTATTGAATCGATGGCTTCAGCCATCGACTAACTTAGTTATTTTATAAAAAATGAGAAATGCGGTGAATAAACTACTTATTCACCGCACAATCTGCGGCGAATATCGACTCTGCAGTGAATATCCGGTCTATTCACCGCATTATTTGCGGTGAATAAGAAACTGAATTAGTAAAACATCATTCGGCGTGCCGTAAGGCTAAGCCCTGCAAACGGAGTGCGCTAGGAGCAAGCAATAGAAGCGGCACGCAGTATAGCGGATAGTGCGGTCACGCTGCATCGCAGTCGTGATGATCCCAAATAAGGGAAATCCCTCGCACAAAAAAAGCGCACCAAGAAATACATCTTAGTGCGCCGATTTATCTTGATCGAAAACTATGCTTACAGCTTGTTAACGAATAAAGTCAACTTACTCTTTAAGTTTCCAGCCTTGTTCTTGTGCCATGTCTTCTTCTTAGCTAATCTATCTACCATAGATACCACTTTTGGAAGATACTTTTGTGCTTCAGACTTATCCGTCATCTCACGTAACTTCTGAATAGCAGTACGAGCTGCTTTCTTATAGTATCTATTACGCATTCTAATCTTAGCGTCCTGACGAATTCTCTTTTTTGAAGACTGATGTTGTGCCATAACAAGCGTTTATTTAACTTTTTTTAATTTCGGATTGCAAATGTAAGCCTTTTTTATCTAAATAGGTATAGGTTCCAAAGTAGAAAAGCAATAAAAGATACTTTAGGCTTAAATTTTAGCCTTTCTACTATATAAACCCTCAATTTTAGGCTACTTTAGCCTCAACTTTACGACTAAAAAAACGTACTTAAAATACAAAATAAACCCTTTTATGAGCGATTTCTCATTTATAGCGAATGCACATCCCAGTTTTATAGAGACGATGTACGAAAAGTACCAGGCTGATCCCCTATCCGTAGATGGGTCATGGGCATCATTTTTTAAAGGTTTTGAATATGCAAAACCGAGCAATGGCAATGGTGCTAGCAATGGTAAAGCCAGCGGTCCTATGGACAAGGAATTTGGCGTCATGTCTATTATCCATGGTTTTAGAGATCGTGGGCACCTGCTCAGTACGACCAATCCGATCAGGGAAAGAAGGGATAGAAAACCGCATCTAGATCTATCGGATTATAATCTCTCGGATGCCGACCTGAATCAAACCTTCCAAGCCGGCGCTGAAATAGGATTAGAAAATGGGACGCTACAACAAATAATAGATAGACTCCGAGAAATCTATGCTGGAAATATTGGTTTTGAATGTGCGCATATAGACAATAGAGAAAAGCAAAGATGGCTGCGTGAGCGAATAGAAAAAAGAAAGGGGGCTGACTTTGGGTTTAAGCTAGAACAAAAGAAAAGAATCCTCGAAAAACTGAACGGAGCTGTTGGTTTTGAAAATTTCTTGGATAAAAAATATGTAGGTCAGAAGCGTTTCTCACTGGAAGGTGGGGAAACGGCGATAGCTGCCCTCGATGCGATTATAAATAAAGGTGCAAGCGAAGGCGTACAGGAAGTAGTCATCGGTATGGCACATAGGGGCCGTCTGAATGTACTCGCTAACATCATGCAAAAAACATACGAGCACATCTTCAATGAATTTGAAGGGAATGCGGTACCTGATCAAAGTTTTGGTGACGGTGATGTGAAATATCACTTGGGCTATTCAAGCCAAGTCAAAACACCGGGTGGTAGCAAGATACACCTCAAGCTGGCGCCAAATCCATCTCACTTAGAAGCGGTGAATCCAGTAGTAGAGGGTTTTGCAAGAGCGAAGGCAGACTTGCTGTATAAATCGGACTACGACAAAATATTGCCTATACTCATACACGGAGATGCTGCGGTAGCGGGTCAAGGTGTGGTATACGAGACGGTGCAAATGTCGCAGCTCGAAGGATACTATACGGGCGGTACGATCCACTATGTGATCAATAACCAAGTAGGTTTTACTACTGATTTTGATGATGCGCGTTCTTCTACGTATTGTACTGCGGCGGCGAGTCTGGTACAAGCTCCCGTATTTCACGTCAATGGAGATGATCCAGAGGCGGTGGTTTTTGCAGTAGAACTGGCGACGGAGTATAGACAGAAGTTCAACAATGATGTATTTATAGATATGGTATGCTATCGTAAGCATGGGCACAACGAGGGAGATGATCCTAAATTCACACAGCCTACGATGTATAGCTATATCAAGAGTCATCCTAACCCTAGAGAAATTTACCTCAAGAAGATGCTAGAGCGTGGTGACATCACCGCTGCGGAGGCAGAAAAAATGGAGAAGAGCTTTTGGAATGATCTACAAAAGAAGTTAGACAAGGTCAAAGAAAAGCCACTACCCTATCAGTATCAAACGCCTGAACTGGACTGGAAAAAACTCAACTTTGTAGACAGCTCAAAGGAACTTACCGTCTCTCCTCCTACTGGAATCAAGAGAGCAAAAATCAATAAAATCCTCAAGCACCTCAGCCTAAATCCTGATGACATCAATACCATCAGCAAGGTAAATAGACTGCTCAAGGGGGCTGCTAAATTATTGGCTGAGGACAAACTGGATTGGGCATTGGCCGAGTTGATGGCGTATGCTTCTATCCTGCTGGAGAACAAGGATGTTCGTATGAGCGGGCAAGATGTGAAGCGTGGTACCTTCTCGCACCGACATGCGGTATTTCGTGATGAGAACACGGGCCAAGAATACAATCGTATCAACACGATTCAGAAAAAACAAGGAACATATAGAATATACAATTCTCTGTTATCAGAGTTTGCCGTGCTCGGTTTTGAATATGGCTACTCACTGGCTTCACCAAACACCTTGGTGATCTGGGAAGCGCAGTTTGGAGATTTTTATAACGGCGCACAGTCTATGGTCGATCAGTTCATCTCTGCTGGAGAATCTAAGTGGAGAAGGATGAGTGGACTGGTGATGCTATTGCCACACGGTTATGAAGGACAGGGACCTGAGCACTCTAGTGCGCGGTTTGAACGTTTTCTGCAGATGGCTGCTGAGTTCAACATCATCATCACCAATATCAGTACGCCAGCCAACTTCTTCCACGCCATGCGTAGGCAGTTGGCATTTGATTATCGAAAGCCGATGATCAATATGTCTCCTAAGTCGCTACTGAGACATCCTAGATGTGTATCTGATATAGCAGCATTTGAAGATGATCCTAACAACTCATTCTATGAGTACTACGATGATCCAGACTTTACTAGTCGCAATGCCAAAAATGTAAAGAGACTCATTTTATGTACAGGTAAGATCTACTATGACCTACTAGACAAGAAAGAAGCGCTCAAAAATAAAACGACCGCTATCGTACGTATCGAACAGCTTTACCCATTCCCTAAAAAGATGGTTGACAAGTTGCTCAAAAAATATAAGAATGCGGAACGATACTGGGTACAGGAGGAACCGGAGAACATGGGTGCATGGAAGTTTGTCCACTACATCTATCCTGACCTCAACGTGATTGCGCGTAAGTCTTCTGCCTCTCCAGCGACTGGATTCAAGAAGGTGCACGAGGAGCAGCAAGAAGCTATCCTAAAGCTGGCGTTCAAAAAGTAAATCCCTCTTAGTTAATAGGGTTTAATAAAAGAGTTAAAGGTTCTTCGGAATTTTTAGCTCTTTTTTTTGGGGCCTACCCGACTCCACAAAAGTTGCGTCGGGTCGGGCCATCCGCCACTCGCAAGTCTGCTCGGTCCTCTGCGCTACTACATGGCCTCCGCACGGACTTCCAGGCTATCGCCTGTACTGGCTACTACCCCTAGGCCGGAGGAAGGAAATGTAAAAATGATGAATGATGAATGATAAATGATGAATGATGAATGATGAATGATGAATGATGAATGATGAATGATGAATGATGAATGATGAATGATGAATGATGAATGATAAATGATAAATGATAAATGATAAATGTAAAAAGTGAAAGTGAAAGAAAAACTAAATTTACATTTGCGGTTTATAATTTTACATTTTGCAGTTTTGCGGTTTAGTTAAAGAGAACTGGCTTAGTTTCCAGCCTCAATCAGAATTGTTTAACAAACTTCTCTAACGCTGGCGAAACCACCTAAGTGCACCTTAGCTCTTCATGCGTGTACGAGACACCTTAGTTTTTTTCTTAGGCGCCTGGTACTCTTTAGAGATGCTTAGATGAACTTAGGTGTTTTCCCGAGACAGCTTTGCAACTCTGACGAGTACTTAACCACCTTAAAGCACCTTAGCTCTTCATGCGTGTACGTGACACTTTAGCTTTTTTCTTAGGTGCCTGGTACTCTTTAGAGATGCTTAGATGAACTTAGGTGTTTTACTAAGTCGCTCTGGGCACAAATAATTTAAATGGATAGCATTAGTACATTAGTAAATCACAATTTATGATTTAAATTTTACATTTTGCGGTTTTGCGGTTTAGTTAAAGAGAACTGGCTCACGCTTCAGCATCAAACAGAATTGTTTAACAAACTTCTCTAACGCTGGCGAAACCACCTTAGGGCACCTTAGCTCTTCATGCGTGTACGAGACACCTTAGCTTTTTTTTCTTAGGTGTCTAGTACACGTTAGAGATGCTTAGATATGAAGTAAATGTAAAACCAAAAATAATAAATGTGAAATGTAAAAGTGATGTGCGTCCCTGATATAGGTTGACCGTTTTTACAAACATTGTAAAAATGAAATCTCGTATTAGAAAAGTCAAAAAGTATCGAAAATTCAGCGAAGAGTTTAAAAAATCGATAGTTGAACAGTATGAAAGTGGCCGTTC
>CALIEI010000062.1 GCA_938022165.1 uncultured Saprospiraceae bacterium | reverse complement strand
GTAAAGTGTTTTTAACCAACAATTTGCGGTCTTTTTCTTTTTTAACTTGCGGATGTAAGGGGCTAATAGCTAACTGCTAACAGCTTTATAAAACGCGAGGAGGGTGCAGAGCAAATCGTACTTGTACAAGAGTATTTTTCGAAACTCAAAATCCCCGGACAAGCGATAGTAATGATCCGACTGAAAGGAGGAGTCCCGAGTAATTCTTGAACAAACTTTGAGTCCACTCCGGAAAGTAGCGGATTGCAAAAAATAGGCTATTTTGGATGAGATTTTTTATTTTCGAAATTCAGTGATGCCTGAGCACGCCTATTTATAGTCGCACAGGCATCATTGGATTGAGAAAATGAAAAATATCGCCAAAAGAGTCATTTTGTGCTTTCGTGACTTTTCGGAGTGGACTCAATTTTATATGATATACTCAAGCTTATATTTTCGTAACAGCCTCGCGTGAAGGATGGAGAAGGCTGATGCGATCTGTCCCGAGTGAAGTGAAACGAAATCGAGGGATAGATTGCATCAGGTCCGACTTGACTAGACGCAGCGATAGCAAAGTCTAGGCAAGGAAGGACGGGAACGCAGTGTACCCTGGAACAGCCTGACTCCCCGTAGCTTTTCGCGAAGGGGAGTCAGGCCCAAAAAAATAAAATAATTAAGCTAAAATAATTGGTCTACCAATCCATTATAGATCGTGATCTAGCTAAGTGTCATTGCAACAATATTTTTGAATTCCTCAAACTGTGCGCTTAATACATTTTTAAAAATCGCATAATAATAAATTATACTATATAAAAGCTAACTAGAAGTAGGAGAATCCGTACATAAGTACTGTATATCAACAAATTGTATATAATTTTTATACAATTATGTTGAAATAGGGCTTTGCTTTTGCTTAGTTTTGCAGCCTTATAATAATTATCAAAAAAAATTAATTGGACTATGAATTCTTTTGGAATTAAGAACCAAGCATTTAACGATTCGGAGCTAGGTATCAAAGGACCAAATACGTATTGGAACCTTTCTCCCTCCGCTCTAATAGAGAAAACAATAACAATAGGTCAGGGTAAAATTACCTCATCTGGTGCACTCGCAATAGATACAGGAAAATTTACTGGAAGGTCTCCTCAAGATAGATTTATCGTCATCGATGATATCACCGAAAATAAGGTGGACTGGGGTGATACCAACAAGCCTATCAGCCCTGATCATTTTGATAAGTTGTATGACAAGGTGATCAAGTATATGAATACTAGAGAAGATATTTATGTGCGTGATGCGTACGCTTGTGCAAATACAAACTATCGTTTAAGTGTTAGAGTTGTTACTGAATTTCCTTGGCAAAATTTATTTGCGCACAACATGTTTTTGCGCCCAGATAAAAATGCAAAAATGGAATTTCAGCATGATTGGTTGGTGTATTCTTTTCCAGGTTGCTTAGCTGATGCAAAGGAAGATGGGACTAGACAAGAAAACTTTGCGATCATCAATTTTACAAAAAAGACAATTATTATAGGCGGTACTGCTTATACTGGTGAAATAAAGAAAGGAATTTTTTCTGCTCTAAACTTTTTATTACCTACGGAGAGCGGAGTATTTCCAATGCACTGTTCTGCAAACGTTGGGAAGAAAGGAGACACTGCTCTTTTCTTTGGATTGTCAGGAACTGGTAAGACTACTTTGAGTACTGATCCGGAGAGAAAGTTGATCGGTGATGATGAGCATGGATGGTCTAAGGGGTCTGTATTTAATTTTGAAGGAGGGTGTTACGCAAAAACAATTGACTTGTCCGAAAATCGTGAGCCACAAATATATAAGGCGATCAGGTTTGGCGCTATGCTCGAGAATATCAACTTTAGAGATGAAGACAACAGGATAGTTGATTATACCAATGCAGAAAAAACAATGAACACAAGAGTGTCTTATCCCATAGGGCATATAGATAATATAGTGTTTAATTCGAGAGGGGACATTCCTCATAATATTTTCTTTTTGACTTGTGATGCCTTCGGTGTTTTGCCTCCGATCTCAAAGTTGAATACGGAGCAAGCGATGTATTATTTCTTATTGGGTTATACGGCAAAGATTGCTGGTACAGAAGCAGGGATCAATGAACCTCAAGCTACATTTTCTGCTTGCTTTGGTTTACCTTTCTTACCCTTGCCTCCAACTGAATATGCAAAGTTGCTAGGTCAAAAATTAGAGAAGGGCTCTACACGTGATGATAAAAAAATCAATGTGTGGTTGATCAATACAGGTTGGTCAGGAGGAGAATATGGAAAAGGTAACAGAATCGATTTGGTATACACTAGGTCTATGATTCAGTCTGCGCTCAACGGTAGATTGGAAGATGCAGAATTTGTTTCAGAGCCATTCTTCAATTTATCTATTCCAACTAGCTGTCCCGATGTTCCTAATGGTATGTTGAATCCAAGAGATACTTGGCCGAATGAAAATGAGTACGATGAAAAGGCAAAAGTGCTCCAAGAGTTATTTGCTAAAAACTTTGAAAAATACGAGAGCTTTAGCAACGCCTAGCTGATTGCTTCTGAGAATATGAAAAGCCCTTTGCAGATTTTCTGCAAAGGGCTTTTTGTTTGTACTTTTTTAAGCGTTCCTGTTGATACTTGTCTCGCGCTAGATTAGCAAATTCATAACTCATACCTCATAATTGCACATTGAATATTGCACATTGATAATTAATAATTGCCTACCCTTCTCGCCAATAAGCAGTTCCATCTAAGGTTCGTTTTAGTAAACCGTTCCCCCACATCAATCTTCGTAGAGTGGCAGGGTCTTTAAATTCGGTTTGTGCGTTGATTATTTCATTGACTTGCATCTCATTGTATTGCACATCAAACTCAAACTTTGTTGCCAAATATCGAAGAAGAGCGTCCCATTTTTTTCTTTGCTTTTTACCCGGCATAGACCAAAGTTTGCCTTCTTCATTTAGGTATCCATCAATGATGCTAAAATCTTCCATATGTTAGAATTAAGTCCGCAATGTTTAGAATAGACTCAAAGTTAATAATATACTCAATGAGTTGCCTAGTTATTAATCCTTCCTTGAATATTTTTCTTGATGGCTTCTTGCATACTTATGCTTAGTATCTTACTATCTAGCCAAGAAATTATGTCTAAATATAAAAATGGTCTGCGTTCAAAAGGGTCTTCTTTGAGTTCGCTCAGTTTTTCTCTCAGGGTGCTAAATTCCGCTTTTAGATTTTCTTCTTTTATTTGTGGAGTTCTTCGAAGGAATTTGAAAATTTCTTGCAATACCTTCTGTAGCTGATTGCGTTGTAGTAGAAAACGGTAAACGGATTTTATTTTATAACTCACCAATAACTCGTTGCCTAAATCAAAATGCACTATCAAGTTCAAGATTCTAGCGTAGCACTGTATATCTTGCCTAAACTCGGGTAAAGAATCATTTGTAATTTTATTTAAGAAGTGTGCCGCTTGATCCAGGTTGTTTTGACCAAAATAAATACAGCCCAATTTGTAGTAAAAAACCAATAGTCTATGATCATCCCAGTTGTAAGGATTCGTTTCTAGAATTTGTACCAACTCACTAGTGAATTCTTTAGATAGGTGATAGTCAGCAGAAATGAAGAAAGCGTTTATACCATGGATGTATTTGAAGAGCTGGTATAGTGAAGTTTCATTTTGCGTCAAGTTGAGGTTGTGATTTTTTTCAAAGTTGCAAAAGGACTCATAGGCGGGATCAAATTTGTCTGTTCGCTGTGTCATATATAATGCAGCTAATACATTGTGGTGAGCTTTGAGGTAGTTGGGGGTTTGGGTACTGATCATCTCAGGATACTCAAAAAATAAATCCAACCACTTTTTAGCAAATTTATAATTGTTGGCAAAGTCGTGAACCATACTGTAGTACCATACATATGATTTGTACAAAGACTGTTTGTCTTTAAACCTTAACTCCGACAATTCAAACTTGGGTAGCCGCTCTTCGAAAATGCTAGATAGCGTATCGAATTCTTCCTTAGTTTTCACATAGCCATGATTCAAATAGCTCCCGTACAGAAAAATGGAAAGATTATGTAAATCATTTTCTCGCTCCATAATACGAAGGGTAGCATTGGTCTCATGAATCAGCTCCATAGCCTTAGGCCCGGTACTTCCTGTGATATGTTGTGATTCAATTTTTCTTTCTACTTCTAACAATAAATAGAGATGGGTATTCAACTGATTGGTCTTTGCGATCTTCTTTGCCTTTTCTAGCATATTGAGACTTGCCTTATACATGCCTTTGTCATATAGCACTCTAGTAAAATCCAGGATCTCTCTGAGGTTGATAATTGGATTATTTTTTCGTTGCTGGATTCTTAAACTAGATAGTATCTGGCGATACAAATTCGCCTTAAGGTTAGAGAGTTGACTGTTTTTAAGTTTTGGAATTTTTTCAGAAAGTTTGGCTTCGTCATAATTTTTCTGCTTGTCTAATACATTAAACAGTTGCATGAATAATTTTTCCTCTTGACCATAGTTGCCACTTGCATTTAGCCTAAAATGTCTCTTTTCGCTCGGGCTGAGAGATTTGATTAAGGAAAATAAAAAATCATATGAGGACTTAGCCATTGTATTTATATTCTTTGCAAACGATTGAAATATAGCCGATTATGTAAAATTCTATGAATTTTCAAATTGTATAATGTGAGAACTTTAGTTTTAAACTTTATGATACGAAAGATATTTTTGAACAAGACAAATGTAGTTTTCCATATACCAATTGCAAAATATAAAATAGGATGAGTAAAAAAAAGATTCACATATTTGACACGACTTTGAGAGATGGAGAGCAAGTACCAGGGTGCAAACTCAATCATGATCAAAAGTTAAAAGTTGCACAGCAGCTAGAGCAGTTGGGTGTAGACGTCCTAGAGGCAGGCTTTCCTGTTTCGAGCCCTGGAGATTTTCAAGCGGTAGATATGATCTCCAGAAATATTAAGAGCCCAGTTATTTGTGGTTTATCTAGAGCGATTGAAAAAGATATTAAAGTAGCTGCTGAATCATTGGTTCATGCTGTAAGACCTAGAATACATACAGGCATAGGTACTTCTCATGAGCATATTTACTACAAACTTAAAACGACTCCCGAGAAAATTATTGAGCGCGCAGTTTCGGCAGTAAAGTATGCTAAATCATTTGTAGAAGATGTTGAGTTTTATGCAGAAGACGCCGGTAGGACGGATAATGAATACTTAGCGAAAGTCATCCAAGCAGTTGTGAGAGCTGGCGCTACAGTTTTAAATATCCCTGATACAACTGGCTACTGTATGCCAAATGAATATGGAGAGAAAATAGCCTTTCTTAGAGATAATGTAATCGGAATAGATAAGTGTACTATTTCTACGCACTGCCATAATGATCTTGGTCTAGCGACTGCAAATAGTATAGCAGGAATAGAAAATGGGGCAACCCAAATAGAGTGCACCATAAATGGACTTGGAGAGCGCGCTGGGAATGCAGCTCTAGAAGAGGTGGTTATGGTTATCAAACAAAGATATGAGCAACAATTTAAAATTGACATTAATACTAGATTGCTAAATCCAATATCGCGCTTGGTGTCGGACTCTATGTGCATGATAGTACAAGCGAATAAGGCTATCGTTGGTGAAAATGCTTTTGCGCATTCATCGGGTATCCATCAAGATGGAGTAATCAAGCATCGGGAAAATTATGAAATAATGAACCCGATAGATGTTGGTGTTGATAAGTCAAAGATTGTCCTTACCGCTAGAAGTGGTAGGGCGGCTTTGGCCTATAGATGTAAAGAAGTGGGGGTTGACTTGGCTAAAGATGAACTAGATATATTGTACCCAGCTTTCATAAAATTGGCTGATCAAAAGAAAGAAGTGATCACAGAGGATCTAGTACCATTAATTGAATCATCTATCGGCAGTAGAGCAATTTCATTTTAAATGAGTAAAACATTATTTGATAAGTTATGGGATGCTCATTTAGTAAAGTCTGTTGACGGACTGGATGTGATTTATATCGATAGACACTTGATACATGAAGTGACTAGTCCACAGGCATTTTCTGGAATCGAAGCACGCGGTATTTCGCTAGCTAACCCTTCCAAGACTATCGCTACGCCTGATCATAACGTGCCGACCAAAAATCAGCATCTTCCTATTGCAGATCCCTTGTCTAAATTTCAAGTAGAAACCTTAAGAGAGAATTGCAAAAAGCATCAAGTTGAAATTTTTGACTTAGGTCACCCACAGCACGGCATTGTACATATTATCGGACCTGAGAACGGTATCACAAGACCTGGTATGAGTATAGTGTGCGGAGATAGCCACACCAGTACGCACGGTGCATTTGGTGCTTTAGCATTTGGAATAGGAACATCGCAGGTCGAGCAAGTATTTGCTTCGCAGTGCCTCTTGATGAAGCGACCGAAAACGATGCGCATTACCATAGATGGTGAATTGTCAAAAGGAGTAACTAGCAAAGATGTAATTTTGCATATTATCTCCGAGTTGACCGCTGCTGGAGGTACAGGATATTTTATTGAATATGCGGGTACAGCTATTGAGACGATGTCCATGGAGGCGCGGATGACAATATGTAATATGAGCATAGAGATGGGAGCGAGAGGTGGAATGATTGCTCCAGATGAAACAACATACACCTATTTAAAAGATAAAAAGTATGCTCCAAAAGGTGCACTTTGGGAAGAGGCAATAGCTTATTGGACAACCTTAAAGTCAGATGAAGAGGCAAGTTTTGATCGGGAGGAATCTTTTGCTGCAGAGGATATTCAACCAATGGTCACTTTTGGAACCAATCCAGGTATGGGTATTCAAATATCCCAAACTGTTCCAGAAACCATAGCAGACGCTAGTTTTCAAAAGTCATTAAAGTATATGGATTTGAAGGGTGGACAACGCCTAGAAGGACAAGCCATTCAAAACGTATTTATCGGTTCTTGTACTAATGGGAGAATAGAAGACCTAAGGGCAGTGGCTGAGTACGTGAAGGGAAAGCAAAAAGCGGATCATGTAAAAGCTATGATCGTACCTGGTAGCAAACAAGTGGAAATGCAAGCAAGGGCAGAAGGTTTGGATAAGATCTTTACAGATTCTGGATTTGAATTGAGAGAGCCAGGTTGTTCTGCATGCTTAGGAATGAATGAAGATAAAGTACCTGCCAATGAATACTGTGTAAGCACTTCCAATAGAAATTTTGAAGGGCGACAAGGTCAGGGAGCAAGAACTATATTGGCAAGTCCAATTATGGCTGCTGCTGCTGCCATTAGCGGTAAGATTGTGGATGTAAGAAAATTTATATAAATGGAAAAGTTTAAACACTTGACTTCAACAGCTGTACCGCTGCATATAGAGGATGTAGATACAGATCAAATCATTCCAGCTCGTTTTTTAAAGGCGACCAGTAGAGAAGGATTCGGTGAGAATCTTTTCCGAGATTGGAGATACCACAAGGGCGGCAAATCAAATGAAAATTTTGTTCTCAATAATCCCTTGTACTCTGGTGAGATTTTAGTGGCTGGTCACAACTTTGGTTGTGGATCTAGTCGAGAGCATGCTGCTTGGGCTATTAGTGACTACGGTTTTAAGGTGGTGGTTTCTAGCTTTTTTGCCGATATATTCAAGGGTAATGCACTCAATGTTGGGCTTCTACCTATACAAATAACCACAGATCAGTTAAGCATCCTTTTTGAGCACATTAGCGAGGATGCAAATACTGAATTTGTTGTAGATCTCGAGACGCAAACTTTACAGATCAAAAAAACGGATCTTGTTTTTCCATTCGAGATCAGCAAATACAAAAAAGAGTGCTTTCAAAATGGATATGATGATATCGATTATTTGTTAAGCATACAAGAAGAAATAAAATCCTACGAACAAAAGATACCCGCGTTTTTATGATAGAAAAGAAATTTACAATTGCTGTACTCCCAGGTGACGGCATCGGCCCAGAAGTGGTAGCAGAAGCAGTAAAAGTTTTAAAAGCTGTTGGGTCTATTCACAATATCACTTTTGAGTTGAAGTATGCAGACATGGGTGCTGTAGCCATTGATAAACATAGCGTACCGCTACCTAAAGATACGATGCAGATCTGCATGGAAGCAGATGCTGTTTTATTAGGTGCCATAGGAGATCCGAAGTATGATGATCCATCTCTAACAGTCAGACCAGAGCAAGGCTTATTGTCTCTACGTAAGGCATTAGGGTTGTTTTGCAACGTACGCCCAGTGCGTGCTTACGATGCTCTTCTCGAACTGTCTCCACTCAAAAGAGAATATGTGAGTGGTGCAGATTTGGTTATTTATAGAGAACTTACTGGCGGGATTTATTTTGGTGAGCAAGGGCGAAAACATAATAATACTTATGCCTATGACGTGTGTGGTTATCACATACATGAGATAGAGCGTATTGTTAAACTTGCATTTGAGGCTGCTCGATTAAGGAGAAGTAAAGTCACCTTAGTCGATAAGGCTAATGTCCTTGAATCATCTAGACTATGGAGAGAAGTTTTCAATACTATGAAAAAAGAATACACGGATGTAAATACAGATTATGTATTAGTAGATAATGCCGCCATGCAGATGATACAGAATCCCAGCTCTTTTGATGTGATTGTAACGTCTAATATTTTTGGTGATATTATCTCAGATGAGGCTAGTGTGATATGCGGATCCTTAGGAATGTTGCCTTCAGCATCACTAGGAGAGGAGCATGGCCTTTTCGAACCGGTACATGGTAGTTATCCCTCCGCAGCTGGAAAAAATATAGCTAATCCTTTAGCAGCTATATTAAGTGCAGCATTGATGTTAAGACATCTAGGTGTAGAAGCAGGGGCATTACAAATTGAAGAAGCGGTTGCGCATTGTATGGAAGAATCATTCCTGACCGAGGACCTTTGCATAGATAAATCAAAAGCATGTAGTTGTTCAGAAGTGGGAGAAGCGGTTGCTACAGCATTGCGCGTTCCTGTACAATAAAGAAGAGGCATCCTACTTTGTTGTCGTAGGTGCCTCTAAGATTCATAGCTTTATATAACATTATTTTGTTGTGTCAATAAGTAGCTCTCTGTCTACTTTCAATATTTTTATCTTCATACAGGTGCTTAAACAAGATTGGTTTAGGATATTCTCTTTTGTACTGATAGAGTAGTACATCGAATGAAGTAACTATCCCTAGCAAATTGTTATCATCATCCACCACAGGTAGTGCATGAAACTTATTGGTTAAGAAGACTTGAGCTGCTGTCCCAATTTTATCATTAGGGCAAATCTTGGCAATATTGGTATTCATTATCTGCTTTACTTTTGCAGACGCATAATTTTCTGGTGCAATTTCATTTTTCCATAGATCGTATGTGGTCATGATACCAACTAACTTTCTACCTTCTATTACTGGCAAGTGGTGTAAGGAATTGTTCATAAAAGTACGTCTTACGGTACTTAGAGAATCTTCAGGGCCAACAGTAACTAATTCCCTGGTCATAATGGTGTGTACGGGTTCATTTAGCATGGCTTTAGATTTAAAAATTTTATAATTAACCTCTTTCAAGGTATAAGATATTATAATTAACTCATAATACCAAATATAATACTATAAAAATGTGACTCAAAAGAATAAATGTTTATTATTTGTTGTCATAATATGAGTATTCGGAATGGACTCAGTATTATTTGCTGATTAGGGGATCGCGCAGAATATATGGTTTGGATTTTTATGGGCCTACCACAGATCAATCGCCTGAAAAAGGCAATTGATCTGAGGTCGTTACGTTTCGGGGCTTGACATTCGTCTCGGTCCTTTGGACTAGCAGCTTCATTGCGCCTGTCAGCGCACAGCTGCTCCCCCTGCACATCACTAGCCCAAAAGGGTAGGATTGGTCAAGAGTTTTTCAGTTTTAGAGCAAGAGTATAGAGCAAGAGGAAAAAGCTGGTTCAAAAATGTTCTGTTCCATTTGTGGTTTACTATATTTGGGCTTTGGTGGAGAATAGCTTGTTAGCTTTGTAATTTATAATTCACCATTTATAATTTATAATTAAAAAAGAGACTGTAGCTGAGTTGGTTTAGATGCATGACCGACCGATGCGCAGCAAAAAAGACCCAGTGGGTCTTTTTAGGGAGGAAACCGATGAAAACTTTCATCGGCGTCCAGAGAAACTAAGCATGAAAACGAAAAGTACCGAGACTGTAGCTCAGTTGGTTTAGAGCATTACCTTGACAG
>CALIEI010000061.1 GCA_938022165.1 uncultured Saprospiraceae bacterium | reverse complement strand
AATGACTATAACTATAGTAATTGGGGGTTAAAATTGATTCCATTTTTCACTATCGCATCACTAATTGTATTTGTATTGGCTAGCCTAGCAGGACTGTTTTTTACGTATAGGCGTGCAAATCTAGCAGGGCAAAAAATCTGGAGCCCTATTTCGAAACGAGTAGTTGGAAATGGATTTTTGGCCATGCTAGCAGGTGCATTTTTCTGCTTGGCATTGATGACGAGATTTAGCTTTGATCTCATATTCCCAACATCTCTAGTTTTTTATGGCCTAGCATGTGTGAATGCGAGTAAGTACACGGTCAATGATATTTTATATTTAGGAATTTGTGAAATTGTATTGGGGATCATTGGCTTATTTACTACTGAATATGGGATAGAGATCTGGGCCATTGGTTTTGGTGTATTGCACATCGCCTATGGAATCCTTTTGTATAAAAAATATGAAAGTAGCCCAACCGAAGCATGAAAAAAATAATTAGTAAGCTTAATAAAGCTTTTGATAATAAAGTGAGACTTGGCATTATGTCGATGCTCATGGTCAATGATTGGGTAGACTTCAAGACATTTAAAGAAATGTTGGAGCTGACCGACGGCAGACTTGCAAGTCATATAAAATCATTGGAGGAGAATAAGTTCATTAAGGTTAAAAAAGAATTTGTGGGGCGGAAACCACTTACCTCCTACTCTGCCACAGCGATAGGAAAGAAAGCTTTTAAAGATCATCTTGATGGACTTGAAGAATTATTAAAAATTAGATAATGAATAAAACAGTAAATAGAAGATTACTCAAACTTGTCGATTTTAAATTGACAAAAGGGTATTCTATATTTTTTTGCCTATTCACTTTGTTTTTCAAAGTACTTTTAAATAATATTCTTTTGATAAAAGCCATTGTTCAGATTCACTTTTGGATCGCCAGCTTTATTAAGAGAAAACATAAAACTTAAATTATGACCATTAAACATTTTTCAACTGCTCCTGCACCGAATATCAAATTACTTTTCACACTTATCAAGCCACATAGTTTTTATCAAAAAACGGTGGAATGGAGAGAACTCTTTTGTTATAAAATCACAAAAGTACTTGCACCTATCTATCACAAACTTTGTAAACCATCTGTAAGCAAATGGTCTATCACCAATAAACAAATAAGTCAATATCCAAATGGAAGCCTAGGCAAGGCATGGTCTGATTTTTACAAGCGTAATAATTTTTCAATCTATCCAAATTACGAAGAGCACGATTTGGCTCACGTGATACTTGGTTTCAAAACTACAACTATAGAAGAAGCAAGGATGATATTCTTCATGTTTGGTGCCGGAAAAAGATCAGCCCCTACATTAGTAACCATGCTCTTCGGCTTATTTATTTTTCCAGAGTTGACTAAATTATTCTACAAGGATTATAAACAAGGTAAAAAGGCAGTTGACTTTACAAAGTGGGATTTCAGATACTTGCTAAACGAGGACTTATGTACCATACGTCAAATGATCCTCAAAAAGCACATCAAGGAAACGACTATCATTTTATAAATTTTGCAACACTCAAATCATATCATCATGAATAAATGTCCATTTTCAAATTTTATCCAGAGAGATGAATCTGTAAGAAATGATTCTAAAGAGCGAACTCATCAATATAACATACTGATAGAAAATAGTTTTCCTGCAAAAGAAAAAGTAGAGGGATTGTTTGGTCCAGGCAGTATGCACTGGAAAATTTATCGAAGTCCATCTATGATATTTGGAGCATACAGTGCATTGCTATTACAAATAGCGCATCCTTCCGTGGCTGATGGTGTAGCACAGTTCAGCCAATTCAGTAAAGATTATTTAGGTCGAGCTGAACGCACATTTACTAGCATGATCAAAATCTATTTTGGAGATCAAAAGACAGCCTTACAATCTGGGCGAAAGCTACATCATATACACAACTTGATTCGAGGCAAAATACAAGTCAATAAAAATGGAACAGTTAAAGAGGAAGATTACTGTGCAAATGACCCAAAACATCTCTGCTGGGTGCAAGCTACCCTAGTAGCTACCAGTATCCAAGTGTATGAGATGGTGGTGAGAGAACTCAGCGGACAAGAAAAGGAAAGGTTTTTTCAAGAGTCAAAGATAACAGCTAAGGTTATGGGAATCCCAAGTAATGAATATCCTCAAGACTATGCAGCCTTTCAGAGATACTATAATGACATGATAAATGGAAATTACTTGAGAGTGGATAAAACGACTAGAGATCTGGCTAAAGTTATATTTGATCCTCCTCATATTCCTGGCAGTCTTGCCAAATTATTTGCAGCTGGGCTTTTACCTTTTCACTTTCGGACAGAATTTGACCTAAAGTATAATACTTGGCAGAAAAAACTCTTCAATTTTCTAATAAGGATTGCTGCTATTATTTTGTGGTTAATACCTTCTCCACTTGGATTTACTCCACCCTACTATCAAGCGCATTACCGAATAGCAATACATAAGGGGCTGCGACCAACATGGAGCACACAATTTTTTAATTATCTGTGTTCTTTTAGAATATTCAAGTCTGTTAGATTATAACAACAGACTAATTATTGGGTCCATGCTAGAACAAGCCGCATTCGCCACTTTCGAAGCCAGTTGCATCGAAGGTCGTGCTTACAGAGCCTTTTCCATTTGGAGTTTGAACATCAATACGTAGACCATTGATTCCAGAACCATCACGCTTTGGAGTACAATACTCGAATAAGTAAAAGCTATTTGCTTCGTTGAAAATATTGTCAGAGATTGCTCTAAACTGATTTGATAGATCATCTGGGTCATCGGTAGACAGTGAGCTCTTTGGACCTAAAGCATCTAAAACAACTTGATCAATTTCACTTCCTAAACCTATGGTGTAAAAATCAATATTATTAGAAGCAACTTGTACCACTTGAAATGCATCTTCACGCCTATGACGAGCTGCTTGATCAGTACCATCTGTAAAGGTGATAACTGAAGCTGCAGCTTGAAAACCTGAGGCTAAATTTTCTGCTAAGGCAGTTTCTGCTTTTGCCGTCCCTTTGATAATCGCTCCAAAGAGATCCGTAGAAGAATCAGAAGAAATATTTTGATTCATCCCCTCAATGGCTTGCACCAATAAAGGTAGATTATCCGTAGGTCCAACCAATTCGTGCAAAATATCTACACCATCAAACCAGTAGATGCCTATCTTGGTAGAATTGTTTTGCGTACTCAAGAGATTGGTAACAAAGAGTTCAGCAGATATTTTAAGCGCTTCTAAATCATTGTTGATCACAGATCCACTCAAATCAAGTAATAGAACAACATTGTTTCTAAAGATGTCTTTGTTATCAGAGATCGTACGATCGGCTTCATCTACAGATATAAGCTTGAATTCGACATCATTTCTCCCTTTTTCTAGAATTGTAAAATCATCTTCTGTCAATCCTGAAACCGGATTATCCAATCCATCTACTACTCTATAGAAAATAGATACTTTATTTGGATTTGAAACAAATTGGTTTTGTATGACGATCTGAAAGTCAGCAGGATCTCTATCGTCTAAACTGACAGGATCTCCCTCATCAGACTTACATGAGAAAAATATGATAGATACAAATAGACAAATGAGTAATGTTAGATGCTTTTTCATATTAAGGTTATTTTGATGTATACTTCATAAAACGTACCAAGGCCAATTTTAGGTGTGATCGTTTTGTTAAAGTTTATATATTTGATAAATATGTATCGTGGAACCATTCCTTTTGAACTTTTTCAGCTGGTAGATTACTGGCGAAAGACAATGTCTATAGGCCTTCCAGACGGAATAGAGTCTGAAAAAATAGCTTACGGGCCCCATCCAAAACAGTATATGATGACGTTTAAACCGTCAGTTGTCGATAAAAAAAAGCCATTGATAGTATATTACCATGGCGGAGGATGGATATTTGGAAAACCAGAGCTATTTAGAACCAAAGCATCTCTTTTTACAAGTCTTGGATATCAAGTTGTAATGCCGTCCTATAGAAAATTACCTAGATACACAGCTGATGAGATAATAGAAGACGTAGTACTTTGTACAAAACACTTACATGAATTAAAGTCTAAAGGGAAAATCTTTAACTTGGATCAAATCATACTAGGTGGTGTAAGTGCTGGAGCAAATCTAGTATCCTTACTCTATTTCAATAAGGATATGCATAGGGAAGCAGGCTTTCAACAAGACCAATTTAAGGGTATGTTTTTATATGCACCTCCAATAGATTTGACTAAAATGAAAAGAACTCCGGTACTCAGACGTTACGCTGGTCTCCCTAGTTCTGAGCGTTTTGTCAGGGCAAATCCAATCTCCTTTATTGAAGATAGTATACCAGTCCCTATACTTTGTGTCCACGGAAATAAGGATGCTATGGTCCAAATAGAATCTTCAAAATCTTTTCAAGCCGCATATAATAAGTTATATCCTGATTACCTAGAATATTCTGAAATAGAAAATGGTTGCCATTTAGATTCTGCATCCTGGGCTCATACTGATAATGATATGAGAAAGGAACTGGTCCACTGGTTGGTGAGGTTTGGATAGCAGTCAAACTTTGGCTTAGCGCTGAGAAATGGTGAGGCTCCCAGCCGAAGACCAAGCTATAGTAAAGCCAGGTGCTTGGGATAGCGCAGGGCCGAGCGAATAGCGAGCCATGGATCATAGCGACGGTTTTACCGTAAGCCCCTACGCTTCAAAGTAAATTTCAATACTTTATCTATTTGAACAATGATTCGATAATAAATTTTATATCGTTGATAACCCGCACATTAAGATTATAGCAGCAAATTCCATAAGCCACAGAAAATCAAATTTTTACACGAACTTGATTTATAATTTTACAGAAATTACCGAACCATTCTTTGAATATAAAATAGATATATAGAACTCACCATATTTTTTTAGTCACCTTATCACTTCATTTCCTTAATAGGAATTACACATTAGTTAATTATTTAAGTCAAAAATAACTGATAATCATTTTAAAAGGCATAACAAAAATTTTGTTTGACTAAAGATTAGTCATCAAGCCTTTAACATCGCTAGGGAGTATTGTCACAATAGACTAGATATTTACATATTAAGGAAAGTGTATTTATTGAATATTAACGTGTAGGCTGGAAAGTCTTACATGCTATTATTAAACGCTTACTGAAATAGTAAGCTTAAAATACAATTTTGCAATGGATGAAAGGAGCATATACAACCATAAACGTTTGTATGCTCCTTGCCCATTTTACATAAATAGCTAATCGTTTAAGGCGATTGCAAAACAAGTAAATTGAGAAAAAAGAAAAAGTTAAGTCTTGGTATAATTCTATGCCTGTTGTGCCATTTTGTATATGCTCAAGTAGATATGCAAGAAGGTTATAGCTATTTAGAAAATGGTGAATTTGCTGCTGCAGCGGAATACTTCGACATCATACTTCAAGAATATCCAAACAATAAGACTGCGCAACTTTGTTATTCAAGGGCACTTGGTCTAGGAGGAGCAAAAGAGGAAGCGCTGAGTCGTTTTCAATCTTTGAATGTTCATTATCCTAACGACTATGAAATTCAGCTTAACCTAGCAGAAGCATTTATGTGGAATGAAAGGTATCAAGAAGCATCGCAGTTATATGAGGAATTGCTAAAAATAGATCCTGAACATTTTGTCGCTAACTTAGGATATGCCAATGCAAATGCTGGGTTGAAAAATAATGACAGAGCACTTACCTATATCGACAAGTCCTTAAAAATAAAGCCGAAAAATAGTGGTGCGGAACTGAGTAGAAAATACATACTATTGGCAGTATCTGCAGAACATAGAAATCAACTCAGTTTCGACACGTCAATGATGCACTTAGATACCATATTGGCAAATAATCCAAATGATAGAGAAGCATTGTTAAATAAAGCAGTCAACTATCTATGGATGGACAAACCTCATAAGGCCAATAAAATATATCAAGAGTTGACTGACAAAGAAATAGAACCGCTAGAAGGCAATATAGGATTGTCATATACAAATGTATTGCTACATCAAAAACAACAAGCAACTGGTTATGCAGAAACAGCAATGCAGTTGGCACAAAATTCTAAAATTTCAATTAAGGATAAACTTAGAGCAAGTGTAAGTTTAGTAAATGCACTTGGGTTCAATCGTAAATATAGTGCTGCTCATAAATTGATAGATACTCTGATGATAACTTATGGCAAAGAGACACCCGCACTGATACTTGCGAGAGGTAGAATGTATGTGTGGGATAATGAAACCGATAAGGGCTTAGATTATTATCACTTTTTAGATAGCACCTATGCTCCATCTTTCGAAGTAAAGATGGGTTTAGCAGAAGCAATGCGAGGTGAAAAAAGATTCAAGGATGCTGTGGCCTATATAGATCAAGCATTAAAGATAACGCCAAATCAACCTGATGCGCTGTGGTTACGAGAAGTGATCAAAGATGAATATCGACCCCGTCTGATGCTAGATTATATGTATGCTCAAGATATAGGGGACAATTTTGCTTATGTTGCTCAAGGCAGATTTGAAGTGGGTAATAATGGACGATTCAGATCATTCGTACACTTTACACATCGCAGATTAGAACAAATAACTGCTGAGAATAATGCTACTCAAATTGGTGTAAGCATCGGTACAAAATTTCAGGCTTTTAAGCAACTTAGCTTTATAGCGCAAATGACTCCTACAAAAAGTTTTGATCGGGATAAATCAACCATTCGTGATGATATACTCTTGGATGTTGGAGTACAATATGATATTTCTAAGAATCAAACCGCAGGCTATAACTTTGTGCAAGAAGCGCATAATTATAATGCTGATCTATTGCGATCAGGAATTATCATGAGTCACCACAAGCTATTCTACCACATTAGAACCCCGTTTAGAATAGGGTTGTACACACAGTTTATCAGCACAACACAAACAGACGATAACTTACGAAATTTACTTTTCACTTCTTTGTACTATAACTTAAGCGAGATACCGTTTATAAAATTTGGAGTGAACTATAATGTAATGACTCATAGAGATCAGTATCCATTACTTTATTTCAGTCCATCCTACTTTCAAAATGTTGAAGGGTTCTTTAACATCAACAATATCGATAGAAGGAAAAGTAAAATAATTTACGATTTGACATTTGCATTTGGAACTCAAACTACAAGAGAAACCGACCATGAATTTACAAGAAGGATCGAAGCAAAGTTAGGTTGGCGATTTAAGTCAAATGGACACCTATTGTTTTATTATCGAACTAGTAATGCTTCTCAGGCTACGGTCACAGGATTTAGATATTCTGCCTACGGAGTACAAGGTGTTTTCACTTTTGGAAAAAAAGAAAATTAAAATAATGCTATCAATAGAATTAAACACAATTGAGAGAGAACAGTACATCGTACTACAAGGTCAACTAAAGGGTATAGAGGCATTAGAGCTCAGACAGAAGGTAGCCAATGTAATAGAGAATAGAGTTGATTCTGTTTGTCTCGACATCCAGGCATTACAACGTATTGACCTGACAGGTTTTAATGCAATTGTAATACTTAAAAAAGAAGTAGAACAAAGGAATAAAATTTTCAAACTACTATCTAGTACTGATGGCCCTATTGATGAATATTTACATCTAAGTAAATTAAATTTAAATCAAACTATAGCTGCTACTAATACAAGAGGATGAAGCGTCTGATAAAACAACTTGGAGAAAGCGGATTTTTATTCTTAAGTACGATATTAGTAAATATCGGAAATTATGGATTGAATCTACTATTAGGTAGATACTTGGGTCCAGAAGAATTTGCAGCAGCTAATATTATAGCTACTCTTGTTTTAGTTTTATCTTTCATTGCCTTAGGGGTACAACTGGCAACAACAAAATTCGTTTCTGAATATCATACAGAAAATAATCAAGTCCGTTTAGAGGGGTTCTTAAGCTGGATGAAAAGGACCGCTTTGATTTTCTCGATTACGGTATGCTTTATCTTAGTGCTTTCAAGTGAATTTATCAAAGATTTTTTAAACTTTGAAAGTAGTTTACCATTACTCATTCTTTTTGTAGCCGTACCGGTTTATATAGACATGTGCGTTTCAAGGGGATTTTTTCAAGGTACAAATCAATTTAAGAAACTAGCATATACCTATTTGATAGAAATGGTAGCTAGAGTAGCATTGACATGTATATTGGTTTATGTATGTGTCAGCACTGGTCAAAACTGGGCGATAGAAGCAATAGCTATAGGATTTACCATTTCATTTCTAGCTGCTTCCTACTTAGGTAAAATACCTAACATCGGTTTTTTTACCATTAAGAATTTTTCACAATCAAAGCAGCTGTATTCATTTTTAGCCATTGTAGCTATGTATGAATTCAGCCAAATCATAATTAACAATAGTGATGTGCTATTGATAAAGCATTTCTTTGAAAATAAAGAAGCCGGATTATATGCTTCGCTCGCGTTAATAGGTAGAGTAGTATTTTTTGCTACTTGGGCTGTTGTTACTGTTCTTTTTCCAAAAGTTATTGAAAAAGAAAAGAAAGGCGAATCTCATATTCAACTATTCTGGAGTTCGTTATTAATGGTAGGCTTTTTTGGTTTTGGAATCGTAACGGCCTGCTATGTTATGGATGAATTTATAGTATTAGTTTTATTCGGCGCAGAATATATATCAACTTCACCTTTGTTATGGAAATATGCAGTAGCTACATCATTATTCTCTTGTGCTAATGTGTTTGTATATTATCATATGTCATTGGAGAATTATATTCCAGTGTTTATTTCTCTTGTCATAGGTATTCTGCAAGTTGTAGGTATAAGCTTGTTTCATGATAGTATGAAAGAAATTATACAAGTCCAGGTAATTTTAATGGCGTTCATGTTAATCGCAATGATGTGTTACCAGCAATACTATAGCATAAAAAAGAGGAAGATCAGACAAAAATTAAATTCGAAAGTTATTTTAAATCAGGATATATCTTAGTATGAAAAATGTTACAACAAGAATTAACATGCCAGCAATTGCTGACATTTCATCTCCTAAAAGTTTTGGAGCAAGAGACTTATCAAATAAGGCAACGAATACTACTAAAGCATTAGTAGTAGCGATTGTATCACCTTATCCACCCAGCAAAGGAACTTTGAATGAATATGCTTTTCACCTTGTGGAGCAATTCAAATTAAAGACCGAAATAAAGGAATTACATATCATAACTGATATACTGCCTGACAATAAAGCATACCCAGCTGAAGGCAGACCAAAGCATATGTACGTGCATCCGGTATGGTCTTTTAATCGATGGGACACGGCCTTAAAGATTCGTAAATCAGTAAGCACAATTCAACCTGACGTAGTACTATATAACTTACAGTTTCTATCTTTTGGAGACAACAAAGCAGCAGCTACCTTGGGTCTAATGGGGCCTCTAATGACCAAATGGAGCGGTATCCCATCTATGGTTTTACTTCACAATATTATTGAAACAGTGGATTATAAATCAGCTGGTATCACAAGTAATCCTATAATGAAAGGGATTTATGATATGATTGGAAAGCAGATAACAAATTTGATTTTATCTGCGAATATAGTAGGAGTTACTATTCCTAAATATGTGCATATTTTGGAAAAGAAGTATAACTGTAAGAATGTAGTTTTGCTTCCTCATGGTAGTTTTGAAAGTGCTGGGAAGCCAAATTTTGAATTTAATCCGGAAACAAGAAATATTTTAACCTTTGGTAAATTTGGAACATATAAAAAAGTAGAAAACTTGATCGAAGCCATGATTAAGGTTAGACAAGAAGTGCCTTTTCCAATTGAATTGGTCGTCGCAGGTACTGACAATCCTAATGTCAAAGGATACCTTAAAGGTGTAGCTGATAAATACTCAGATGTTGAAGGAGTTCAATTTACTGGCTATGTAGAAGAAGAAGATGTAGCTGGACTTTTCTCGTCTAGCACGGTGGTTGCATTTGATTATACTAGTACTACGGGTAGTTCGGGCGTATTACATCAAGCAGGAAGCTATGGCAAGGCAGTTATGTTACCAAATATTGGAGACCTTAAAGAACTTATCACAGAAGAAGGATATACGGGAGCCTATTTCTCTCCAAATAATATTGATGAAATGGCGAATGCATTGAAACGACTCTTGGTAGATGATAAACACAGAAAAGGAATTGCTCAACAAAATTATGTCGCAGCGAACGGATTGCCGATGTCCGACATAGCCGAGTGGTATTTAATGCACTTTAAAGAGCTTGCAAGAAAATAAAATCAAGAGCTTAAACTTTCAAGCTACTGTTTTAGCTTATAAGGAAAGAATACGTAATAAGCAGGTTTCTTATTACCTTTTTTATCAATAAGGCCAAAGTACTTTTGTTTGCTATAAGTCCACTTTTTATAGCCAAATACTTGAGTAGGGATATTCTTGAAATCATATAATGTCCACAATAAGTATGGTAATCTATTCTCTTCCATTTCTTGCTTAAATTCTCTTAGATATTCAGCTTGCTCATCTTCTGAATGTCCAAAAGGTTTGTACCATTTCCAATCTGATGGCAAACCAAACTCTTGTAATAAAAGAGGCTTATTCTTTACTGCTCTTTTAAGTTTTAGCATATCTAACTTAAGAGATTTAGGATCCCGATAATAGTGATAACTAACTAGATCTAACTGATCTGCAAGATTAACCGCATCTTCTGGATTCGACCATCCAATTGTCAAAAGGTGTTTTGGATCATATTCTCTAGCACGTTCTATTAAATACTCTAACCACTGAAGGACTTTCTTTTTGCCATGACGTTCAAAGTCTAGATCCGGCTCATTTTTTAAATCCCAGCCCAATAATGCCGGATGATTCTTTAATCTATTCATTAGCCCCTCGAGTTGCCTTTCAGATTTATTGTAATAGTCTAGATCAAAACTAACAGGAAAATCAAACATAGTAATCATGACCTGCAAATCTAATTGATGGCATTCATCCATCAGTGTTTCCAATTTATCTAGCATTACATTAAACTGCAACCCAGGTATTACTCCATCACTAGGTACAAATACTCGAACAGTATTCATCTTTAATTGCTTTATAGCAATGAGATCTTTTCTTATAATTTTAGAATCAAACTCTACCCAAAAATCCCACCAAGGCGTATCTTGTGGATAGTAGTTTATTCCTTTTATATTTTTGACTTTTTCCTTATTAATGTCCAGCAAGTTTGGGACTTGAAGTACTTGATCAGGTTTCAAATCATTCGAATTAAGATTGTTAATACTTTTAAGTAAGGAAGCATCGATATTCATTTCTTTAGCTATCGAGAAAATAGTTTCATTCTCTTCTACCACTCTATTTTTTTTATCAACTGCTCGCTTGACTTTAGGAGTAACTAAAACAATTTTTTTTCTTTCTTTAACAAAAGGTTTAACTCTAAGATGACTACATAATTTAATTTCTGAAATATTTTTTATACCATTCCAAGTCATTAAATTTTTAACTGAAGTGTTATATTTTTTTGACAATCTGTAGAGCGTCTCTCCTTTTGCTATTCTATGAAAACCTTCTTTTGGTTTGGTTTTGCAATTTACTTGGACCTCTTCGACTTTATTTATTGCCTTTTGTCCAACAAAAGTTACTGTTGAGTCCATAACAAAGCGAGGTGCATTTCTTATTATTCGACCAGGGTTTTTATTTTCAGTCTCTTTCATTTGTAAGACTTTCCACTTACCATCTGCTAAGGTCATGACTACTTCATAGGATTTAAACACTTCTTGCTCATATACAATTTGGTTCAACTTAGACACTTTTCGTTTGATCCGTACATTTCTATCTTTAAAAGCAATGACTTGTTTGTCAATAGAAAACAAATGCAGATCCACATTATGCTCTAAGTCTACCCTATCTTCAATATAGCTTTTTTGTTTGTTTGTCTTTATCATACCTTCAATCTCCTCTACTAAATGTTCAGCAAAGTAGTCATTGAGGCCAATGCTTGTTTGTTTTCTTAGTGATTCATTTAAGAAGTACCATGCATTTTGATAGGCTCTTGAAATTTTATCATTATCAAACTGTTCAAGTAATCTACCATTTGCAACTTTAGGTTGGTCCCAATTAATAGTAGGCGTATGGTATTCTAAGTTAAATAGCTGGGCTGCTTCTACATCTAATTCAGCAGTTTGTGAATGGCTAAAGTAAGTGTACATATTAGCCAATAGTGATAACAAAATGGCTATTAGAACAAGATAACCCATCCTAGTTAATACAATGTATAATATGTTTTTTTGTATTACCACTCTAATATATCATTTTTACTTTCTGGTTATTAATCTCTACTTCACAGATAACCTCATCTAACTTAAGTATGGTTTCAGGAATTTTAAGTCTTGCAAAGCCATGTTCAATTTGTAAGTTTTTATGAATGGTATAATTGAAGGTAACACTCACTTCTGTACCGTCAGGAATATACTGATCTAAAGAACCAACTACAGGTCCAACTACAAGATGTTCTTTTTCAATTCTTAGTGGAATAGACTCTAAATTATCATAAAATGTAAGTTGAATCTCACTAGATTTTGGAGCTCCAACAATGGATACATCCCAAGTTGTAGCTTTTTTAGGATTTTCAATATAGATATTAGCAATACCGCTGACAGTGTATGTCTGATATTGAGCTTTTATTTCTCCTTTTTCATAAACAACAAAAATCACAGAAGTCCCATCCGCCACAATATTTCCTAATTCATCAAGAATAACATCCGTGTTTAAATGTACAATTTGCCTCTGGTCACTATAAGGATGCAGCTCAAGTATATTAATTTTAACTTCTTGCATCGGGCCTTCAACTATGGCCACTTCTTGTTCATCGATATATGTATCCTCACACTTTGCTCCCAAGAGCACCTTCCCTACTTGCCGATTATTTTTTATTTTGATAAAGGAAAGTAAGTTTTCTATTCCTTTTTTCACTTTAATGTTATCCATATTCCTGTACTTTGTACTAAAGTGTATAGAGTCTGATTCCTCCAAAGCATTTCCATACTTATCCTTTGGAATTAAACAGAGCATAGATTGCATGTTTTGATCTATCGCTAAAGTCTTTGGACCTAGGTATGCTTCAATTGCACCTACTGGATGAAGGCTACTAATGTAAATTTTCTTTTTAGACAGCAAATTTTGACAATGTATTATTTTAATTGTCACAAATCCACTATATATACTAATAGAGTCAGGAAAGGCAAATGTAAAATCTTCGCTATAGATTGTTTTTTCAAAATACTGTTCTCCAAACTTTCCATCCCAGACTATTAATACAACCTCTTCCTCTAAGCCTTCTGTTTGGACTTCCATATTGATTGGATCGCCAGCTTTATATTTGTTTTTAATGTTTAGTATTTCTGCAGTTCCCCCTTTATTGCATTGCAATTCCGCTTCCCCAGGTTTAACATTGCAACCATAGATCAAGGCTATTAGCCCAAACCAAATTAGATAATTATAATACTTCCGCATTATTATTTCAGGTCATAAACAAAGGCATTCAAATATATTTTCAATGTGCTGTTATCAATTTTATTTAGTTTAATGGAGTTATTTTCGTTTAAATGATCTTCTATATTATCAAAATAATTAAGTTCCCCTTTTGAAGTACCGTTCACAAATAAATTGTATTCTTTACCTGCTTCAACCAAGTGGACATTGTTTATTGTTGATTTTATAGAAAACTCTTTTTTTCTTTGCGGTCTTAAACCAGATCGTAAATATTTAGTCTCCAGCCATTTTATTCGACCTTTTGGGTCATACTCTGAAAGTAATACTTGAGGAATACTGATTTCTTTAGTACCATAATTAATCAAAGATCCACTTACTATATTTCCTTTCACTGACAGATCTTTTAGACCCGCGAGTTTATACATTCTTTGACCACTAACCATTGTTCTTACTTGAACATTAAAGCTAGTAGGTACTTTATATACCTTATTTGAGTAATCATTGTTACTTTCTAGGTAGTAGTTGTTCTGTACTAAAGAGTCTAGTTTATTTTCAAAATCAATTCTAAATGGTGTTTTTTCATTAGGTAGTAATCTGTGGACCACAGCGTTACCCGCATTATATCGTGCAATCAGATTGTTATTATCATCTAATAAACTCCCTTCAATACTTACGTATGCTGGTACATTATCTACATTTTGTATTTCACCTACTATATAATAGTTACCATCCTTAAGCACTAAATTCGACTGGAGAACATAGGCTTCAGGACGATCTAAGACGTCCTCTCTCCTTGTTATGCTTATATCAGCTTTTCTCCGACCTTGTTTGTGAAATGAAATATCAGGGATACCAAAGAACTGATCAGGTGGTACGTCTTTTTCAAATGGCTGATGCTTTATAAACCAACCGTCGTCATTTTTAACTAAATCTAAAACTTCCCTTATAGTATAATTCATTAAAGAAGTCGTTGTTAAAATGCCTAAGGTAGCTCTGGCCTCATTAGGACCATCATATACTATATCTAATATTTTTAAAGAATCTAGGATTGAATAGGATGCGAGTATTCCGTCTTCTAGAGATAGCTCCAGCATGTATTGATCTATGACAGGTCTAGTTTCTTCATCTAGAAACTCGTAAGCTTTTTCAAACTTTTTATAATTTAAGGCATCAAAATAAGCGTTCAGCACTCTTTCAGGAGTGGTATGGTTATCATGATTTAATACAGTGAATGAGATAAACCCTACGGATAATAGTAGCAAAAATATCATCCAAGCTGATTGTGTTAACCAAACTGATTTGCCTTTCAGTTCAGACTTAGAAATACTTAAGAGTTGGATGAATTGAATATTTATTATTTTCCATTTCTTGCGAATTAGATAACGGAGATAAAGTATAACAGCAAAGAAAAAACTCAACATTGGTAATACTCCCCACATGAATTTCTGGATGAAAGGAATATTTTTTCTAGGAAGTAAATCTGGAAGAGGAGGCACATCTGGGCGCTCCCACACTACAATATTATTCTCTAGTTGGCTAATTTTATCCCAGCCAAGAAAGAACAATAAGGGCTCATAAAATTTATCATTTGCAAAAATGAATTTAAGATTGAATTTTTCTGGGACGGTCAGAAATTCTTTCAAAGAACTTATTCCCTCTTCTCCTTGATACTTTGCATTCTCTAATCTCTCTACCGCTTTAGAAGTCATCTCTGGTAACCTACGAGCACTATGATAATTTCCATCAACTGAAAGTGCGTCAGTATTGGCAGATAACCAAGCCATTTGATCACCAAATCCAAGGGTCATGAATCTCCAATCACTATGTTTATCTCGATTCAAAAAATTGACAATAGGATTAGGGTCTATCTCGTTGGGTTGGAAGGCCTGAAAATATCCTGCGTTTACGATAAGAACATTAAAAACTATTATTCCTATCGAAAAGAAAACCAAAGTGAATTTCCGAAAATGAGAGTTGTATTTAAACTTCTTTAGCTCTCCCGAATAAAGTTTATACATAAACTCTCCAAAAAATGGAACCGAAATCATTGTTGCCCAAAATGTAAATCTGTCTAAAGTCAGTATCTCAAAAGCAGTTTCTCCTAGAATCCATTTCGGCAAAGGAGTTGTGCCGCCTGTACCAAGTATAAATAGTAACACTAAGGATAGTCCAAGAAAAATATGTCTTCTATAAAATGATCTTGCAATGATATAAGGCAGTGCGAACAACATTATACCCCATGGAAATATAAAAAATATAACACCTAGATTAGGCTTATCTATGAATGATTCTCGTGAACCATGAGGAATAGGCACTTGATTAATTGGATCGGAACTTGTCCAAACCCAATAAGGAAAAATTATTACAACCACAATAATTCCAACTAAAATACCAAAGGGCAAGAGCCTCTTAAGATTCTGAACTATCTTCAATAAAAAGTCTTTCATACTGACAGAATCAATATCTCCCTTTTCTTGTATACATAGATCTACAAGGGCTAAACCAATTGTTGGAAAAATAAAAAACACCATTCCGAAAATGGTTGTGACGTGATGCGCTGCAGATGTTACACTTAGAAAAGCAATTGCTAACCAAAAACTAGATCTCTTTTTGGTAATTATCCATTTATAGATTTCAGGGCAAGAGTTTAAAAGAAATGCAACTCCAGTAATACTTGGTATCTGGCCAAAGATATGCATGGCTTCGGTCAAGCTTCCTGTAAATACCATAAGGATAGCTGCAATACCTGCTGCTTCTTTACTGACCCAAAGTTGCGCAAAATAATACATCCCTCTTACCAACCATAAGATCATCAACACTGACCAAAAGAAAAAGGCAAGCTTCAAGCCCATTACCTTAGACAGTAAAGCAACTACCTGATGAACTAAAGGTGGATAAGATGTAATATTGAATCCGGTGTACCATCGATAATCCCAATTGTCAAACCAGTTTTCTGCATAGTGATCTGCAAAGAAAATATGTACATAAGCATCATAGGTCTGATCGAACGTAAAAAAGTTAGTTGTAGCATGGAGTACCAATACTGAAACTAGACCAATGAGATAATATGTTCTTCCCTTATCCAAACTCTAAAAAAAATATTTAAACTTGTAATTACTAACTATTTTATTACGAGTTGAAAGCTAGAAAGATATATATAGTGACTCAAAATATATGCTAAATGACTAGTATAACGTCACATTTTCACGTTTTGGCTTTAATCTTGGATATAACACCCTGTTACCCCAAGATTCAATAACCAATACCCTCCATATGCAACCAAATAAATATGGAGAATGCCATAGTAGTACCATGCTATAACGAGGCTAATCGACTAGATTTATCCACCTTTGATGAATTCCTAAATCAACGTAACGACTACACCATCTGCTTTGTCAATGATGGAAGCTCTGATAACACCTTAGAAATTTTAAAGAAGTTTCAAAAAGGGCGCGAAAACCGTGTTTATGTATATGATGCTCCACAAAATAATGGAAAGGCAGAAGCCATTCGATCAGGAGTAAATTACATGTTACAAAATACATCAGCTCAGAAGATAGGCTTTATGGATGCTGATTTAGCGACTGGTTTTGAAGATTACGAAAACTTATCTGCGTCTCTCGACGATGATTTTGATAATGATGGAATGGTCATTGGATCTCGTACCAGAGTTAATACTGCCAATATTCAAAGAACTGCATTTAGATCTGCTAGTAGCAATATTTTCAATAAAATTATTCAATGGATAATTGGATTGAAAATAAATGACACTCAATGCGGGGCAAAAGTATTCACAAGAAAAACAGCAAATACGCTTTTTCAAAAAGCGTTTATTACAAAATGGCTATTTGACATTGAATTGTTGATGCGAATGCGCAACAAATTTGGTAAGTCAAGTATGGTAAATAAATTTAAAGAAGTAAAGCTTTCGAAATGGACAGAAGTTGAAGGTTCAAAGATCACGCTCAGAGATGCTGTACAGTTTCCGCTACAATTGCTGAAAATTGCCTTGAATTATAATTTTAAACCTATACTAAAAAAGACTCCAGCTCAATGGCTGGTTAATTCGCTAAGAAGTGCAAGAACATTTTTATTTTAAATATTACTAATAGAGAGGATAATATTAAAACAAAAAACGCCCAACTTTTCAGTTGGGCGTTTTACTTTTATATAGATTGTTTAATTATACCTTTTTGATACTACAGCCAATAGCCTTAGTATAATCAGGTGTTGGTTCTTTACCGCTTTCTATAGCCTCTATGGCCATCTCTACATATTTCTTTTTAACACCATCTGCGTCTCTAGCGCTATCATCGATAGCACCTATGTATCTTACTTTACGAGTCTTATCAAGTAAGAAAACATGAGGCGTTTTAGTAGCTCCATACTGAGGATATACTTTTTGTCCATCATCAAATAAATAAGCAAATGGAAATCCTTTTTCTTCAGCTCTAACTACCATATTATCATAACTATCTTCTGGCTTAGCCTCAGGATCATTCGGATTGATTGCAATTACTGGGTATCCCTGCTTCACCATTTTATTGTGCAATTCAATTAAACGATCTTCGTACATAACTGAATAGGGGCAATGATTACATGTAAAAGTAACTATAAAACCTTTTGCGTCTTTATAGTCATCCATTGATATCATTTTACCATCAACGCCTTTAAGGGAAAAACTAGGCGCAATATCTCCTACTGAGAGGCCACCTTCAGCAATACTTCCATCGGAACCTTTCTTCTTCTTTCCTTTTTTCTTCTTATCCATTTTCTTCTTATCCATTTTCTTTTCTACTGCTGCTCCTTCAGCATTAGCTGACCCTGAACTACAATTTGTAAAAGAAAGCATACAGAATGCTGCAAAAAATAAATAAATGAAATTCAATTTTCTCATAATTAAAATATTTTATTTTTGAAATTTTATTGGAGTGACAAGATTCAAGTTTACTATATCACTTCATTGAAATTAAAGGCTCTACCTTGGATTTGAGTGCCTCATAATCGTCAACTTCACCTGAAACGAAAACTTTATTATTTCTATTGTAGGCTAGTGTCACGGGAATGGCACCATCCCACTCTTTACTGACTTTGTCTATCCATGTATTGACATCTCCATCTTTTAGCACCATTACTTCAGGCAACACATTGTTTTTCTTTATAAATGGAATAAGTTTGGACTCAATTTGTTTGGGAAAATCAAGACTAACCAAAATTATTCTCACCTTCTCCGATTTGTATTCATTATACAAATCATCAAAGTAGGGCAATTCTGCAACGCATGGTTTGCACCAAGTTGCCCAAAAGTTGATTACATAGGTGGTATCATTGTCGTAATTAAATATATATTCGATATCATCGAAGCTTTCATAAATAGCCAATTTGGGTTTAACCTTTGCTTCTTTTATCTCTTTAACTGATTCAATATTTGACGATGCCTCTTTTTTTTGTTCACAAGCAAAAAAGATCAATGAGTTCAGAAATACAATTAGATACTTAATATGCATAAATCATTTTTTTTGTATCGATGACTTGTCCATCTATCAATAGACTGTAAGCATAAACGCCTGGTACATATTTATGATTGTGGTGATCGTACATTACTTCGTTCACACCTAATCTTAGGTCCAAAGGAAACACTTTTATTTCTTTTCCTTGTAAATCATGTACTATTATTTTAGCTTCTTTATAGTCAATTTGCCCCTCTAATACTACATTAATCATAGTCGCTTCATCAAAAGGGTTAGGCGTATTTTGCATTAGATGTACTAGTGATTTTTGCAATTGCAAACTATTAACTGCTGTTGTAGTGCTTTGAAACCGTTCTCTACTAAAAAAACTTTCAATGCCATTTTCATCTACTGTACATGCGCTAAGCACATAAAAACCTGTAGGTAGCCCCATAACAGAATCAACTTTATTGTCATAATCTCTTAATTCTATCCATTCGTTGCCATCAATCATTTTTATTGCAACTCTATATTTACCTACATCGTTAGGATCGTCTATCTCAAATCTAAACCCTCCGTCTATATCATCCATCGTGAAATTCTCTGGAGGCGTGGGAGAACATGCGCCCATAGCAATAGCTATCCCATTGATCACTGCATTCCTAGCTAGATAATTAAAATCAACAAAAAAGCTATCTAATACACTATCACCATCGGTATCAATTCCTAATCTATCAGTAGAGGTATGTTGCCGATCATGATAATCTTCTTGTGCAGGATTTCCATCACCATGCTCATTAGCAGAGGTGAATCTGAGTGCATTATACCCTTTGGAAGGAAACGGTATATGGTCTCCCCCTCTGCCATCTCTGTCTTCGGGCGTAAGAATATTAATTATATTAGCATGATCCGTAATAGGAACAATCATTTCTTCGTATTGAAGTTTAGTCCATCTGGCCAATTGTTTGTTAGGACTATTCATTACACCTCTACTATAGATTCTTACATTTGTGCTATCCACATGGTTGAGGCTAGGACACCCAGGCGGGGAAGCTGTTTCTCCACAGATCACTCCTCCAACAATATCATTATTAAATACGGCTCTCAACTTTATGTCATTTTGCTCACACCATAAAGCATAGGCTTCAGCTCCAAATAAGCCCTGCTCCTCACCTATGGTCAACATAAAAACAATGGTTCTATTAAATGAATATTTTGATAAAATCCTAGCTAGCTCTAATACTAAAGCCGATCCAGATCCATTATCCTCCATCCCATGTGCCTCACAATCTCCATCACAGGCAGTATCGCAGCGACTATCAAAATGGGCTTCTACCAAAACACTTTCATCAAACTGAGGACCAGACCCTGGGAGCACAGCAACAATATTTTTGTGTCTCCCCATAGAACAGATATCTTGATCAAATTGAAGAAATCCAACCTGCATTCTTCCTCCTTCCGCATCTGAAAATTCTTGGAATTGATCTCTTGCCCAGTTTCTCGCCGCACCTATACCTCTCGTCAAACTTAAGGTATCTGAACCCGTATTTCTGTTTTCAAACAAAGACATCTCTTCAAGATATACCTTCAGTCTCTCTGGATCCATCCTCGCGTCTAGCTCAGCTGAAATAATACTTGGATCATCTATAGGTATCCCAGCAGCATACATATCCGGGTCAAAATCTCCTTTCAAAATATCCCCAATGGCAGGATTGGTCCAAATTATATTTTCTTGAGCAGATAGAATGCTACAGAAGCATACTAAAGTCAATAAGAGTATAAGGTTTTTCATCTTGGTTGAATTTTCTTTACGACTAAGATAATAATTTCTTATTCAATATCCTGTGTAGTTGAATCCTTATCACAACTGCATGAATCGTGTACGACCAAATAACATAAAACAAAAAGGTTATTCCAAGGGAGTGAATTTATTCTTTTAAAGCTTTGGACAAAGGATAGGAATCATCCGATCCCGATTTCTTCTATCGGGAGAAGGAGTCCGGAGCAAGTCTTAGTTGAGCTTGCGCAGATAGGAAGACGCAGCGGTAGGACCGAAACGAAGTGGAGTGATGGATAGCCTGGTACCTAGCACTAATTATGTTACCGAAAATTTTCGGTAACATAATTAGTGCTAGGTATGGCCCCAAAAAAAACTCCAGCTATGTACTTGGCTTATAGTTTTTCTTATCGATTACCATCTTGCTAATAATTTCTTTTAGGATTTCTGAGGTACCGCCACCGATAGGACCTAAACGAGAATCACGCAACATTCTCGCCAAAGGATACTCTTCCATATAGCCATATCCACCCAGCATTTGTAAGCAGTCATAGATCACTTCATCTGCCATCTTGGTCGACATCAACTTGGACATGCTTGCTTCTTTGACCACATAATCGCCTTGGTCTAGTCGGTGCGCAATATTGTAATTAAAGACTTTATTGACTTCGACGTTACTTAAATGCTCTGCCATTTTGTGTCGAAGCGCTTGATATTTATTTATCTCTTTACCAAAGGTTTTTCGTTCGGACATATATTGCAATGTGTACTCGAGTGCATGCTCTGCACGTGCATGTGCATTGATACCCATGATCAATCGCTCCAGTGCAAAGTGTTGCATGATGTAAAAAAAACCTTTGTTCTCTTCGCCCATCAAATTACTTGTAGGAATCTTCACGTCGGCGAATGCAATCTCGCCTGTATCACTTGCACGCCAACCCAACTTGTCCAACTTAGAAGCACTCACTCCAGGAGTATCTCTATCAATCAAAAATATACTTATACCTTTATTTCCAGCTTCCGGATTAGTCTTCGCAGCAACTATCAAATAATCACTGTATACACCATTGGTGATAAAAGTTTTACTCCCATTGATAATATAATTATCACCATCTTTGACGGCAGTCGTGCGCATCCCAGCCACATCCGATCCTCCAAATGGTTCGGAAATCGCAAGGCACCCTATCATCTCACCAGCTATACTAGCCGAAAGATATTTCTGTTTTATTTCTTCTGATCCTTCAGCCTTTAGATGTGTCATAGCTAAGTAGGCATGCGCCCACATAGCCGCAGCAAATCCGCCTGAATTGATTTTTTGTAACTCCTCTAAAAAAATAACCGTGTAGAAAATATCTAAATCAGTACCGCCGTATGCTTCAGGATATTTGAGTCCGAAGTATCCCATTTCTCCAAACTTAGGCCAAATGAATCTGTCTATAGTTCCTGTTTCTTCCCACTTATCAATGTGAGGAACTACTTCCTTCTTGAGAAAATCTGCAAAACTTTTTCTAAAAAAATCATGCTCTTCGGTTAAATACATATTTTGTACTGTCTTAATTATGAGTCCATTCCGAAAAGTCACGAAACCACAAAATGACTCTTTTGGCGATATTTTTCATTTTCTCAATCCACTGATGCTCAGGCATCACTGAATTTCGAGAATAAAAAATCTCACTCAAAATAGCCCATTTTTTGCAATCCGCTACTTTCCGGAGTGGACTCAATTATTATTGAATAATGCTAGCACAAATATAAGAGAAATCCATGCCCCAACTATATATACCTAACGTCACTAATTGATTTTAGATGAGCTAAATCGAGCTTTTTTTGAAAAAGACATCGCTTTAGTCATTAAATACAAAAAAGCCTATGCCTCCCGGCTCTCGCAAGATAATATTGTCTACTTCACCTTGCTTGTTGAATACTGTTATCTCTTCGTAGATAGGAATATTTTTCTGGCGAATATTCGCAATGATCTTTGGATTCTGTCCACTATTGAAAAACGTGCCTGATGGGTTCACAAAAGAATGCGGACAAGAAAATGGTGCCATTAGGCTGATTGTATTTTGATTTACATCTGTACAACTAATCCACCCCTGTTCAATACCGCCTCCACTTTCTGAAAATCCAAGGACATTTAAAATTTTTAAAGACTTTTGAATATCCAAAGTCTCCAGACTAATGCCTGCATAGTTACCCATCAAACATTTAGATGTTGTTTTTGGAAAAGGAATTTCTTCACCTTCTATCAGTTTAAACCAAGTACCTGATGGGCTAGCAAAGTAATGTGCGTTTTCTTTACTTATAATGTTTACTATCGATTTGAGCACTTGCAATTCACTACTCCAACTTTCTTTGATCAAAGTCAAACCTGTTCTTGCGCTACGATCATAGTGAACTATGATCTTTAAATTTTCATCATATGCCAAGGTATAAGAATCCTCTTCTATCAGCTGAAAATTTAAGTCGCTAAAGTATTTTATGCTTGCTTCTTTGTTTGGTGTGCATGTATTTAATAAAACTTGCATCGTGCGATTTTTTAATGAACAGTTCTACTTTTGAAATTTTAAGAAAGGTTTGGGGCCTGCCCTCCTCGCAAAAAGGCTTCGTCGGGCCGTTATGTTTCGTAGCTCGTTATTCACTGCGCCACTTCTAAAGCTATAGCGACACGCGGTCGGCCCTTAAGCTAGGCTACAAGCTCTGCTGAGGTCTGCCGATAAAAATCGGCACTACTGCACAGCACTAGGCCTCATAATATTTAGTTTATAATTCTCTCACCCAAATATTTCTAAATTGAACATCGTTCCCATGATCTTGCAGTTTTAAAAAATCATCTCCGTGTGGTGGGTTATTCGGCAGACCAATATATTCTACTGTTCCGTAAATTTCAACATGATTCTGAACTAGTACTCCATTATGCAATACAGTAAAATATCCTGGAGAAGTTTTGATACCATCATTATTAAATATCGGTGCTTTAAAAATGATATCATAAGTTTGCCATTCGCCTGGTGGTTTACATGCATTGACCAATGGTAGATGTTGTTTGTAAACAGCTGCGGCTTGTCCGTTAGAGTAGGTTCTATTTTTATAAGAGTCTAATATTTGCACCTCATATCTACCTTGAAAAAACACACCACTATTTCCTCTACCTTGGCCCTCACTTTCGACTTTTGCAGGCGTTCTGAATTCTAAATGCAATTGTATATCTCCAAATTTTTGTCTAGTCATAAGGTCACCAGTACCTGGCTTCACCTGCATAGCATTGCCTTCAACTAATGTCCATTCGGCAGGGCCACCTTTAACTTTAGAACTCTGCCATTGATCAAGATTAGATCCATCAAATAAAACAATGGCGTCAGATGGAGCACTCCCAGAAGTAGATGGTGTCACTACTCGTGGCTCAGGATCCCACACTTCAGTGTCTTTTGGGTCTTTAGTTTGTGCGTTGATACAACTATAAGCAAGCACAAAAATTAATATTAATTTATATTTCATTTTTTTCGATAAAGTTAAGCAATGACGATCAAAGTTTAATATATGCTCTATTTTTTTCAAGTGCATAAAAACAAATAGTTAGGGTTAGGATGGTAATTTTGATAATTATTTTAGAAATATATTGATATCTTTAGGTACCTATCAATTTATAAATATAAAACAAAGATCTAGAACTCAGCTTAGATAAAACTACTTGAAAAGCATTTCTAGTAGTTATTTATAAATAGAAAAGAACAAATTTTGACTTTATCTAGTGCGATAAATCTAGAGAGGATTGCTAAAGGACTTTCAGCCACTTGTCTTATAGGTGTCTTTCTATTTACTGCACTTTATATTTTTCCTTCAGACCTTAGTTTTTCATTTGCAAAAGAAAAGCACATTTTTCTTTCCGCAATAATAGCCCTATACTTTTTCCTTCAGGGATTAGAGAAAAATAAGAAAAACATATTTACCGCATTGGATTTTTGGTGGATCGCACTCATCCTATTTAGTGGTCTCAGCTCACTTTGGTCAATCAATAATGAGTTTGGGACATTTTCTTCTTTTCATTTTCTGTTACTTTATTTAGCCTTTAAAGCATTCGAAACTATCAATTGGGAAGGGGAAAGAACTAGAAACATTATTACTTATCTTGCTTTAACAGTATCGTTTTTAATTCTACTCTATCAAATAATTTTCATTTACCAAAGTGGAATTTTGGGTGAGAGTCCGAAGTATGCTCAGAACGAATTACATTTTGTTCCTTGTTTATTATCGATCGTGATTCTACCCTACTTCCTTTTTACAAGGGCGTCTATTTCAAAATTTTTAGCTCCTCTATTATTAGTTACCAACTTAGTTACAGCTTATTTATTGAGTATGCCTCAAGCTTTTGTAGTTGTAATACTTCTAATTTTTACATATGTATTATTCAAACTGAAGTATGTAAGAAGAATTAAGTATCTCGTTCTAATGGGCTTTATTTTTATCATTGGAAGCTCGCTTTATTATTCAAGTAAATTTTCCACTCAATATGTAAATATTAAATCGGACAATCCTACTTTCATAAAAAATAATGTATACAAGCAAGATTTAAAAAGGAGTATGGAAATAATAAAACCCTCACCAATAATTGGTCATGGAAGCGGTTCACTTAAGTATCTATCGAAAAACACATTTTTTGATCATACTAGTTATTTCTTTCCTAATAATTCAGTGTTGGCTATTTTATGTGAAATGGGCATATTAGGACTAGTTATCTACTGCTACTTAGGGCTTTTTCCTATTCTGCGGCTTTTCAACGAACGAAATCTATTATCTAGGCTTGAACTGGCGGCAGTCGTATCACTTACTCTATTTTTCTTTTTGTCTCTTTTTTATGGTGAGGCTTATAGTCGCCCCACCTTCTTCTCTAATCTTACAGTAATAGCTGTAATGGGATTAGCCTTCATTAGTAAAAAAGCCAATAGACTTACATTGATCGCTAATACAGACCATGTAGCGCCAAAGCTAGTTTTGCTCGGCTTAGCGATAAGTAGCCTTGTATATTTTTTGACTTAATTATTTGATTTCAGAAGCCTATCTCAGACTACTCTGTATACGCCCCATCTGGAATATCAAACATACTCAAATCCAATCTATCTTTCGAGTAAGAGAATTTGGTATATTTAGTTTCTCTTTTAACTTCACCAAGTTTTCCATCTTTCCATTCTACACTTTTAGCAACACTAGGAAATTTAAGTCCATTGGCTTCTTGCCATTCGAATTGCAAAGCACTATACTTCTCAGCTCTTGATGCATCAAAATAGGTAACAGAGTAATTGATAAAATCAATGATATGCGTTTCAGGATTTACATATAGAATGTATTGATCACCCGGAGCATCACCAATATTCGCTTCAAAACTAGTCTTGAGAACTAGGTATTTTTTACCATTAACTTCTTTCTCTCCTAAGTCTTCATATTTAACCCCTGGATCTGCTAACACATAAGGAAGTGCTACAAAGTAGAAGAGCAAATTTTTCATAAACGTTGGTGATCTGCCTGGAAATGAATCTCTATGAGGGCTTACCCATACCTTATCACCATCATTACCCATTGTATATTTATCAGTAACACTCATTGTAGACTTTCTACTCTTCAAATCAACAACATGATGATCTGCGCCGGCTCCTTCTCCCCTAGTAAACTTAAGTGTATTCATAGCATTCCAAGTATCTAAACCACCGTGCGCATCTAGGATTTTCTTGAAAAGAGGTGGTAATTTTTTTGCACTCATCGGCTGTGATGTTGGCTGCGAAGTTGCAGCTACTTTCTTTGTTAAAGCTTTTGCACTATCAGCTGCTCCCTTTTTCATATCACCACTTTCACATGAAAATGTGAATAAAAAAATAAATGCTACAAATGATATAATTGAAATTCTCATATTAATTTTTTGATGTGTTTGCCAGATAACAAATAGATATAAATAATGTTTTAAATATGTAAAAGCTACTCCAAACTATACTGCAATTTCATCTCTTCCAACTGATCTATAAAATCATTGCTAACCTTCACTTTATAGGTCCTACTGTACATAGGTAACACTAAACGCTCCTCTACATCGACTATCTCTAACTTCAACTTGTTTTTACCTTTGTTGTCATCTACCATTTTCTTGATGTCTGTAACAAAGGATTCAGTCACCTGCTCTAGCATCACTTTTATGGTAATGCTATCCACAATGCTATCTTCCATCTCAGCAAGCTGTTTGGCGTCTCGGATATTAAAAGAGTATTGCTCCGCTCCTCTCCATCTAGGTTCATAGACCCCTTTTAGATATAAACATTGACCAACTTCAAAGAGGTGTTTGAATTTTTGATAGTCATCACGCCACAATGAAATATCTATCGAACTAGTATAATCCTGTAAAGTGAAAAATCCTCTACCGTTTCCTTTACTATCAAAGCCATGGTTCGCAGCAGTAACGATACCGGCTACTTTACAAGGACGATGTGGATGTCTTTCCGTATCTCCAAGTGGACAAGAAACAAAATGGTCAACTACCATTCTATAATCGTCCAATGGATGGCCACTTATATAGATGCCGGCAACTTCTCTTTCTTCTGTCAACTTCTTGATCAAGGGCCAGGATACATGTTTTGGGGGCGGTGGCTCTTGAATCATAATTTCATTGGAAGCACCAAATAAAGAGTTAGCTGTTTCTACTATTTGCTTTTGATAAACGTTCCCGTACTTCAACAAATGCTCTAGGTAAGTATCAAATTTATCGGAAGGTGTAAAATAATTTCCGCGCTCAAGAGAAAAAGTATCTAAGCCTCCTCCTTTGACAAGGCTCTCCATACACTTCTTGTTGATGGTACGTAGATTTAATCTGCGCATCATATCAAATACCGTCTTGAAAGGACCATCTGTGGCTCGCTTTTCTACCAATTCACTTACTGGCCCTTCACCTACTCCTTTTAAAGCTGATAATCCGAACCTTATTTGACCCATTTCATTTACCGTAAAATTCATTTCACTTTCATTCACATCTGGACCGAGTACGGTAAGCTTCATTCGTTTGCATTCGCGCAAAAAGAAGGTAAGTTTTTCAATATTATTTTTGGAGTGTGTCAAAATTGCAGCCATAAATTCTGCAGGATAATGCGCCTTCAAGTAGGCCGTATGAAAAGCTACAACTGAATAAGCAGCTGCGTGAGATCTATTGAAACCATAGTTCGCAAACTTGAACATGATATCATAAATCTCCATGGCCTTCTCTTCGCTAATATCATTTTTAGCAGCCCCATCCACGAATAGCACTTTGTGCTTTTCCATTTCCTTGATCTTCTTCTTACCCATGGCACGCCTAAGCATATCCGCCATACCTAAGGTGTAGTTACCTACTACCCTTGCCGTCTCCATGATCTGCTCTTGATAGACCATGATACCATAGGTATTCTTTAGTATCGGCTCCATCGAAGGGTGAGGATAAGACACTTCCTCTCTTCCAAACTTACGATTAACGAAAGTCGGGATATTATCCATTGGGCCAGGACGATACAAGGCATTCATGGCGATCAAATCCTCAATATCAGTAGGCTTCAAATCACGAAGGTGCTTTTGCATCCCCTCGGACTCAAATTGAAAAATACCTACAGTCTCTCCTCTTTGAAAAAGCTCGTATGTTTTTTCATCGTCTAGCGGAATGTCATTAGGTTCTATCTTAGCATGCTCTCCATAGCGCTTAACTATCAGCTTAATGGCAGACTTGATAACGGATAGGGTTTTCAATCCCAAGAAATCCATCTTCAGCATCCCTGCATCCTCTACAACGGAACCATCAAACTGCGTAACTAATAGATCTGCATCTTTAGAAGTACAAACCGGTATATAATTCGTGATCTCATCCGGTGCAATAATTACCCCCGCAGCATGTATACCTGAGTTACGAACTGTACCTTCTAGTTTCGCAGCATTTGATAAAGTTGAAGATGCTAGATTATCGAAGGTGGTATACTTATGAAGACTTTCTATTTTTTGAAATTCTTCACTTGGCCAGTCTCCTCTTAGGTCTGTAAATTTACTACTAACCACTTTTTTCAAAGATGGACTCTTCCCTTGTCGAGATGGAACCAGCTTCGCTATTTGATCTGCTTCAGATAATGGCAACTCTAGTACTCTAGCCACATCTCGAATAGCTGACCTCGCCTTCATCGTACCAAAAGTAATAATCTGGGCAACTTGACTCTTCCCATACTTGTCCACTACGTAGTCAATCACTTTTTGTCGACCTTCGTCATCAAAGTCGATATCAATATCCGGCATCGAGATACGCTCCGGATTCAGAAATCGTTCGAAGAGTAATTTATATTTGATAGGATCTATATCCGTAATGGTTAAGCAATAGGCTACGGCTGAACCAGCAGCAGATCCACGACCTGGACCCACCGAAACATCCATTAGTCTTGCTTCTTGTATAAAATCTTGAGTAATCAAAAAGTACCCTTCGAAACCCATTTCGGTAATAACTCCGAGCTCCATGTCGAGACGCTCTCTAACTTCCTCCGTTATTTCTCCATAGCGCACTTTAGCCCCTTCATAAACTAAATGCCTTAGATATTCTGATTGCTTTTCAAAGCCTTCAGGTAATGGGAAATTAGGTAGAATTACATCACGAGCCAGTTCTAGAACCTCTACTTTATCGTAGATCTTCATAGTGGTTTCGAGAGATTGCGGAACATCCTTGAAGAGTTGTCCCATCTCTTGCTGTGTTTTAAAGTAAAAATCTGAACTTGAAAACTTAAAACGTTTTTCATCAGATATCTTACCTCCTGTATTTACACACAGCAATATTTCATGTGGAAAATTATCCTCTTCCTCTACATAGTGAGAATCATTGGTACAAATGACTTCTAGATTGTACTTTTTGGCAAACTTGAGCAGTACTTGATTGATATACTCTTGACTGACTCCAGTCTTCACTCCACCAACATCTATATCCTCTAATCCTCTATGTCTCTGTAATTCTATATAGAAGTCTTCCCCAAACAAGTCTACCCACCACTGTAATTCTTTTTCCGCCTCTTCTTCTTTTCCTTGTAAGATTAATTGTGGGATGATCGCACCTATACAACAGCTAGTCGCTATTACCCCCTCAGTATAATTTACAAGTAACTCTTTATCAATCCTCGGAAACTTTCCGTAGGATCCTTCAATAAAACCGAGAGAACATAATTTTGATAGATTGGAGTAGCCCGTAGCATTTTTTGCAAGCATCAATTGATGATACCGCTTATCCTTTTCTCCAATACTTTTTTGAAAACTTTGCTTATGACGATCTTCTACTAGGTAAAACTCACAACCTATGATCGGTTTAATATTACGTTTCTTAGCTTCTCTTACAAATTTGAAAGCTCCGAACATGTTACCATGGTCGGTCATGGCTACCCCTTTTTGCCCATCAGCTACCGCCTTGTCCATCATGATACCTATATCGGAGGCACCATCTAGAAGTGAAAATTGGGTATGACAATGTAGGTGAACGAATTCAGACATAGTGGAGTGTTTAGTATCCTAAAGGTACTAAATCACTATTAGTTCACCTATCTTGATTCTGATCTTTTAAGCGTAATTCATAGATAATTCTAGCTTAACTCCGAGGTGGTCGCCTAATTCCTTGAAATGCACTTCCCATTCTTTATTAGCAAATACCCACTCTCCTTTTTTGAACCCGCTAAGCATCCCAAAGTAAAGATTTTGAGACTTCCAAATATCTAGCTTTATATCTAGTTTGGACATGATCTCAAATATATCGTTAAGCAATACCAGCTGAGTTAAAGAAAAATCTGACAAGGCTAGCTTTCTTACTTCGTAGAATATGCGCTCACTTGCTGCATATCTAAATGACTTCTCATCAGTAATGCTTACATCCCACTTTTTAAATTCAGAAGCGATATGTTTCAGCTTAGCTATATCTAATACTTCTTTATCAAAAAACTCATGCAACTCTTTATTTAATATATAGTCAGTTGCACTTTTGAAAGCAGAAGGGATAGGAATATTACTTTGCTGCATACCAGACATGAGCTGGTAGTTGTCGTTGTAAATTTCTTTAAAGGATGATGCAATACTTTCCATATTACGCTCACTTATCTTCGAAAGAATCTTTCTCTTTTCATCCTTGAATAAATGCCAAATAGTGAAATTATTATCTTCAAAATATTTTTGCATTGCTGCCAACACATCACCCAAATTAGTCGACTTAAAAGATTTTAAAACATTCTCTTTTAAAGCCGCATAATTAGTTTCAGACATATCTTGACGGATATTACCCATGATATTTTGTTGCCCTAGATAAAGCACAACAAATTTGTACGTCTTTTCTCTAAATGTAACCTTAGAAGAAATCTTTATTTTACCCACTGCAATACGTTGATTACCCGCCTCTCTAAATTCATAATCTTCCATCGTAGATTTAAATCGGTGGATTTCAGCATCTTGGCCTCTTTGCTCAAAAAGAGAAGTCACCGCAAAGTGCATAGCCACTCTTTCAAGATTTACTGCGCTTGGGACTACATTCTTGCTGTAAGAAACAGAACCATCTTCGAACACATTTGAAGGCGCCTTTTTTAAGTGATCCATGAAAGTCTCTGTTACATTATCATCAGAGAAATAACGCACATATTGCATGGCACGTAGAGCGTACTGCAATATCTGATTGGTTTCGATACCAGATATCTCATCAAAAAACCATCCACAACTCGTGTACATGTACATGGCAAATTTTTGTAGCTCAAGCAATCTAACCGCAATGGTTAACTTCTCTGAATCTAATTTGCTTTTTGCATGCTTTTTGAAAAACTCATCGATCGTATGTTCGTTTCTATTGATCAAAATATGAATATATTCATCTCTAGCTGCCCATGGATCTTTAAACAGTGCCGCCCCTTCTTTTTCAAACAAAACCTCAAGGTAGTTTCGAAGCCAATCCAAACTATCTCTTAGCGGCCCTCTCCATTTCTGATTCCAACCAGGTCTTCCTGCACTACAGCCACAGTTAGATCTCCAGCGTTCCACACCATGTACGCAACTCCAACTTGAATTATCATGAATTTGAATCTCCCAAGTAGGCGGAAATTTTTCTAGATACTCACCATAGTTGGTCAAAGTAGCTTTATCGTTCGAATCTATATTATGCAGACAAGAAGCTAGAGCCATTTCACCATGTCTGTGATGATGTCCATACGTTTCACCATCCGTTGCGATGTGAACTAATTGTGGCTCATCGTTGTCATCAAAGCTAGAATGAAATTTATCAGCAAATCTATTTCCGTCTCTCAACAAGCCATCAAAAGCAACACCTTGAGCAATGGCCCCATCATAAAAAAATAATGCAATCGATTTTCCAGAAGGTAAGTTTACTTTATAAGGTCTGCGCGTATCGAAACCATGATTGGTACTCTTCCAATCACTCTGACCTATTTTTCTGAATGATTTGGCTTGCCTAGGCGCAAGGATAGTGTACTTCAATCCTTGATCAGCCAACACTTCTAAAGTCTCCGTATCGACAGCTGTCTCAGCTAGCCAAATTCCCTCCGACTCTCTACCAAACCTATATTTGAAATCTTCAAGACCCCATTTCACTTGAGTCACTTTATCTCTATAGTTGGCGAGAGGCAATATAAGATGACTATGTGCTTGTGCTATAGCAGATCCATGCCCACCAAATCGCTTCTTGCTGATCTTATCAGACTCTAAGATCGCATTATACGTCTCTCTATCTTTTCGCTCCATCCACGACAGCAGTGTTGGACCAAAATTATAACTCAAGTAAGTATAATTGTTGATAATCTTATAGATCAAGCCCTTATTATCTAGTATACGAGCAGAGGTATTGGGTGCATAACACTCAAAATTTATTCGCTCATTCCAATCATGAAATGGAGATGCAGATTCTTGGATTTCTATTGCATCAAGCCAAGCATTCTCTCTAGGTGGCTGGTAAAAATGACCGTGTATACAGACGTATTTATTTCTACTACTCATCTCTATTTTCTATAGTGTTGATAATATGGGCTTTAGATATGTGGAAATATAACTATGTATTATACCACAATCTACATCAATAATGTAATGCAAATAACTTGCCTCTTCACAAACATATTATAATGCAGGCACATATCAAAGTAACCAAAGCATCTATGATTTTTAATTATTTTTATGGGCCTCCTCGACGAAAAAGTCGAGGCGTTATGCTACAGAGCTCGCTAGTCAGCTCGGTCCCTCGGCTGCGCGAAAAGCTTGCCGGTGACTATCGTCTGCCATAGCACAAGCCCTAGCTAGACGATCCTCTTGCGCAGCACTAGGCCATTTTACATTAATAAAGGATTTACATTTTTTTTGGGCACCGAGAAGATGTAGACGTGTCCAAAGTGTTGAATAGAAATCTTCAAAATAAAAAAAGCTGCTCACAAGAGGTATAGCGAGCAGCTTTGAAAAACTTATCTATAAATGTGTTAATGCGATTTATTTGCGTGAGGGTATCATAAAAATACTCCTTCACTACCATAAAGAGTCTTGCATTATCAAAAACGCTGCATGGATTGATAAAAAATTTAAAAAAATATTTTAAAGGCCTTTTTATAGTCCATAATGAGTCCACTCCGGAAAGTAGCGGATTGCAGAAAATGAGCTATTTTGGATGAGATTTTTCATTCTCGAAATTCAGTGATGCCTGTGCGACTATAATTAGGCGTGCCTGAGCACGCCAACTAGTTGTCGCACAGGCATCAGTGGATTGAGAAAATGGAAAATATCGACAAAAGAGTCATTTTATGGTTTCGTGACTTTTCGGAGCGAACTCAATAATTACTTAAAAAAAAGTCTAAAACTCGAATAGAGCACTGAATTTTGCACGAAGGATGGGAATGAGCTCCACGATAGTGGAGAGACCAAATGGAGTATCGATCCCGCTTTTCAGGGATCGGAACGCAATGCAGGGCCGACCGCGTGTCGCAATAGCTTTAGCGGTGGCGCAGCGAATAGCGAGTCATGGACAGCCTGACCCGTAGGGACGTGCCCAAAACAGCGTTAATCTACGTATCTATATTGGTATAAAAATCTAGAACCAAGAACCAAAAATATTCCTCCAATAGACATCCACTGAGGACCATGCCCTGCCATGATATGTGCAGTTGACGCTAAGATCACATCAAAGAAAAATCCCGCGTAAGCCCACTCTCTCAAAATCTTGACCATATCAGTCAATACAGCTACTATGCCTAGCACTTTAGCTATCGCTAAGGGTATTACGATCCAAGTAGCAAAACCCATACTCGAAAAGAATCCTCTAACCATTTCGGTATTGAAGAAATACATTTGCGCTGAAAAGGCAAATAATGCACACATTAATATGGTAACTATCCAGTAGGCTATTTTTGCGAATTTCATAGTTTGGTTGTTTTATGAGCTAAAGTAAATAAAAAAGTATCTGAACTAATAATATTTTGAGGATCAAGGTCACTGGGAGGACCATGGTGTAGCCAATGGAAGGCAATTTATTATTTGTTTTGTCCAAGGCAAAATCCAAAATAGCAGGCTGATTAGCTAACATACCCGTCAGTAAACTAAAGGGAATTTTGAATAATTTGTAACCAACTATGAGCGAAAGTAGGGTGGAAAAAAATACGATAATCGCTCCAGATAAAAATAGTATTCCACCTTCAGAACTCAATAAGACCTCTTTGAACGTAAATCCTGATTTGATACCAATACCTGCTAACAAAAGTATAAGTCCTACTTGACGTAGGGTCAGATTGGCACTAAATGGCAAGATCCAAAGTACCGGCCCTGTTTTGCGAATAGCGCCTAATACTAAGGAAACCAAAAGTGGTCCTCCAGCATACCCCAACTGAAAATTCACTCCTCCTGGCAAGCTGAATGTAATCTTTCCAATAAGTAGGCCTAATGCCATACCTAATCCAAAAGAGAATAAATTGATCTGAGATAGTCTCTCTAAAGAATTTCCAAATAGGGTATTGATCTCGTCGATATCTCTTCGCTTGACCACCATCTGTACTCGATCACCTAGCTCCAAGACAGTATTGCCACTAGCTATCATATCTGTATCTCCCCTTTGTACTCTAGTAATTATAGCAGAAAACTTTTCGGAAAGATTGAGTGTGGCTATTTTCTCTCCAGCTAAATTTGGATTAGATACAAATACTTTGCGGACATCATAATTGCGTCGGTCAAAAGTAAGTTCTGTGTTTTGGACTGCTCCTAAGTCTTGAATAGCCTTAGTCACTAGCTTACTCCCACCTACCACTACTATTTTATCTCCGATTTGTAATTTTGTATCCATATTGGGTAAGAACTGTTCGCCACCCCTACTCATTCGCCCAAAAACCAATCTACGATGATATCTATTGAACAAATCTCTCAAGAGCATGTCATGGACATCTGGCTTAGTAACCGCTACCGTCTTTCGCTCTATCTTCATACTGACAGGGTAGTCTTTTTGAAGATCATTTTGTTCTTGATCTAAATCAATCTTGAATAATTTCTGGAATACATTGTACGCTATCATCACACCTAGCACTCCCATTGGATAAGCTAGAGAATATCCAATAACTGCAGAATTTGAAAATAAGTCTTTATCTATATTTTTATTGGTAGTAGTAGCAATGATATCTAATATACCTGCTAAGGCTGGAGTACTGGTTACACTACCTGATAATAGTCCAGCCGCCATAGCTTTGTTGATATCTAAAATAAGGTAAGCGCCAAATGTGAAAGCAGCGAAAATTAATAAGGCAATCACAATGAAAGAAATGTCTGTAGCACCTCGATTGATCATAGTCCTAAAAAAGCTCGGACCACTACTGATACCAATAGTATAAACAAATATGGAAAGTCCGAGTGTAATGATAACATCCGGAACCATAAGGTTTGGATCTAGAGAGCCAAAAGCTAAGCCCACAAACAATACAGCTGCCACACCTAACTTGGCACCACGAATAGCGATCGTCCCCACAGCATAACCTATGGCGATAACTACAAACAATAATAAAAGTGGCGATTCTAAAAAAGCTTCTACCATTAATCGGAATTAGTCCGCAAAGGTATGTCTTTTCATGAAAGGAGTAAAGTTTGTAAGTATTAAGTATAGATTATCTTTTGCGTATAATCCAATGATCTTGATCTATGCCCCAAGATTCTTCTAAGCCCTCTCTATAATGTAAGACCTCAAAATGCGTCTCAATGAGTGCTCTAAAGTATGCGGGTGGGTGAAAAGCGGCGTATACCCTATGGCCTTCTACAGCATTTCCTCGATTGACCAGCTTACCCTCATCATATCGGTTTTGCTCTTGCTCTGTAAGTATCCTTTTATATATTGGCCCATGAGAAGTGAGATATACAACACCACCAGACTTACATACTCTCGCCAACTCATTCATCCAAGCCTCATGATTTGGTGCAGAGAGATGGGTAAAAATCGATATCCCATATATAAAGTCCATCGATTGTGCATCAAAATTCAAGGGAGGATTGATTTCATTTTTTGAGAAGTGGACATTCGGTATATTCTCTTTGCACCAGTCTAGATTGGTTGGGTTATAATCTACTCCATAAACCTCACAATCTTCCACAAATTCATGCATATGGCGTATGATTCGACCAGGGCCACATCCCCAGTCTAATATTTTTTTATTTTTAAGTGCTATGTGTTGGCTTACTTCTGCTACTATATCTTTTGCCGAAGATCGTCCTCCAAAATAATAGCTGCGATAGTTGAGATGAAAAGTTTCAAAAATTAAATAGTCGGGCGGTAAAACCACATCAGGGTTTTCTTTTAGAAAGGCTTGGTTGACTTTTCTATTCTTGGCTTGTATATATCTAAATTTGACTTTATCAAAGACATGAATAAGGCCTAGTTTGCGAAACGGTGCGGTTATTTTGCCAGTATTCATTAAAACTAATTATGAATTATAAATGATAAATTATAAATGCTGTGCTGGAGTGTGCCTAGATGTGTTCCTAGATGTGTTCCTAGATGTATTCCTAGATGTATTCCTAGATGTATTCCTAGATGTGTTCCTAGATGTATTTCTAGATGTATTCCTAGATGTGTTCCTAGATGTGTTCGATTTAGACACCTGAATTTACTTTTTCTTTTGAGGCCAAATATTGTTTCTATGCTTTCTCTATGATGAGGGCGTAGCCTTGGCCAACGCCTACACACATAGTAATCAATGCGTATTGTTTGTTTTGCTTGTGCAATTCTAGAGCCGCAGTGTGCGTAATTCTTGTACCAGACACGCCAAGTGGATGACCTATAGCAATGGCACCTCCATTCGGGTTGATTCTTGGGTCATTATCTTGTAGTCCTAGCTCTCTGGTGCAAGCAAGTGCTTGAGCAGAGAAAGCTTCATTGAGTTCGATAATTCCCATATCATTTAATGTGAGACCAGCCTTTGCGAGTGCTTTCTTAGAAGCGCCTACTGGGCCAATACCCATGATACGTGGTTCTACACCTACGACAGCTGAAGAAACAATTCTTGCTAAGGGCTTAAGGTCATACTTTTTGACTGCCTCTTCTGAAGCCACGATCATTGCTGCCGCACCATCATTTAGTCCAGAGGCATTGCCTGCAGTAACTGTTCCTCCTTTATCTAGCGGTTTGAATGCAGGTCTTAGTTTGGCAAGTATATCCGTCGTCGTAGTTGGTCTAATGAATTCATCATGTTCAAAAATTAAAGGATCTTGTTTTCTCCTTGGAATTTCAACACTAACAATTTCTTCAGCTAAGCGGCCATTCTTTTGTGCAGCTGCAGCTTTACTTTGAGACCAGTAAGCAAATTGATCTTGATCTTCTCTGCTGATATTAAACATTTCGGCGAGATTCTCAGCAGTAGAGCCCATACCGTCTACACCATACAATTCTTTCATTTTTGGATTTACAAATCTCCATCCAAAACTACTGTCATGCATTTTTGCGTCTCGTCCGAAAGCCTTACTTACTTTGGAAATAACAAATGGCCCTCTCGTCATATGCTCTACTCCACCAGAGATAAAGACATCTCCATCGCCAGCTTTGATGGCTCGATTAGCATGAACTATTGCTGACATGCCAGAAGAGCATAATCTATTGAGTGTTTCGCCAGGAACTGACCACGGGAGACCTGCTAATAAAAGACACATTCTAGCTACATTACGATTGTCTTCACCGGCTTGGTTTGCGCAACCAAACATAACATCGTCGTATGCTTCTTTAGGTATAGATGGATTTCGATTTACTATCTCTCTGATCGGAATAGCTCCTAGGTCGTCTGTTCTGATTGTAGATAGAGTCCCCCCAAAATTACCGAATGGGGTGCGAACCCCATCGATGATAAATGCCTCTTTCAATTTTTTATATTTTGATACTGAAATAATTAGCCTTTTATTCTTTTGTGATTGCCATCACAAAATTGTGGCCTCTCAGATAGCTTACACATACACATGCTTACTGTTTTTGTTTCCTCTGCTGTAAAAACTGTCGGAGTGAATTTTGTTCCTTTATGAGATCCATCACACCAAGGTTGGTTTTCAGAGGCTCCGCATGAGCACCAAGCATATTTTTCTCCTTTTACTAAATCTACTCTCATTGGAGTTCTTCCTGCGATATAAGCCTTATCCATTTTAATGTTTTAAATGTTATAGAATGTTGTCAATTTATAAAAACCTTATAGTTCAACCAAAAATAAGCTATCAAAATGCTACTATTTGGTATTAGTCTAAACAGAGTATCGGATACAATAATAAGAATGGTTAATTTCACGCCAAACAATATGATCAATGCAGCAAAAACCGCTAAAATTTGACTATAATTCAATTGACGAAATGCAGATTGCTGCAAAAGAAATTTTACCTAAACTAGTAAGTGAGTATCTAAACGCTGGTGCTGGTAAAGGCATCACTCTAGAACGGAATCTATCTTCATTCAATAATTGGGCCCTAATACCTAAAAGATTAAAAGGTATTTTGAATCCAAATACTGGTATTGAAATGTTTGGGCATCAATATAGTGTGCCATTTGGTGCCGCTCCAGTGGGCATACAAGGCTTGTTTCACAAAGATGCAGAAATAGCAACTACACACGCCTGTATGAACCATAATGCTCCTTGTATCCTTTCAACGGTAAGTAATTTAAAATACGCAGAGGCATCAAAATCTTGTAAAGTAAAACCTTGGTTTCAGCTCTACCCCACTGACAACTTTAAAGTAACAAAGCATCTATTAACAGCAGTCGAAGAAGCAGGTGCAGAAGTCATTGTCTTAACTGTCGATGTTCCTGTACTAGGGAAGCGAAAACACAATGCTAGAGCTCTACTAAATCATCCTGATTTTAGGCATCTATCCTTTGGAAATCTTAAAGGCGTATTGAATGCAGAAGATAATATACATCACCCAGGCTTGAATTGGGATTTGTTTTCATTAATTAAGGAAACTACAAATTGCAAAATAGTAGTTAAAGGTATTGTACATCCAGATGACGCCAAACTATGCATTGAACATGGGGCAGACGGAATTATGATTAGCAATCATGGTGGCAGACAACTTGATTCAGGCTTGAGTACGCTTGATGCATTAGTTAAAATAGAACCTATAGTTCCTAAGGATTATCCCTTATTTATTGATAGTGGATTCAGAACTGCTGAGGGCATACTAAAAGCAATAATACTAGGGGCAAAAATGGTGTTCTTGGGTAGACCCATTTGTTATGGACTTGCGGTTGGCGGCCAGTCAGGAGTAGATCATTTATGGAAAATACTAAGACAGGATCTCGAAAGAACTATGAGACTAGTGGGAATAGCCAATCTAGAATCTATAGATAAAAGCCAAATAGAAAAATTGTAATTTTGAGTGGACTTATTACTCCTTTAGGCAATGATATATGAAACCCGCTGGAAAATTGCTGGTCTTAATCATTTCACATTCGTCCCAAGCGGCAGAAAACTTCTTGTAGTGAATTTTTGAATAAAGAATCTGTGAAAAGAAACCTCCACTTTTTAACATTGCTTTTGATTCTCCTAGAATGAGATCAGTTTTCTCTTTTGAAAAGAAAGTGAATGGCATAGAAGAAATCATGTTGTCGACTTCTTCGGTAACATGTTTGCGTATATTTTCTGCACCATCATTGATCACCACCAAACGATCATCTTTAATCAATGCTTTTACTTTTTCGCAAAAATCTTCATTCACTTCAAATGAATATAGTTTTGCATCCTTAGGCATTCTGTTTAAAATTTCTTGGGTTATGTTACCCAATCCCATTCCAAACTCTACGTAAACCTTACCCTTAGAATCTAATCTATTGCAAATTTCGATTTCAACTTCTCTGCTGGTTTCTGATATGGCCCCAGTAGTGAAAATATGTTTAGTGTATTGTAATGCAGAAGCTAATTTCCCTTTCATTTGCAAATTGGTTCGTTATAGAGACAACAAATATAGAAATGCTGAATCAATCTGCACCATTAATCACTAATGAATTTGAAACTTAATAGTCCCAAGCCCTGAAAATGAATAGATTATAGAAAACAATAATTATTGATCAACTTCAGATCTCATTAATTATCAAGTGCACCATCATCTATCCAACATAAAAATGTTGTTTTTTGAGCATCAGTAAGCTCCGTAGGTCCAGCAGAATTTTGAGGAGGCATTACATTGTTTGAGATTTGTCCTCTCAATACGCCTGCATCAGCTGTAACTTTTAATCCTTCATAAGTACCAAAGTCTCCGTTTGCAAAACCGTTGACGTGACAATTAGGAATTGCACAAGTAGAATTAAGTATTGGAACAATATCATTAGCATACGATCTTTCGACTGAGCAATCATCAGCCATGGAGCCACCACCGTCTCCTCCTCCTTCGTCATCACTGCCACAAGCATATCCTAATGTGATTATTAGACCTAAAACAAAAATGAAGGTAATCTTTGGGAATTTCATATTCTTAAATTTTAATTTAAAGTGGAGTTTTCATACAGTTGTATGAAAACTCCATTATTTATTTGGATTGATTTGAACTCATAGTTAAATCAAAAATTTACATTTTAATTTTGAGTAGCAAAGATTTTTTCAAACTTACTTGGTGTGTCTTCCTGTCCTTCTTCGCCACCTAGTTCTTTTTGAAACTTAATCAAGCCACTCCAATCTCTATCTCTTGCCATCCAAGCTTGCTGAGGCCATGACTTTGGATCATGAATTCTATAGCTTGGTCCTGCATTTGCTAAAATAAATACTAAACGAGATGCTGAAGTATTTGCCAACTGTGTAAAGTTGAGTATCCCAGCATTGTTTAATACTTCTTTTATTTTCGGACCAATACCTTCAATAACTTGAAGCATATCATCATTTATTTTTAAAGCCTTGAAATCTAATTTCGGCAAAGCAGGTTTAGCGATCTTTTTCGCCTTTGGTGCCTCTTTTTTAGCAGAAGATTTCACTACAGCCCCTTTAACAACTGTATCTGTCTTTGGGTTTTGCTTTTTAGTAGATTTCGCTTTAACTGTCTTTGACTGTGTATTTGTCGTCCTATTGGTTCCAACTTCTCTTCTAGAAACCACTTTCCCTTCTTTAGCACTTCTAGTCTCACCAACTACCTTTTTGGACACCTCCACAGTATTCATCCCCATCATCTTCTTCATTAGTGAATTGATATCAATCTGCTTCACTACCTCTACCTCCTTGATCACTTCTACTTCTTTAATAATCTCTGTAGGCTTTTTAAGCAATTCTTTCTTTAGCTTTGAAATTTCTTTTTTCATTGCAGCTAAGTCACTAGCTTGCTTTTTACCTGAAGCGATCATTTTCTTTTCAGACTTTTGTGCATTTGCTAATTTGGTACTCATCTTTTTAGCTTCAAGTGCACCTTTCTTTGCATCAGCAAGCTGCTTCTTTAGATCTTTAACCGCTTTTTCAAGCTTGCTATTATTATTTGGTGTCTTTTTAAGCTTACTTAAATCCGCTTGAGCAGCTTTAAGATCTGCAGCGTACTTCTTATTTGAAGCTTTCAATGTGACTTCAGCTTTAGCCAACTTTGCTTTCAAAGCAGCTAGATCTTTCTTGTACTTTGAAGCAGCTTTTGCGTCATTCACCAAGCCCTTGTTTTGCTTAGTCAGATCGCTGATCGCTTTCTTTAATTTAGCTTCGCTGTTTGAAGCTCCTTTCATCTTAGTCAAATCAACTTGAGCAGCTTTTAATGAAGATGCATATTTTTTATTAGCATTCTTAAGTGCATCATCAGCTTTAGCCAACTTTGCTTTCAAAGCAGCTAGATCTTTCTTGTACTTAGCAGCAGCTTTTGCGTCATTCGCCAAGCCCTTATTTTGCTTAGTCAGATCGCTGATGGCTTTCTTTAACTTAGCGTCACTGTTTGAAGCAGTTTTCATTTTAGCGAGATCTGCTTGAGCGGCTTTTAGCGAAGATGCATATTTCTTATTAGCATTCTTAAGTGCTGCCTCAGCCTTCGCCAATTTAGATTTCACCAATGCCAAATCTTTTCTATTCTTATCTGCACTTTTTGCAGAATTGCCTAAGCCTTTATTTTGCTTTTTAAGGTCATTGATTTGACCTTGTAAAAGACCCATAGACTTTTTATAATTAGCAACTACTTTGCCATTATCCGCATCGAGAATCGCAATTTGCTTTTCTAACTTTGCGTAGTCATTTTCCCACTTCTTTACAACTTTAGTATCAGAACTAGTCACTTCAGTTATTTTCTGTACCTCTCTGATAATTGGCACAGGAACCTCTTTAGTAACTTGGACTTCTTTGATGATCTCCTTTTCAACCATCACAGGCACTTCTTTTATAACATCTACTTTCTTAAGTACCTCCTTTTTCCTAACAAGAGCTACCGGCTTTTCTACCTTTACTTCTACTTCCTTTACCACCTCATATGGCACTTTAACCATAACCTCTACCTCTTTCAACACTGGTACCTCTTTTTCTATCACAACAGGTACCTCTTTGATAATCTCAATCTCTTTGATTACTTCTTTTTCTATAAGGACTGGAACTTCAACAATCACTTCCTTAATCACCTCTTTTTCAATGTATACTGGAACCTCTTTTACTACTTCCTTTATAACCTCTTTGAAAACGGGTACTTTTTCAATTACTTTTACCTTTTTGATCACCTCCTTGATTACAGGTATCTTGACTGGAACCTTAGTTTCCAATTTCACCTCTTTGATGATCTGTTTTGGCATTTCCTTAACTACAGAGACTACTTTTTCCTTTATAAGCTCTACCGGTTTTATAACTTCTTGAGTATTAGTGGTATGAACTATCTTTTCTTTTATTACTTCTACTTTATGCACTTTAGGTGCTCCTTTGGTATTGACGATGACGTCATTCTTTACTGATACTACCTTAAGGTCCTCATCCTTCCAAATATTTCCCTTCTGGAGCATACATTCTAAAGCTGTTGAGGCTTGTTTTGCAGAAATTTTGGCTGTCTTGGCAACCAATGATATAAGCTTACTTTTTTCCATTAATTAAAAATTAAAAGATTGGTTAAAATTTTATTAGAATTTCATTTGGTTTGAAAAACAAAGTGTTCAATTCGAATTCGAGGTGGGCATCTTGGCCCAAAATTACTATTAATACCATATTTTATGGTTAAAAAAAGCTGTTTATTTATCAATTATTAGCTTTTCACATAAATCAAGGGCTTAAAATAGAGCAATATTCGTTTGTCTCTATGAAAAATCTACTGGTTTAAAACTTAGATGTTAATTTAACTATAAAGTGCTAGCTCCTAGTAATCTTTAATGAATGAGCTGGTTATACTTGCAAAAATATAAAACATGAAAAAAGCTATCTATTTTCTCTCTTTTATCATTTTATCCTTGTCATTTAGCTGTAGCGATGACGAAACAAGCACAAATGATTCGGAATTATCGTATGATCAAGGGCCCAATTCCGCTCCCATATTTGGTGAAGGGGTTCATATCGCAGCCGCTAGATTTCCAAGTTCTATAACTTCCGGCTTTTCAGGACAAAGTTTAGATAGAGTTGAGTTTTATTTAGTACGCACCCCAAGCAATACAAAAATTCGAATTTATGATGAAGATTCGCCTGGCAATCCTGGTACAATGCTTTATGAGGCTGATGTAACCAGCTCTGTTAACCCGGATAGTTGGAATTCGCATACGCTGACTGAAGATGTAGTTATAGCTGACCGCGATCTTTGGATAGCTGTTGAAGTAACCCATCCTGATGAAAGGAATACTATTGGATGTGATATAGGTCCTGCCCTCTCCAACGGGGATTGGGTACTAGAGCACAATCAAATAGAATGGCAAACATATAGGGATTTTACAAGTAATGCAGTGGATATCAATTGGAACATCCGAGGTTTTGCAGAATAACTATTCGATAATAAAAAGGCTCAATTCAACAAGCGAATCGAGCCTTTTTTGTAGTTGATAGGAATTCTACATGTTTTCATAGTGGACTCAGAACAATATCAATCCAAATTTGCTTATTTGAGTATATGAAAAAATCAATACTAGTTTTAGGTGCTGGTCTCTCCGGATTATTGACTGCCAAAAGATTGAACGATCAAGGATATGAGGTAAAAGTACTAGAATCAAGAAATCGCTGTGGAGGTCGTATTCACACCAAACAAGGTTCGCTTAGTACAGCCGTTGAAATGGGGGCTACATGGTTCGGTAAGAAACATATACATCTCTTAGCATTACTAGATGAACTTGGTATAGGCTATTATGAACAACATACTGAAGGCAAAGCATTTTTTGAACCATTTTCTTTGGCTCCGCCTCAAAGCATTGATATTCCAGCGCAACTTCCTAGTTATCGTATAAAAGGAGGATCTGAATCTGTTATAACAAATTTAGCGTCCTCGCTAAATGCAGAACAGATTGTACTCGATACAAAAATCGATAGCATTGATTTTAGTCAAGAAAAAGTGACTGTTCATTGTAATGAGAAAAAATGGACTGGAGATATAGTGATCTCTACCCTTCCTCCAGCATTACTTTTTCTAAGTATAAAAATAAATCCAACTGTAAATCAGGAATTAAATCAAATAGGCTTAGCGACACATACCTGGATGCAAGATGCTATAAAGACGGCCTTAATCTTTGAGAATCCATTTTGGCGAAAAGAAAATGGATCTGGTACCCTGTTTAGCAATGTTGGACCAGTAAGTGAATTTTATGATCACTCAGATCACAAAGTGGAGAAATTCGCATTATGCGGTTTTGTGAACAGTGGACTTGCAAGTTTGGATGTAGAAAAGAGGAAGGCAAAAGTGCTTACCCAGTTAGAAAAATTTTATGGCAAAATAGTACATTCCTATGTGGAATATGTTGAACATATATGGCCACAAGATTCAAATACAAAACATGTAGCCATGCCTTATATATTTCCGCATCAAAATAATGGACACCCAATCTATCAAAAAGCATGGTTTGATGATCGCTTTTTTGTTTCTGGATCCGAGACAGCATTAGATTTTCCGGGTTATATGGATGGTGCCGTACAAAGTGCAGAATTGGTCGCCAATAAAATAATCAATGCAACAATAGCTAGCTAAAAAAAAACAAAATAGTACCTCTTACATTTATCTTGTAACTTTGAGTCCGCTCCGAAAACTCACGAAAACCTAGAATGTGGAAGGAAGTATTTTTGGTACTCCAATAGTTATGTGGATTGTTGCTTTTGCTGCGATTATACTCCTTGGTGTTTCCAAGGGAGGTATAAAAGGGATCTCGGCGATCTTAGTTACTATGCTCGTATTCGTCTATGGAGGTAAAGAGTCTACAGGTATTCTTATGCCCCTACTTGTAGCAGCGGATTTGATGGCCATAGTCTATTATCGAAAGCATGTGCAATGGAAGTTCCTTTTCAAATTATTGCCAGCCATGTTGGTCGGTGTTTTGATAGGGACATTGATAGGTAAAGATCTACCCGAGGAATTATTTAAGAAAGCAATGATTGGCATCATTCTTATCTCAGTAGCCATACTACTATACTGGGAAAAGAATCCACCAAAAAAAATACCCAATAACTGGTTATTTTCTAGCTCATTGGGCTTGGCTGCTGGAATCACTACAATGATTGGAAATTTGGCTGGGCCATTCGCGAATATTTATTTTTTGAGTATGCGATTGCCCAAGAATGCATTTATTGGCACAGTAGCTTGGCTATTTTTCTTCAATAACATTTTCAAAATGCCCATTCATATCTTCATTTGGGGCACAGTAAACAATGAAAGTATCAAGCAAAGTATAAGTTTAATTCCGGCATTGATCATTGGATTTGTATTAGGCGCATGGCTAGTCACCAAAATTAAAGATCATTGGTATAGGCTCATGATTATTGCCATTACCGGGATAGGTGCATTGATCTTGTTGTTTAAATAAACGCTACTTTTCTTTACTCAAATCCGTAATCTGATCATCCAATTTAGCAACCATTTTATTTTTAATATCTATCCACTTGTCTATTTTCGCTTGGATAGCTGCTTTTTGTTCATCATTTTCTGCCACCCTCAGATCAGCCGTAAATTGCTCTAGTTTTGCATCTACATCTGCTACCGTTTCTTTACGTTTTTCAATAGTCTCTGCCACTTCAGCTTTATCAAATATCAAACTCTCGGGGTCCGGCGAATTATTATCTTCTTTTTTAACCCTCACTTTTTTAGGGATGAAAATAGTCTCCCCTACTTGACGTTGATTCATGAAATTTGGAGAAACGATTTCAATATTTGCTTCATGCAATGCGTCTAACATATGTCCATGTAGTCTTGAAGTAGCCGAGAGAATAGTTTTAATCTCTTTGACCATGCCATACACTTTATACACTACTGAGAAATCTCCAAGCGTGGTAATTCTTACAAACGGATCTGTTAGATCAGAGCGCTTGGCAGCATCGAGTAGTGCTTCTTCTATTTTGGTGCGAGGCACATCATAACCAAGAGAACATTCTGCACTAACAAAGGTCCCATTGGATCTCGTCACCCTTACCGGATTAGTGGTAAGATACATATTAGGTAAGGTCAATAAATCTCTATTCTCTGTTTGCATTTCTGTATGAAAAAGGCCACGCTCAGTGATCCTACCAAAATGATTATTTACCGTTACAAAGTCTCCAGGTCTAAAATTGCCTATCATCCTCAACATGATACCTGCTAAACCATTTCCAATCAAAGTAGCAGAACTCAGCGCCAAGACTGCCGATATCACGATACCCAATAGCTGTGTTATTTGCCCCCTAAGACTCTCGCCTAGTGGAAGGGACAAGATAATGGCAATCATACCAACCATAGCAATTAAGAACAATACCATTGATCTGATCAATCCCCAATCGGATTTGCCAGCGGCTTGCCTATCCAAGAATAGCTTGGTAAAGTAATAAAGTAAACCAAATATGATAATTGTGAATAAAGGGCTATCTATACCTTCCCAAAGCTCCAGAATCGATTCCATAAGTACTTTAATTTCAATTTAATAACGTGAAATTTACACATAATTAATTATGCAATATATACTATCCTACGAATATCTCTTTCCTTTGTGACTATTTTTTAGTATATTGATTATCAATCGTTGAAACACTTATTTGAATAGAATTTTGGGATTCTTTTTGCCCATAAGCCGTGCTACTATCAAATAAACACAAGATTCATGGATCAAGAACTCAACGATCTTATTATTTCAATGAAGAAACAGAATGCCAATTCTGTTTATGAGCTGTTGAAGGCTCAAAAGAAAATGGAAGCCTTAGAATCCAAGATCAAATCTTTAGAAACGGCTATTCACATCTTACTAGAAGATAAAAAGGAAGAAATAGAAGAAAAAAATCGACTAACCATTGAAAAATTAAACGAGTTGAAAAAATTTTTATAACGTAAATCAGTTTACACTTTTAAAGCTGTTCTTTTTCGCTATACTTTATCTCACTTCTGTATCCAGCAAAAGGTGCTTTTAGCAAATACCCAATTTTATTTACATTCTCCTTTTCCATGTGTGTGTCTAGACCGTACACTAATTTACGGTTGTCTACTTTTTGATAGGTCCGAAAAATTTTGTCCCATATAGAAAAGATATTTCCATAGTTGCTATCCGAATAGGGCTGACGATAATGATGATGTACTCGATGCATATCTGGTGTCACTACCAACCATGAGACAGCAGTATCTAACCACTTCGGCATACTTATATTGGAATGATTGAACTGTGATAGCGTCACTGACAATGCTTGATACAAAAGTACCATCCAGACAGGTGCGCCTACTATCACTACAGCCATCAAAGTAAAGAGAAACCTGATCACACTTTCTCCCGGATGATGCCTATTTGCACTTGAAGCATCTAAGTTCATATCTGTATGATGTATGAGATGGAACTGCCACATCCATTTGACATGATGCTCTGTCCAATGTGCTAGCCATGCGCCAAGCAAATCCAGCAGCATGATCCCTAAGAGGGTAAACACAAAAATGGGTAAAGGAAAAAATTGAATCAAGCCAAACTGATTTGCGTCTACGTATTGACTGGCATTGATTAGTATGAAAGCAAATACAAAATTAACCAAGATGGTGGTGAATGTAAAAAACAGATTCAAACCAACATGTTTAATCTTATTGTTCTTAAATTGAAAAAATGGAGCAACATTTTCAATCAATAAAAAAAACGCCAAGCCGCCAAACAAGATCACTGTTCTATGACTAGACGGAATCGTTTCAAAATAATTTATCAATGCATCCATACGCTTAAATTAATCTTCAAATACAGGTTTTCTTTTGGTCATACTTGCTTGCATAGCCTCCATGAGATCGTTAGAATGAATCATGCCAGCATTCCACACTTTTACATATTCAAGTCCGTCTTTTACATTATGCTCTTGCGCGTAAGCTAGTACCTTTTTGGTACCTCTGATCACTACTGGAGATTTGCTTGCGATTTGTTCCGCCACCTCATCTGCATGTTTATATAGTGCATCCTGACTTTCCAAGGACTTATTGCATAAACCCACGTTCATAGCTTCACTGCCAGACATTTTTCGTCCAGTGTAGGCCAATTCATTTACAATTCCGACGGGTATTTTTTTGGGTAATCTTTGCAAGGTACCCATGTCTGCAACCAAACCCATGTCTATTTCCTTGATACAAAAGTAGGCTTCATCCGTAGCATAAATCATATCGCAGGCAGAGATAAGATCAACCCCAGCACCTACGCACGCTCCATGTACAGCGGCAATAACCGGCTTGGTACATTTTTCTATACTAGTGATAGCGTCTTGCAACTCTTGCAAATGCTCGCTAAATTTTTCTCTTTTTCTAGCTTCACAACTTCCCTCGTAGGATTGCGCAATCTCCATCAGAGATGCCAAATCCATACCAGCACAAAAATGTTTTCCATTGCCTTTGATGACAACAACTCTGGCTTTAGATTCAGAGGATAGATCAGTGAAGATTCTATTCAATTCTCTCCATCCTGCAAAGTTTAAACTATTGGCTTTATCCGATCTGTTGATTCGAACAGTGGCTATTTTGTTTTCTATCTCCACTTCAAAAGAAGTATATTCCATGGATTGTCAATTTTCTACAAGGTAAGCAATTTAGTATAATCTAGTTGATATTGAATATGACATTTGATTGGATCACTTGGCCGCCAGCGTCCAAGCTTTACTTAGAAAGCGTAACGAAAAGCAAAATGGCAAAAAAATATGAATCTTTTATCGAGTGGCATAGCCTAAGCTATGGCGCGAGAGCGTTGAGTTCACTTTGAAAAATTCCGAAATCCTAAAATGTCTCTTTTAGCGATATTTTTACCTTTTTCAATCCACTGATGATTAGACATCACTGAATTTCAAAATGAAAAAATATCATCCAAAATAGTCCATTTTTGGAAATCCGCAACTTTCCAAAGTGAACTCAAGATTAGCGAAGCGGTATATTTTGAAGTCATTTTGATTTGCAGTAGCTTTTTAAGTAAAGCTTGGGCGCCAGCGTCCAAGCTTTACTTAGAAAGCGTAACGAAAAGCAAAATGGCAAAAAAATATGAATCTTTTATCGAGTGGCATAGCCTAAGCTATGGCGCGAGAGAAAAGATTAGCGAAGCGGTATATTTTGAAGTCATTTTGATTTGCAGTAGCTTTTTAAGTAAAGCTTGGGCGCTCAATCCGGCTTTCCGCTTGTATTCAGATAGCTGTATTCCTATTCAGCAAAGCGCTAGTAGCGTATTCACTCTTCGTTCATCCACTCCTAGCGCTTGCTTCATTAGTCATACAGCCACCTTCATATCGCTTCACTCCGGAGCGCAAGGGATTTATAAAATTAAGGAATCAACAGATCAACAAATTAACAAATTAACAAATCAACAAACTAACAAATTAACAGATCATCAAAATAACAAATTAACAGATCATCAAATCAACAAATAATCGGCGTGGCGAATAGCCAAAGCCCTGCAAGGGACGCGCCAGGGGCAATGGATAGAAGTGGCATTCCTTTTTTCTTTTTTAGAAAAAAAGAATATAACGGATAGCCAGGTCTCGTCCTGAGTGGAGTACCTTTTTCAGGTACGATGCGAAGGATCGAGATGACCCAAAAGTATCAATTGGAAATTTGATTTATAACTGTACCTCTTCATTGGGGATATCCAAAAAAGATTCCAGCTCTTGCTCTAAATAAAGTGTGTGAGACTTGCTTGGCAAATAAGGCGTCACCTTGATATGCTCCTCACCGTCTGGTCCATCGTACACCATCCATAAGTGATAGTACATGGAAACGGCATTTGTACTCGTAGCACCATAGGCCTTGGAATAAAATTGTTTTATATAAGTGCGTTCATAGATTTTATCTTTTTGGAAGTTCTTGGGACGATTGCGGATATATAAATATCGGTCGTCCACATCCAAGTAAGTCTTGTTCTTTTTGTAATTTATAAATCGATAAATAGCAAAAATAAACAACATGGCAAATGCAACAATGAAAGGTAAGGTAGGTTCACCCTCACCGAAATATAAACCAAGACTTATACTCCCTCCTAACATTCCAATCAAAAAAGAAATGACCGCAATCCAATCAGTATAATTGACCATAGAAATATTTAGCTCACCTTTATATCGGAGCACATCTATACCTTTTTGTTTTCCTAAGATCGCTTTATTTATTGTCTTAGAATTGTTGAGTAGGGATTGCAACGCATTTTGAAAATTGAACACTTCGTGGCAAGAGCTACACTTAGCAATTTTGTCTTGGATATTGATATCCTGTGATTGGGCTACATTGGCGCAATTGGGGCAAACTACCTTTGTGCTGTTCTTAGAAAGCTTGTTTCTATCACTCGTTTTTTCGGGAGATTTGTATTTTCCTTCTATTGGGTCTAATTCCATTTGGTATTGAATGCTTGACTATAAATATAATCATATTGACCATATCCTTTCCAAATTTATCATATATCTATTTATTACAATATATTAATCCTTGGTTTTCTATTGTAGCTTGGTGCAAATATACCCACTGCATAGCTATTAGTAGAGAATTGCGAATTAATCCACTCTATTGATTGTTAAAGGGTTATAAGTTTATTTAAATATTCCTAATCTTTTTGCAACGAAACAATCTTCCTCCTTATCTTAAAGCAAAAGAACAGAAATAATGGATTTAAGAGGTGTACTATATTTTTTCATAATGCTTGCTTTTTTCTCTTGCAGAGAAGATTTTGAAAGTACTGTATCCACGCCACAAAATTTCCAGCCTGAACTGATAGCCGATTATGAGGGCGAAGTAGATATGGTAGTTAGCTCAGTGAAAGGTATAGTTGTGGATGAAGATTCTAATCCCCTTCCTAATGCTATAGTCGTACTCAATAATCAAGAAACTATAACTGATCAGTTTGGTCATTTTTTTTACACGGATACACCAATGAATTCTTTAGGAACAGTGGTTAATATCGAGTTGAAAGATTTTTATGTAGGAAGTAAATTATTTTATCCCTCAGAGGGAAGTATTGAAAATCTTGAAATCACTTTAAGTGCGATAGAGAATCCAGATGGATTAAGTGGTTTGGTGGGAGAAGTGATCAATCTGGAAAGTGGGATTACGCTTTCCATTCCTGAAAATGCATTTCTTGATAATGACCAAATTTTTGAAGGAGAAGTTTTTGTTTCTTCTAAAACTCTTACTACCAGTACAGATAATTTTGATAAGATCATCCCCGGTAATTTTCAAACCGTAAATAGCCGTAACGAGCAAGTTGGATTGCGTGCAAACCAACTAATATTATTGTCTTTTGTAGACGCATCTGGTGAGGCACTTAATATAAATCCAGATGCCGATATTAGTCTTGAATTTCCACAAAATATTCCTGTAGGGTCAGAGGCTTGGTATTATTCTGCTGAACATGGATTATACACTATCAATCCTGACCGTGATGATAATACCTTTCTGTATAGACACAATACGCCAATACTAATAGCTAGCACGCAAAACACTGAGCTAAGCAATCTTTCACTGATCGCTTCGGATGGAGTTACGCCACTTGAGAATATGGAAGTAGAGGTGATGGATGAAAATCAGCAAACTATTTTTAGAGGACATAGTAATAATCAAGGTGAAATAACTTTGAGCACACTAAGCGAAGGCCAAGCAAGGTTGGAAGTAATAGATGCTTGTGGGCAAATCGTTTTTACTGGTGCTCTGTTTGAAAATCAAGAATTATCATTAGAACAAGTGGATGTACAAACCTTATCTGGAGATGTGTACGATTGTGAAGTAATGCCAAGCAACAATAATATCATCAGGGTTGCACAAGGCGATAGAATCCAATATTTCTATGAGGGTGGCTCTAACTTTGAATTGCAGCTACAAACTTGCAATGATGGGCAAGCTAACATTATCGCCATAGAGGATCCAGATGTAAGTGTTAGCTCTGTTGAAACTATTAATCTAGAAACAATAAATACAATTGGCGACTTATTCACTTGTGAAGCACCTAGCCTAAACCAGCTAAGCTTGCGCAATATAAGTACGGGGGAAGAATTTAGCTACCCTATCACTAGTACAGCTGGTGGTACAGCTACTTCGACTCGTTTTAGTAACTTTAGTGCTGTAGGTCAAGAATTTATTATCAGCTTTGGCGGCACTGCGATTGGAGATTACAGTGCGTCAGGTGATCATTCAGTTGAAAGAATTTGGGACGATGCTTCTGGTTTTAGAATAACGGGAGATGCAGATCAATTTAATGTATTTAGATACGGCGATCAAGAAAAAATAACAATAGGAAGATTTGAAGGAACTTTCGAAAACTCAACAACAAATGAAATAGTGAATATAGAAGGTAATTTTAATTTTTACTTTCAAGAGTAGATACACAACACAATAAACAAACAACATACTTTAGAAATTTGATTTCTGAAAAAACACTCATAGTAAACTGCCAAAAAGGAGATAAGAAAAGTCAATATCTCCTTGTCAAGAAGTACTCACCATTGATGATGAGTATTTGCAGACGCTATGCACGTGATCAAGATATGGCACAAGATATTTTGCAAGAGTCATTAATCTTGATATTTAAAAACATAAACAAATTTGAGGGTAAGGGATCTTTTGAAGGGTGGATTCGAAAAATCACGGTGAGAGCAGCATTGCAGTGGATAGATAGAAAGTGGTATCGCAATGAACAGAATCTAGTTGGTATTCCTCAAGAACAAGAAATTAGTGCTGAAACATATATAGACTATGATGGAGAAATCATAATGGAAATGGTAATGAGTCTCCCTGAAAAATACAGAGTCGTTTTTAATCTTTTCGTTGTTGATGAATACAATCACACAGAGATAGCAGAAACATTAAAAATAAAAGAGGCAACTTCTAGATCTCATTTATTGAGAGCAAGAAAAATGCTACAAGAAAAATACCTAAAGCTTTACAACAAAGAAAACATTAGAAGAGCATTTTAAGAAAAGATAATATTATAATGAAAAAAGATATATTTTATAAATGGCATAAAAGCAGCCTAGAAAAGCACACTACGGAAGTGGACGTAGATGCGATTTGGGCAGCTATCGAACCAGAGGTAGACGCCATTAACGTCAGTAATAAGAAGAGAAGAAGATTTTTCTTTTTCTTGTTTTCGTTGAGTTCTATTATCGTTCTTACAGGTTTTATTGGTTTATTCTTTGCTAATCCGCTTTCCACTGCCCAACATATATCCACTGATAATAATATCACTAAAACTCAAGATAAAGAAGGCACACAAATTGCTGAGACTACTGTAGAAACAAAGTCTCTTGATCAAATATCTCAGCCTAGTTCTATTGAATCTTCTGAAAAGAAGGTAGACAAAAGAAACACATTACCTCCAACAACTATTTTTTCACCATCATCAAATTTAAAAAATGGCGATAATAACGAAAAGATTCGGAGACATCATTCACATGCTTCTACATCCCAAGTACATTTAGGGGATGAGTCAAGCCATACTATTGTAGAATCAATAGTCATCAAAAATACTGCTCAAAAAGCAGTGACTCCTACCATTATTTTAAATGAAAAAAAATCTTCAAACCAAGAATCTGACTTCTTGGAAAAAGGAAGAACGGTATTGCCTATAGCTGATCAACTTCCTAGCGCAGAGTTGGGTAGTCTGATCTATGATGATGAAGAACTTCCTAGCCTGAAGGTTGAAACTAAAAAAACACCGAGATTTCAATTCTCAATTGGTGCTTACTCGGGGCTGGCTCTTTCAAATAGAAACTTAGCGCTAAAAAATAATTCTGAAGAAAATGAATTGCTAGCGCTAAGAGAAACTACTGAAAGAAATTTAGAAGTGTGGAACAATGGCGTAAAAGCTAAACTTGCACATAAGAGTGGCCTTTTCTTAAATATAGGATTACAATATTCAAGATTGGCCGAAAATTTCCGATACGATACAGACCATCTCAAAGTCGATTCCATTGCAAATCAAATTATTGGATTCTCCAACAACCTTCTAGGCGACGAAGTAAACGTAAAAGGATTTGCTCCAAACAATACATTGTTTGAATTAGAGTATGATTTTTATAATTACCATCACTTTCTAGATATTCCGGTTTCTGTTGGTTACCAGAAGCAATACAAACTTTGGAATTTTGGCGCACGTGCAGGTGTAGTTTACAATTTATCCTTGCAATCTAAAGGCAGAATTCTTGAAAATGAATATTCTGCTATAGATATAAGCGACGAAACAAACAGTCCTTTTATAAATAAGGTGCCGCTATCTTATGAAGGCGGATTAAATCTTGGGTTCAGATTGACAAAGCACATTGAATTGGGCGTGGAGGCATATTATCGTTTCTTGCCAAACTCAATCACAAATGACAATTATAGCATAAGTCAAAAATATAATTGGACAGGTATAAATACGTCTATAAATTACTTATTTTAACAAAAGAACTGAACTAGGTAATATATGCACAAGACTTTTATAATATTAGTTATTTCCTTTTTATGCTTCTTTAATGTGGCAGCTCAAGACTGTCCTTCTGGTGATGTAAACCTAAATTCGCAGGATGATATAGATGCATTTTTAGAGGACTACCCTAATTGCGAAATGATTTCTGGAAATCTTTTCATT